>JBGTKC010000001.1:0-25811 GCA_041744755.1 Saprospiraceae bacterium
ACGGCGCCACCGTCGTGCTCGCCGCGCGCCGCCTGAGCACCGCGCAAGCTCTTCACGACCAGCTTTCATTGTCCGACCTGATCGCGGAGGTCGTTGTCCTTAACGAGGCTGCCGTCGAGACGTTTCTCGAGGAGGTACACGCGCGCTATGGCCGACTCGACAGCGTCTTCAACGGCGTTGGCCCACGGGCCGCGGATCCTGGCTACGGCCAACTCGCCGCCGATTTACCGCTCGCCACCTTCCTCGATCTCCATCGGCTCGTCGTCGGCGGGCAGTTCGTCACCGGCAGCGCCGCCGGTCGTGTCTGGCGGCGGCGAGAGACCTGTGGGACGCTCGTCCTGCTCACGTCCAGCCTCTCGCGACTCAAAATGTCCGGCATGTCTGGCCTCGCCGCGGCCTCGGCGGCCGTCGAGGGCTTGACTCGCGCCTTCGCGGCCGAACTCGGCGAGATCGGCTGTGGCGCCGTTTGCGTGAATGCCACCGCCTTGCCCGAGACACGAACCATCCAGGAGACCACCGCCCTCCAGGCCGCCCGCATCGGCAGCCCACCCGAGGCGCTCGCGCAAGGCATGGCCCAGGGTTCGCTACTCAAGCGTGCGCCTAGTCTGCCGGAGATCGGCGAGCTGGTGGCTTTCCTCCTCAGTCCCGCTGGCGCAGTGCTCAATAGCCACATCGTCGATGCCGATTGCGGCACAACGAGCGTGATCTAGGTGAGGTGCTTTCGACTGGCCTAGAGCAGGGCCCCCTACCCCTTCTCACGCTGGGCAGTGGGCCTAGACAAAGCACATCCGCACTTTCTGTGCGCAACTGCCGGCAGGCAGTCGAACGGCGCCAAACCCGCGCAACTCGCCACTCGAACGGCACTTTCAACTATTTACTTTCAACTCTCAACTTTATGAGAACCCTCATCCGCACTCTCTTCGCCGTCCCAATGGCGGCCTTTGGCTTGCTTCACTTCGGGCCGCTCGAATTTTCGCTTGGCTACGTGCCGGCTTGGCTGCCCGCGCCCGCGTTATGGGTGTACTTCGCGGGCGTCGGACTGCTGCTCTTCGCGCTCAGTGTGGCGCTCGGCAAGTACGATCGGCTCGCGGCGCGGTGCCTCGCGGTGGAACTGCTGCTGTTCGTGGTCTTGATCCACGTACCGAAAGCTTTGACTGGCGACTTCCTCGGCGTCATCGCGACCTTTCGGGACGTGGCCATGGTGGGCGCGGCCCTCATGTACGCCGAGGCCTTCGCGCGTGACCGGCGACTTTCCTTTACGGCTTTCGCCAAAACCCGCCTCACGTGAGCCCACTAGAGACCTTCGAAACCCTCGCGCTCGGGCTCGACGGCGCACGTCTAGGCAGTAGGTTCGGCTATCGAGCCTTGCAGATCGGGCGTAAACCCTTCGCTTTCTTCCACGCGGGTACCGGGCGGGACGCGGCTTTCAAGCTTCCGCAAGACCTACTTCCCGAGTACTTGGTGCGGGACGGTTTCTCGGTTTTCGACCCGGCGGGCAAGGGCAAACTGATGCGCAACTGCCTGCAAGTCCCCTTCGAGGAGGTCCGCACGTGGCAGGTTTTGGCGCAAGCCGCCCACGAACACCTCGCCGATGAAATCTCCAAAACTTGAGCCCCGTGGAGCCTCTCATCGACAAGGCTCGCGCCGGCGACATCCGCGCTTTCCAGGACCTTTACGCCGGTTTCCAGGATCAGCTGCGGAGCTTTCTCTACCGCATGACCACCAGTCGCGAAGACGCCGACGACCTCGCGCAGGACACCTTCGTGCGCGTCTTCGAGCGCATCGGGAGCTATCGGGCCGAGGCGAGTCTAAAGACCTGGACCTTCCGCATCGCCGCCAATCTCGCCCGCGATCTGCTGCGCGAACGGCGCCGCTGGACGACCGACGCGCAAGACCTTTCGAAGGCCCTCGCCCTTGGCTCGCCGGTGATCCAAAAGCGCTTCCAGGACGTGCATACGCAGTCGCCGAGCGGGCGTTACGACGTCGGGGAGCACATCGACTTCTGTTTTACGTGCATCGGGAAGACCCTCCCCGTAGACCAGCAGGTGAGCATTTTGCTGAAAGACGTCTACGGGTTTTCCCGCAAGGAGATCGCGGTCATTTTGGACCTCACCGAGGGCGTCGTCAAGCATCTCCTCCACGACGCGCGCGGCACCTTGAGTCGCGTGTTTTACGAGCGTTGCGCACTGGTCAACCAAAAAGGTGCTTGTCACCAGTGCACCGAGTTGGCCGGTATCTTTAATCCGCGCCAGGCCCGCCAGGCGCACCTTCGCAAGATCGAACTCATTGCCGCCGGCAAGCAGACGGATGATGAGCGGCGCTTGTACGCACTGCGGGCGGGCCTAGTGCGCTTTATCGACCCGCTCAACAGTGACGGCACCGATTTGCAGGAGGTGATTATGCGGTGCACGCTAGCGGCAGTGGAGGAGTTGGACGAGGGTGAAGTGTGAGAGTTGTGTCTAGCTATTTGAAGGGGGCTAACACCCCAGGCATCTCGCACATCACACCTCCGCCCGCTCTACCAGCCTGAACCCATTTCCGTGGATGTTCACGATCTCTAGATTTTCGTCTGCCTTGAGGTACTTGCGGAGCTTGGTAACGAAGACGTCCATCGAGCGGGCCGTGAAGTAGTTGTCCTCGCCCCATATCTTGGTCAGGGCCTCCTTGCGGGTGAGGACATCGTTCTTGTGGATAGCGAAAAGACGGAGGAGTTCAGCTTCTTTTGGCGAGAGGCGCTCGAGTTGGGCGTCCTCGGTGCCGCGGTCGAGGGTAAGCTCGCGGAGGATGAATTCGAAGTGGTAGCGGCCGATGTGGAATTCGCGCGTTTCATCCTCCTCGAGGAGCTGCGGTTGCGAGCGTCGCAGGATGGCCTGGATCCTCATCAGGAGTTCCTCGCTGACGAACGGCTTCGTGATATAATCATCGGCGCCGGCCTTGAAGCCCTGGAGGATATCCTCCTTGAGGTTTTTGGCGGTGAGGAACACGATCGGCACGTGTTCGTCGCGCTGGCGCACGTCGTGGGCGAGGGCGAAGCCATCTTTTTTCGGCATCATCACGTCGAAGATGCAAATGTCGTAACTGCCGGGCTTGAAGGCCCGCAGGCCGGCCTCGCCGTCGGTGGCGAGCGTCACGTCGTAGTCGTGCATTTCGAGGTAAGAGCGCAGTACGTCGCCGAAGTTGGTGTCGTCTTCGACGAGGAGGATACGGGCGTTAGGTGTCGACATATTGCTGTGATTTAGAGGAGGCTGGTTTTTGCGGAAGCTGAATCGTGAAGGTCGAACCCTGGTGCGGGACCGACTGCACCGACACCTGCCCGCCGTGGGCCTCGATGGTGGCCTTGACGTAACTCAGTCCGAGCCCGAAGCCCTTGACGTCGTGGCGGTTGCCGGTGTGGACGCGGAAGAAGGACTCGAAGATTTGCCGCTGGTCCTCCGCCGTCATCCCGATACCCCTGTCGCGTACGCGCACCCTAACGCCGCCCCGCGCATCCTCAGTGCCTACGGTAATGTCCACGACATCTGGGCTGTATTTTATGGCGTTGTCGATGAGGTTGTGGACCACGTTGCTGAGGTGGGTCCGGTCCGCGGTCACGACCGGGTGCTCGGCCCTAATGTCGAGGTGGAGCTGCCCTCCCCGCTGCTCCACCTGCAGCATCATGTGCTCGGCGGCCTCGCGGGCCAATTCGTTGATGTCCAACTCGACGGGCTTGAGCTTCATCTCCCCGCGCTCAATCTGCGCGGCCTGAAGCACCTTCTCGACCTGGCGGTGCATCCGCTGATTCTCGGCCTTGATGATGCCCGCGAAGCGCATGAGCTTGTCGGGGGAGCTGATCACCTTCGCGTTCGTGATCGAGTCCGCCGCCAGACTGATCGTCGCGATTGGTGTCTTGAACTCGTGGGTCATGTTGGAAATGAAGTCGTTCTTCATCCTCGACACGCGCTTCTGGCGGAAGATGATGAAGATGGAGTACGCGAAGCACGCCAGCACCAGCGAGAGCAGCAACCCGCTCACGAGGATCGTCCACCACACTGACGCCAGCAGGATGCTCGAGCGGTCGGGGAAGTGGATCACCAACATTCCCGGCGGCTGCGGGGAGGCATCTTTGAAGAGCCAGACGGCGTACTTGCTCGTCTCCAGCGAACCCTGCTCGGCCGAGTCGTCGGAGACAAAGTTGACCGGCCCCTTGTCGTTCATGTAGTAGGCCCCGTCGACGATGATGAAGTCGACGAGCTCCACGGAGAACACGCCGTAGGTGTACTTCGCCGTGATGCCGTAGCCGCTGAGCTCCTGTTGGAGGAGCGTGTCGAGGAGCGCGGGCTGGATACGGCTCCCGAGGGGGACGTTTTGCAGATCGAAGGTATACTGCATGTACTGCCGGAAGCTCGACGCGCTGTACTGCGGGCGTCGACCGCCGCTGCGGAAGTTGGCGAAGTCTCCCGGCACCTCAGCGGCCGATGAGTCGAGGGCCTCTTCGGCGCCACCGAAGTTGCGGTTCTCGAAGAAGTCGATCGAGTAGCCATTGGCGTAGGCGTCGCGGTTCTCGAGCTGCGTGAGGCGATCGGCGGCACTGTTGAGGGCCGCGAACACCTGCTCGTCGAAGTTCTCGCCGTTGAGTCGGATCAAGTTCTGGATCCACGTCACCTGCATGCCCGTGATCCCGAGCAAGGCCACCGACATCACGGACACGATGAGCCAGATCTTCGCCTTCGACATAGGGCAGTATACTACAAGAGTAAGCCAAAAGCGTTACATCGCCTTGGGGTATTGCGCTCCGGGAGACGCCTACCTTCGCCACTACCTATCGCCGCCGAACGTGCTAGCCGAGGACTTATCGGCCGTCGCGTACATTTGCGCCCCGAATGAAGAACGCTGTCCTCTTTACCCTGCTGTGCCTCCTGTCCGTAGTCGCCTCCGCGCAGGCGAAGTTCGGTCACGTCAACACCGGCCTCGTGCTCGAGTCCCTCGCCTCCACCGCCGAGGCCGATAGCCTGCTGCAGAACTACCAGGACTCACTGCGCGTCGGGCTCGAGGGCCTCGAGGCGGAGTTCAGCACCATGCTCGAGGCGGCCAGGAAGAACCAGCCCGACATGACCCCGAAGGCGGTGCAGAAGGCCCAGCAGGAGCTAGAGGAGCTACAGCAGCAAATCCAGGTTTTCCAGTCGGAGGGCGCGCGTATGTTTGAGCAGCGCCGCGGCCTCTACCTCACGCCCATCGTGGACGAGGTGATGGCGACGATTAAGGCTTACGCCAAAACCAACGGCTACACGATCATCTTCGACTCCAGCCTGCCGCAGGCCCTGCTCTTCGTCGATGACGCCGCCGACCTGACCGCGAATATTATCGCGGAGCTGACGAAGGCGTAAGCAATTGTTGAGTTGTTGAAGGTTGAGTTGTTGAGGGCGCTACAGCGCAGTGCTTATTCGGCGTTCGCCTCTCCCACTAGCCTACCCCTCCGCCTGGTACGCCTCGAACGCGACCGTCAGCCCATCCAGATCCAAGTACCCCGCCGGCCGGCCGTCGATCTCCTCGATGGCGACCGACTTCGGGTGACAAGCGAACTGTCGGCTAAGCTCCTTGAGCGGGGTGTGACTGTCGTGGCACACGACCGTGAGCATCTCCAGATCGCCCACGTGGCGCGTAGGGTCCGGGGCACGGCGTAACAGCTTCACGGTCACGAAGCCAATGGGGCAGCACTCATCCGCGATCACGGCTCCGCCGTGCGCATTGCGCTCGAGTTGGTGGAGGATATCGGCAATCGGTACGCTCGGGTCGAAGACCCGCACCGCCTGCGCATGCTTACCGAGCTGGTCGCCCTCTAGGAACTGCTGCACCGAAGCCATGTGCACCTCCTTGCCGGCTAGCATGAAGAGGTAGCCGAACAACAACACGAACACGTAATCCCCGCGCCAGACCACGAAGGCGATACCTACGAGCAGCAGTATTCTGGCGGCGAAGGCGCTGACCTCCGTGGCGCGCAGCCGCGGCATCCAGTTGGTGAGCACCGAGCGCAGGAGGCGCCCGCCGTCGAGCGGGTATACCGGCATTAGATTAACGGCGAATACGATCAGGTTGAAGATCGCCAGGCTCGCCAGCGTGGCGCGGGCCGAGAAGTTGCCCTCCCACAGGAAGCGTTCGCCTTCCGGCAAAACGTACACGACCGGTAGCAGCAACAAGCCTATCAGTAGATTGACGAGTGGCCCGGCGAAAACCACGAAGCTCTCCTGGGCAGCCGTGCCCGGTAATCTTTCGAGGCGCGCGGCGCCGCCGACCGGTAGCAGGAGTACGTCGTGGACGCCAACTTTGAAGTAGCGTGCCGCCAGGGCATGGCCAAATTCGTGCAAAAGGACACAGACCAACACCCCGAGCACGAGGGCCTCGAGCCACAGCATCCCCGGCATCGATAGCCCTCGCCACAGTCCGTAGCCCAGCGCCAGTAGCGGCAGCGCGTAGGTGAGGGCGTGGACCCGGATCGGGATACCGGCCATGGAGCCTATTTGGTGCAGGGCTTTCAACCCGTAAGGAACCGTGGGGGTAGGGGGTAAGTTGTCGGTGGGAGGTCTGGAGGATGCCGACCTACGTCGGCTCCAGCCGTTGCGCCCGCGGTCCCGCGCGCATCACACGGGCGGATGACCCACGCGCAGCCGAAACTAGGTTATCCGGGCCCTGCGGTCTTTGGTGTCATCGTGTGTTTTGGCGAAAGCCCCAAGCAGAGACAGCTAATCGCCTACACCATCGCCGCTTCCTGCACGAACTGCATATCAGGATATAACTCCCCTTTCAGCAGCGCACGGCTCAGCACGATCTTTTGCACCTCCGAGGTGCCCTCGTAGATCTGCGTGATCTTGGCGTCACGCATGAGGCGCTCGACGTGGTACTCTTTCACGAAGCCGTAGCCGCCGTGGATCTGGACGGCCTCCACGGTCTGCTGCATGGCCACCTTCGAGGCGTAGAGCTTGGCCATGCTGGAGAGCGTGTCGTAGTTGAGGTGGCGATCTTTCGCGATCGCGGCCTGGTAAACGAGCAGGCGCGCGGCCTCGACTTCGGTGGCCATCTCGGCCAACTTAAAGGCGATGGCCTGGTGCTGAGCGATGGGCTTCCCGAAGGCCTCCCGTTGTTTTGCGTAAGCGGTGGCCAATTCGAGACCCCCGGCGGCGATCCCGAGGGCCTGCGCGGCGATCCCGATGCGCCCTCCGGCGAGGGTCTTCATCGCAAACTTGAACCCGAACCCGTCGGCGCCGATGCGGTTGGCCTTCGGGACCTTGACGTCGGAGTACATGATGGTGTGGGTATCGGAGCTGCGGATGCCGAGCTTGTCCTCCTTGGCGCCGATGGAGACGCCGTCCCAGTGGGTCTCGACGATCAGGCAGTTGATCCCACGGTGAGCCTTCTCGGGGTTGGTCTGCGCGATGACGAGGTGCACCTGGCTCGTACCTCCATTGGTAATCCAGTTTTTCGTGCCGTTGACGAGGTAGTGGTCGCCCATGTCGACGGCGGTGGTGCGCTGGCTGGTGGCGTCGGAGCCGGCCTCGGGCTCGGACAGGCAGAAGGCCCCTATCCACTCCCCGGTGGCGAGCTTCGGGAGGTACTTCGACTTTTGCTCCTCGGAGCCGAATTCTTGGATCCCGTAGCAGACCAAGGAGTTGTTGACCGATACGATCACCGAGCAGGAGTTATCAACCTTAGAGAGCTCCTCCATGGCGAGCACGTAGCTGAGGGTATCCATACCGCCGCCGCCGTACTCCGTGTCGACCATCATGCCGAGGAACCCGAGTTCGCCCATCTGCCGGACCTCGTCGGTCGGGTAGGTCATCGACGAATCGCGCGCGATGACGCCGGGCTTGAGGGTGTTCTGCGCGAACTCGCGGGCGGCCTCCTTGACGGCGAGCTGCTCTTCGGTTAGTTGGTAAAGCATGGTTTGATTGGTTAGGTCTCGCAAATTTACGTGCTGGCAAGCCGCCCGGCGCGCTAGCGAAAGTTCGCCCGCGTCTCGTTAGCGTCCTTCGTCGGCCATATCTGCAACCGCAATCCGCAAACCGAACCCCTCAATGCCCGGGATCGGATCTTGGCGCATGAACTGGCGCAGGACCATGGCGTAGGTGCCGACTGCAGGGTAGCGCGTGGAGACCTGGAGCGGGAGACTCAAGGCACAGTCTTCGCCGCTGCAATCCCCGAGCCACCGCCCGCTACCGTCTGCCAGCTCGAGGCTCAGCGGCTCGGTCTGACGGCTCCCATCGGGGTAGATGGTCGTGAACTGGGCGTACAGGTTTTGTGTCGCGAAGACATCCTCGTGGTCGATCTCGAGCACGAGGTCGTACGCGCGGCTCGTGTCGGCGATCTCATAGGCGAAGGTGACGGAGTCGGCGTAGGACCATTCGCCGGGGAGGTCGTGGTGCTGTTCGTAGACGACTTCGGGACCGCAGGCTGCGAAGGCCAGCGAGATACAGGCCGTGATTAAGGCTGCAAGATCGCCGTGCCACCTATGCTTCCCGCGTTCTGCGCCGGCCCGCCTCACTGAAAGAAGTCCTTGACCTTGTCGAAGAAGCCCTTCTCCTTCGAGTTGCCGTCCGGCTGGAAGTTCGGACTCTCGCGCAGCTCCTCGAGCAGCTCGCGTTCGCGCTCGGAGACGCGCTTCGGGGTGAAGACGTTGACGTGCACGAACTGGTCGCCGCGGCCGTGGGCCTGTACGCTCGGGAGGCCCTTGCCCTTGAGGCGCTTGATCTCGCCGGACTGCGTACCGGGGTGGATGTCGAAACGGACGTTGCCGTCGAGGGTCGGGACCTCAACCTTGGTGCCGAGGGCGGCGTCGGAGATGTTGATCCGTAGTTCGTAGACGAGGTCCTGGCCATTGCGCTGGAGGGCGTCGTGCGGGATCTCCTCGATGTTGATCAGCAAGTCGCCAGCGGGGCCGCCCCTACGGCCGGCATTACCTTTCCCCGTCATGGAGAGCTGCATCCCCTCGGCCACGCCGGCGGGCACGTCGAGGTCGATGGTCTCCTCGCCGTAGACGATGCCGTCGCCTTTACACTTCGGACAGTTGGCCTCGATCTGCTGGCCGCTGCCCGCGCAGGTCGGGCAGGTAGCCGTCGTGGCCATCTGGCCGAGGAAGGTGTTGCGCACCTGGCGCACCATACCGGAGCCGCCGCAGGTGCCGCAGGTCTTGACGCTCGAGGCGTCCTTGGCGCCGGTGCCGTCGCACACGTCGCACCCGACCTGTTTCTTGATCTTGATCTTCTTGTTGACGCCGGTGGACACCTCTTCGAGGGTGAGTTTGACGCGCGTGCGCAGGTTGCTGCCGCGCTCGCCGCGCGCCTGTCGTCTGCCGCCGCCGCCTTGCTGCCCGAAGAAGCCCTCGAACGCCGAGCCCTGCCCGAAGATGTCACCGAAGTTCTGGAAGATGTCATCCATGGTCATCCCGCCGCCGCCAAAGCCCCCTGGGCCGCCGCCCTGGCCCATGCCGGCGTGTCCGTAGCGATCGTAGCGCGCGCGTTTCTGAGGGTCGGTGAGGACCTCGTAGGCCTCGGCAGCCTCCTTGAACCTCGCCTCGGCCGCGGGATTGTCGGGGTTGCGGTCGGGGTGGTTCTCCATTGCCACCTTGCGGTACGACTTCTTCAGCTCCGCGTCGGTGGCCTGTTTCGAGACACTTAGGACCTCGTAATAATCTCGCTTGGACATAGATCTTCGGATGCGGCGCCGGTGCAGCGGGTTTTGCCGAAAGGCGCCTAATAAACGCCCCTGCGCAGAGCGGTACGTATGTGCTACTTGCCGATCACCACCTTGGCGTGACGGATCAGCTTATCGTTAAGGAAATAACCGGGCTCGATCGTGTCGACCACCTTACCGACGAGCTCGGGCGTGGGGGCATTAATCTCCGTGAAGGCCTCGTGGAGGTCCGGGTCAAACGGCTCCCCGGTCGAGACCATGGGCTTGGCGCCGAGGGTCTCCATGGTGCGTTTGAGCTTGTGGTACACCAGGTCGACGCCCTTGGTGAAGGACTCGTCATTGCTGTCGCTATCGGCCGTTGCTTTGGCGCGGTCAAAGTCGTCGACCACTGGCAAAATGGCGCGGATGGTCGACTCGCCGGCGGCCAAGCGCTCCTGCAAGCGCTCGCGCGCGGTGCGCTTACGGAAGTTGTCGAACTCCGCCATGAGGCGCAGGTACTTGTCCTTGAGTTCGGTCAGTTCCGTGCGGGCCTTCTCGAGGCGAGTGGCGTCGTCTGCCTGAGGGGACTCGACCTCGGCATAGGTCTCATCGATCGACTCGAGGATGCGCTCGCCGGTCTGCTCGTCGGTGAGTTCGGGGTCGGACTCGAAGTGGGGATCGGTATGCATGGGGACGGGTTTGTGGATTCGGGATAAAGGGGAATGGTTACGTTCCGCAAAGGGCCCGCCAACTCAGAATCGATGTCAATGTGGCAGCGGGACGTGGCGCGGCCTGACGGATATCGAACTCTGTAAACGCTGGAGCTGACAGGGTTGCATTAGTAAGCGTCGAAGGCACCAAACCGGGCGCTACTCGGCCGGCAGACGTGCGGAAGCGATCCCGGTTCCCTTACCTGAAGTGAAAGCGCTCCTCGATCAACCCACGATTACGGCAGGAGAACCAAAATTCGTCCAGCTCCCGCGCCACTTTCTCCCTCCAGACGTACTACGTGCGTTCCCGCCTGCAATCCGGTGATCTCCAATCCGGCTTTCGCCAAAACTCCCGAGTACGAGAGTCGGCCACTCATGTCGTACAGGCGCACCGCGTAGGGGCTTTCGCCAAAACCACCACCGTCTCGAATGGTAATCGTCCCCGCAGATTGTGCGATGGTGATGTGCGCCGGCCAAGCCTCCTCCCGCGTGGCCGAGGCCTGGGTTTCGGCGAGCGTGACGATGGCCTCGTCGGGTTCGTCCCCACCCGTACCGCCGTTGCCATTGACGGCATTGCCGACGGCGTAGACGCTGAGGGCCCCGGTACCCCGCGCCGGGGCCGTCCAGTCGACCTCTACCGAGGCCGCGCTGAGGCGGCGACTGTGCTCAAAGTAGCTACGTCCGTTGAACTCGCTGACTTGTGTATTCTGCGGAGCCAGCCCGAAGGTCCCGGCCTGGGCCTTCTGCCCGTCGATTAAGAGAAGCTGGAACCCATAGCCGGCAGGGGCGGTCGCGGTGGCGATGGTGACGCGGAGTTTGTAGGTCTCGCCGGAGCGGTAGGCGGTCTGGGCCCGGCCCTGGGCGTCGACGAGGGCGAAGGCGGTCTTCGTCCCGAAGTTGCCGCCGTTGTGGCAGCCGCTACACTCACGACTTCCCGCCAGACCGCTCGAGGTCCCGTCGACGTCATTGCGGGCCGGACCGGTGGAGTAACTCGAGAAGTAGAGCGTGCCGAGGACGGCGAATAGGACGGCGGATGGTCGACGCATAGGGGGTAGTTGTTTGGTTGTTTGGTTGTTTGGTTGTTCGGTTGTTTGTTTGGCGATTTGGCGAAGCTAAGTCCGTATGTGGCGGGGGGCGGGCTCGCCTTTACTCATATACTGTCTCCGGTAGAAGCCTCAGGCCCACGCTGAATTCGATACCGACATTGTTGATCCGCCGCTGTCCGCTGGCTTCGTTGTTGCCGGTGACGGGACTGTAGAACCTCAGTGGCGGCTGGTCGTACTGCTGCGAGACGTCGGGACTGATCCGCAGTTCGAAGAGGGCGTCCAGCCTAGCGGACAGTTGCCTCTCGAGGCCGACCCCGAGGTCCATCCCGTAGACGACCTTGCGCACGTAGGCCGCATTGGGGTAGGCGAGCCCGTAGCCGTAGTTGACATTCGTAGCGTCTGTGTTGCCGAAGTCGGTAGCGACGTTGTACTCGCCGCGCAAGCCGAAGGCCACGAAGCCCCGACCGTTCCCGGCCGCGTAATGCTGCTTGCCGCCCAGCGTGAGGCCGACGTTGGAGAACGCGAACTCGAGTGCCTGCGGGCGAATGGTAAGCTCCTGGCCGGTGGTTGGGTCGAGGTAGCGAACGTTGCGCGAGCGGATCGCGGAGCCGCGGCGGTGATAGCCGACACTGGCGTAGAAGGAGGTCGGCGAGGAGTAATCCATCCGCTCGACCTGGAGGTCGGCGTGGTAGGTGACGAGGGGGCTCTGCTCGAAGTTGTCCCAGCGCTGGGTAGCGAGGGTGGGGCCGGCTTTTAGCGTGTAGGCGGCGAAGGATTGAGCCCGGGCTGCTCCCGCTCCCGAGAGTAAGAAACACAGGAGCGCCCCTCCTAATCCCCGCAATAGGCGCGCGCCTCCGAGGCACTCACGGTCGGCAGGTCCTGGGACGGTGACGAGTTTTGGCGAAAGCCGTATGCATCTGGTAAGGGGGGAACTCGGTGACGGCATGGCGCGAGGGCGTTTGGGGCGCTCGGTCACCAAATGTAGGCGGCAGGCATGAGGCGCGTTAGCTATATGATACTGGCGTGCGCTAAGGGAATCGGGTATTGTCGTACCGCAAAACGTGTAAAGGTCTACCTATAGCCGGGCAGACGGCGTTGCGCCAAGGAATGGGCCCCTCTAAACTTGCACTCACAAGCGGCAAACGATGCTGCTGTAGCGGCCCCAAGCGAATCTAAACTCACACACCACACACCTTCTAGCCCGGGCGGGCGACACTCCCAGACTTACACAAACGCCATACCAAAACACACCTAGCCCGCCCGGCGAGACCTCCTCTACCCAAACCAAGATGACTCACCTCACACGCCTCTCCGTCCTGTTGCTCTTCTTCGGGACGGCCTGTACCTCGCCGAAGCTCTTGCTCGAGAACAACAGGGACAACCTACGAGGCGCCCGCACCATCGCGACGGCGTTTTACGAGAGCTACGGACAGCAGGTCGGGCTCAAAGCCGTACCCTTCGTCACCGTAGGGACGGAGGGCGGATCCGGTTTCAATTATGACGCCGCTCACAACGTGTTATTCATCACGCCATACGATTTCGCCGACTTCGACACCCAGAAGTTCTTCGGCAAGGCGAGTGAGGACAGTGACGGTCGCGCGGAGTACAACGCGATCCTCTTCGACTACTTCACGGCCCACCAGATGATGCACCTCGTCTACGACGAGATCGGCCTTAACGCCGCCAGTCACTGGGAGGAGGAGTTACACATCAACGCGATGACCTGGCTCTTCCTCAAGCGCACCGGGCTCCTGCAGGGCAGGGACGCCACCTGGCTCAACACCTTGTCCCAAGTCGAGACCCGGCTCGTGAGCCGCTACCCCGACGCTGCCCCAAATGCAAATTTTGCCCAGGCCCTCGAGGTGACCAACAACGCCACCTACTGGTACGTGACCGCAGTCAGCATGCGGGAGTCTTACAATCGCACGCTGGCTCACGCCTCCGAAAAGTCTTACATCAGTGATCTCGTCCTGCCCCCCGCCGCCGCCCAGGCGTCGGTGACGCGCTGAGCGAGTTGTCGATGTCCTATTAGTGAACGGCAAAGAAGCAACGGCTCCGCGCAAGCGGGGCTGTTGTGGTTTGGGGGCTTTCGCCAAAACTTCCTACCGACGAGCAATTCCGGTTTCCCCGCCGCAGGGCGCGCGCCTACTGCAACTTAAACCTGATCGTCAGCCCCCCCTGCGTATTGGTCGTCTTAAAGCTATTGGCCAACTTCGGGTTCTGCGAACGGTAGTCCACGAAGAGCCTTAAGCTGAGCTGCTTGTTGACCTCGTACTCCGCACTCGGACTGATCGTGATAGCGCGCGTACCGCGCGTCGACTGACTCGTATTCGCCTGGTCGATGAGGCGGTTCTTCGTCTCGTCGTCGGCGTAGCGGACGTCCAGCTGGATATCCAGGTCATTGCCGATCGGGTTATTACCCCCTCTCCGGTCGCGTTTTCGCTTGCCTTTCACGTTTTCGTCGGGCTGGACCGTGTCGGCGGGGGCGTCACGTGAGGTCTTGATGATGGCCTTGTCGGCCGCCTTCTGCGAGATCCCGAAGTAGCGGAGGAGGTCGATGTTCTTAAGCACGTAACCGTACCCAAGCGAGAACTCCTGCGCGTTGCGCTCGGCGAGGGTATTGTCCACGAAGCTCATCCCGAGGCTGCGGCTCTTGTTGACGCTGAAGCGGATGCTCATGTCATTCTTGAGCGTGGACTCTACCCCGATCAGTGGCTGGAAGGCCTCCGTCAGCACCAAGTCCGGGATCACGAGGCGGGCGTAGTAGCTCCTCGTGGATGGGTTCACGGATGCCGGCCCGTTGTAGAGCAGGTTGGTGTTGTAGCTGTTGACCGTCAGGGCGCTCTTGTAGCTGTGGGTCACGCTGAAGCGCGAGAACACGTTCTTAAACGCGTCGAGGCGCGCCAGGCCGTTGTAGCTCACGCGCCAGTTCGGCTTCGGCATCGTGCGGAAGACGTTGAGGTCCACCTGTCCGGGCTCGATGCCGGCGTAGGTGGAGAGGAATGCCCCCATCAGCACCTGTTGCTGTTCCGGACCGTAGCCGTCGAAGTAGCCCCGCGAGGCGTACGCCGAATCCTGGTGCAATTGGCCGTTCTCGTTGAGGCGCTGGCTAATCGTCTGACGTGTGTCCTCGAAGGTCGCGAATAGTTGATCCGAGCTCTGCCCGAACAGCGTACTGATCGCCCCGTAGCTGATCGCGTACGATCCCACATCTACGGGGACCAGGCGAGCGAACGACGTTTCCGTTTTCCCGATAAGGGTGTCCTTAAAAAACTCACTGTGGTTCTCGCTGAAGCGCTGGGAGAGGTCCAGGTCGATCTTGAAATCCCGGAAGGGCTCCAGCGTCAACTGCGCGGCAATTGTCTGGGAGTAGGTCTGGAAGATCTGCTGGTTGAGCGTAATCGCCGAGGAGAAGTTGTCCTGGCGCTGGAAGAGGTAGTCGTCCGCGCGATTGCCGTTGTTGTAGCTGCCGCGGATGTCCGGCTGCAGGCCACTGATGAAGCTCCACCCCGGCTCCGCGAAGCCTTGGCTCAACCCCAGATATTTGGCCTTGGGCAGGAAGCCCGGCAGCGTGGTACCGAACTCCTCGTTGTAGGTCAGGTTGCCGCGGCGCAGGAGCAGTAGCGGACGCACGGCCGCGCGTTCGCCCGAGCCCAACTCCCTGGCGCGACGCTTCTCCCGCCTGGCCTGGCGCTCGGCTTCGGGGCCGAGGTCGCCGATCACTTCGTCCGTGGCGTCGACCGGGGGCTGGATCGGCGTATCCCTGCCCGGGGTTGCCCCGCCGCGCGTGGCGGCGGACTTCTCCCGCGGCGCCGTCTGCACTTTCTCGAGGTACTTGAACTTGCGGTAGAGGGTCTCGAAGTTAATGTCGGCCCGGATCTGGCGTTGCTGTCCGTTGCTAATCACGTTGCCGAGCGAATCTACGAGGTTGAGGGCCCCAGCGTTCCAGTTGTAAGAGCCGGCGTACTGCGCCGTCACCTTCAGGAAGTCGAGGTACGGGATTTGCGCCGTCGGCACGGTGTAATTGATGTCGAAACGGTGCTGGTAGGCCTTGTTGCGCCCGCCGTTGCGTAGCGCCGCCCAGACACTGTCACGCCGCACCTTCGCGTCAAACGGATTGCCGTCCGCGTCGAAGCCCGGGAGCTCATCGATCACGGCACGGTTCGTCGCATTGAATTGAAAGCGCAGGTTTCGCGAGAAGTCCCAGTTCAGGCTATAATCCCGGTCCCAGGTCCAGTTGCGGTTGTAAAAAGTAGTTAGCGCCGGATCGTCGCCGCTGAATCGGTAGCGCGTCGACTGCAGCGCGCGGTCCATCTGCGTCGAGACGGCCACGCGGCTCGGGAGCGGATTGAAGTTGAAGTCGCGGACGAGGTTGAAGTACTTCTCGTTCTTGATGAGGTTTTTGAACGGCTCTAGGGGTTTGCCCGGGATGGTGTAGGTGTAGTCCAGCGAGCCGTAGTGATTCAGCAGCTCGTCGAGCTCGATGAGGGGACTCGTGCGGTCGGTCTCATTGCGGACGTAGGTGGCGCTGAAGTTGGAGAGGTCCCAGGGCAGTGGCGGACCGTTGGAGGTGCGCTCCTTGCGGACGTTGGTGAAGTTGATCTCGTTCTGGACCACGCGGTCCACGGCCTGCCCCCGGACGGCCCTCGGGTTCTCGGCGTCGGCGATCTTGTCCCTGAGCTTGATGTCCAAATCGTAGGGGTCGTACTCCGGGGTCTTGACGTTGTTGGAGTGGACCACCGTCATCGGGAGGCGCAAACCTGCCGTTTCCGGCAAAAACTTGCCTAACTCAAAGGTGCCGGACAGGTCGTAGTTGAGCGTCGATCCCCGCGCGCGCTGGGCGAGCTTCTGGTCAATGGCCCCCCAGCCGATCGAACTGTACGAGGTGCTCGCGCTCACGGTCCCGAAGTCGGCCAACTGCATGTCGAGGCGCGCCTGCCCGGCGGCACCGCCGCGTTCGTCGAGGCCGTTGAGGCGCAACTCGTTGACCCAGATCTGGGTGCAGATCTGCTCGGCCCCGCCGGAGGGATTTCGTATCCCGATCATGAATCCCTTCACCAGGCCCAGGTTCGGGTTGCCGATCACGGCGATGCGATTGGCCGTATCGCGCGGGTCCTGCCGCGAGAAGAAGGTGCGGAGATCCTCTCCCAGGGCATTGCGCTCCTCCTTGAGCGCGATGAAGTCTTTCAGATTGATGTCTAGGTCGTTCTCCTTCGGCCAGATGGCCGCAGATAGGCTGGCAGGGTCGGTGCTCCCGTCTTCCCGTGTGAACTTCAGCGGAATCTCGTACTCGTAATAGTTGTTCTGGAAGTCGCTCCCGAGGCGGACGAAGAGGCGCGCGTCGCCGTCGACGAGTTCCGTCGGGGCCACCTGGCTGCCGTCCGGGTCGAACTCCTCGGCGTGCGTAAACATCCGCAGGCGGTCGTAGACCCGCATGTCGAGGTTGACGATCTTGTAGATCGCGCGGGCGTTGCCGTCGGCGAGTCCGCACACCGTCATCACCTGCGACTGCTCGTTTTGCTGGAGGCCGCCCGGGGCGTTGATCTGCTGCTCCCTGACGATGCCCGCCGGCAAAACGTAGCTAAACGGCCTCCGCCCGGTGTTCTCCTCGACGTTGATGGCGTCCACGTCGAAGACCACGCGGCGGTCGGGATCGGTGACGAACGGTCCGGGATCGCGCAGCGCATCGTTGCGCAGGTAGCGGCGCCACTGGTTACGCACCAGGTCCAGGCGCGCGAACCGCAGGGTAACCGGGCGCTGGAAGCCCTTCAGGTACATCCGCACGAAGCGAATCGAACGGAAATCCTGGATCGAGCCCACCTTGGCGTCGTACTGGTCGAGCGGCATCTTGAACCGGTACCAGATCGTCTCCTGCTGCGGCCTCCCGCGGCCGCCGCCCGGCACCACCCGGACCTGGGTCACGTAGCGCGCCAGCTCCTGGTCGATCTCGCCGTTGGGCCCGCCTACCCGCAGGGGGATTTTGTACTGATAGTAGCTCTCCGTCTCCGAGAGCGTGTTGTCACCGTTGACGTCCTCGGAGTCGGGGAGGTTGGTCGAGTTGGCCGCCAGACCGGACGGGTCCGCCACCGGGGAGTTACCCTGCGGACCGTTGAAGTCGCGGTAGTTATCGCGCGGGTCGGTGTTATTCTGCCCCAGGAAGGTCGCGAAGTTGTCGTTGGCCGGGTCTGCGAGGATTCGGTCGTACGCCGCGGGCGTTACGCCGCCGCGGATGTCCGCGAGCCAGTCCTGAAATACGGTTACCTCCTCGGCATCCGTGGAGCCGTCGTAGCCCAGGTCCTGTTGTACGCGGTTGGAGGGTTCGTTGTCGAAGGCTTGCACGATGGGCGCTAGGCGCGGCACCTTGCCGTAGGTGGTCCGGTCGAAGGGGCGGTTGCGGTTGGGCGACCCCGGGTCCCCGGCCGGCAGTCCGTTCTCGAAGAACAGGCGACTATCGCGCATCAGGTCCTCGGAGATGTTGCCGAACTCGATGTAGAGGTCGCCCTCGTTGACCTGCGCCGTCTGTCCGTCGAGGAAGGGGCTCAGCATCCAGAACTCGAGGTACTCGATGTTGGCCGCCTGGAAGTCGTTGGTCGTGAGGTCGCGCATGATGCCACCCCAGCGCGTCTCCGGCCGGTCGAGGTCACCCTGCGCATTGAGTCCGGCCGTGAAGCGACCGTAGCCGCCGGGGACGTCGAAGTTGTACGGCCCGCGCTCGGAGGGGCGGTAGGTGAGGTCGAAGGTGAACAGGAAGTTATTCGACGTATACGGACTCACCTGCCGCAGGGGGTAGAGGTCCTGCGGATTGACCTGGTAGGAGTACGGCCCGATCACCGCGTCACGCCCGATGCCACTCTGGTCGATGCGGTACCAGTTGAGCAGGGCGCGGTTGGCGTGGAGGGCGAGGGAGTCTTCGCGTGTCCGCAAAACGCGTGCGCTCTCCGGGAACATGTCGGGATTGCCCTGCGGCACACTCGCCAGTCGCCAGCGGTTGATCGGAGTCTTGAGGTCGAACCCCGAGGCCGAACCCTCGAAGTCGTCGATGTAGACCGTACCGCCCTCACCCTTCTGGACATCGATGATCCTCGGGTGCCCCGGCTTCAGGAAGGCCGCCTCCGCGGAGAAGTTGATGCTCGAAGGCGCTCGCGTCGAAAGCCCGGGCAGCTTGTCGACCAGTCGCGTGAGCCAGGGTGCATCCGAGCCGTAGAGTACGTCGAAGCCGAAGATCCGGTTCTTGATCGGGTCGTCGCCGATGTTGACCTTCTGGGAGAACGGCAGCTCGCTCATCTGCATGAAGGTACCCCCGACGCTGAGCGCCTTATTGACCTCGTAATCCGCCCGCAGGCCGATCATGCGCCGGTTCTGCTGTCCGAACACGGCGTTGTCCTCGAAACTAGCCTGGATCGGGACGCCCGAGTTGAGGTAGGCGTCGTTTAGGATCTTGAGGCGCCCGATGTTGTAGTCGATCTCGTAGTCGACGCCCTCGCGCAAGATCTGCCCCCCGGCCGTCACCCGCACCGAACCACGCGGGATGTTGAAGGCCCCGAGCGAGATCTCGTTCGATACATTCGACTTGTACGAGCCGCGGATGATGAAGCGGTTAAACTCCGGGTACTCCCGCGCCCGCACCACGGTTGAGTCGTAGAGGACGTTGTAGACGTAGCGCGCGCGCTCACCGGGGTCGTCGATCTTCTCGGCGAGGGTTTTGCCGAAAGGCTCCAGTACCGGAAACATGATGCGCCCGTTGCGCGCGTAGATCGTCAGGTCGGGCACGAAGTCGAAAATCCCGTCCGGGGTAGGATCGAGCTGCACATTGAGCGAGTCGAGGCCGAAGACCCGGATCAGCGGCTGGTTAGCGAGATTAGACGTGGGCAGGAAGCGCTTCTGGCCCCCGCCCGGATCCTCGTAGGTGATGTCGAGGCGGAAGTCCTCCCTATTCACTTGGTAGGCCCCGATGTTGTAGAAGTTCTTCATCATCAGGTCCCACGTCGGGATGTCGACGCGGGGCGTGGTCGATTTCAGCATCCGCGTGTAGAGGACGTTGAAGTTGAGCGAATCGCCCACCGGCACGTCGTTCGAGAACTCACCCACCTTGTACACCTTGCCATTGTAGGTGTACTCGTAGGCGACCGCTAGGACCTGATCCGGGCGCACGTTGACGTTGACGGACACGAAGCCCAGATCTGGGTGATAGCTAAACTCCTGCGCGCTCAGGAGGCGCGCCCGTACGCGCTCGAAGTCGCGCGACTGCGTCATGCGGAACGGTGGCGCCTGAAGCCGCCCGACGGCGTTTTGCCGCAGGCGCGTCGACGGATTGGCCGTGAGGCTCTCGTAAAGTCGGTTGACCTGGTTGTCGGGGAGGAATTGACCGCCGATACTCTTGCCGGCCATCGGGTTAATGTCGGTGGCATTCGGGTTCGTGATCCGGTCGCCCTCGCCGAGGTCCGTGAGGGCGATGAGGTCGCGGACGCCCTCGGTCTGATCGCGGTCGTTGGTGAGCCAGACCTCGATGCGGTTAATCTTGAACAGCGAGGTGATGTTCGGGAGGTTGACGAGGGCGCCCTCGAACTGGTCGCGGTTGTAGTGGCTCAGGAAGAAGTGTCGGTTCTCGTCGTACTCGTCGGCGCGGACGCTGAACTCCTGGTACTGCGCCCCGCCCTTGATTTCGATCTGCCCGCGCTTGGTCTTCTGTTGCGAGGCAATCGCCGTCACCTTGAGGTCGCCGAACTTCAGGTCCGTCCGTACGCCGAGGAGGCCTTGCGAACCTTGGATCAGGTTGGAGCGCAAGGGGAGGCTCACGTTGCCGATCTGGATGTCCTGGATGATCTCGTCCTCGGAAAACTCGGCCGCGTTGTAGGCCACCTTGATGAGCTGGCGGTCGAAAGAGAAGTTGCTCTGTGTATTGTAGGAGCTGGACAACGTGAGCTTGGTGCCGATGGAACCGGTCACGTTCATCTGGATGTTCATGTTGAACAGGAAGCCCCCCTGGCGCTGGGCGCGCAGGATAATGTTTGGGTTCCTCGTGGTGCGGTAGTCGAACCCGAGTGTGAGGTCGACGTTGCCGCGGGTCTGGATGTTGAGGTCGGTCCCGCCGAAGAGTCGGTCGATGAGGCTGTTCTCGACGTCGACCGCGTCGATCGGGTCGGCCAGACCGTTACCCGAATCGCCTCCCGCGGACACGCCCTGGAGGCGGTCGAAGTAGCGCGTCTGGCGCTGGCGCTCGCGGTAGGCCTGGTACTCCTCGAAGGTGAGGTAGGTCGGCGAGCGGAAATAGGCGTCGCCGATCTTCTCGGTGACGAGGTAGCGCCCTGTGGCCGGATCGTACTGCACGTCCTTGGTGAGCGCCGATGGATCCTGGAGGTCGATCGGGTTGCGGGCCGGATCCGTGAGGAAGTCCCCGCGCCGATCCTTGAGCGCCAGGCTGTCGCGTACCGGACCGCCCTGCGCCGCAGCCTGTTGAGCCAAACCACAAAAAAGCCCAAGGATGAACAGGCGAGTAAAAACTAACTTCATGCGAGGTACACGGTCGGGGGGGGGGCTACAGCCTACGGGCATCAAGCGCCCCGGGCGGGGCTATTAGTATAGCTCCGGCGAAAACTGTTACAGATTTGTTAGTGGGCTTGCCAATCGTGTAGTCTGGTGCGGTGCGCCGGTCAAACGCACCAGCGAAGGTTTACGGGATCTGCGGCGGAGGGGTTGCGACCCACATTCAGGTGTACCGGCCCGTGGCGTAACCGTACGCCGGCCGCGAATGTACCCTAAGGCGCCGAACGCCTCCCGGCCTTGGTCTACGATCTAAGCTCCAGGAGTGCCGCCCGCACCAGCTCCCCGTCGGTGGTGAGTTCGGGACGGTCTTTGGTCACGCGGTTGAGCGCTCGCTGCGCCGGGATCTTGCTGTAGCCCAGTGCCACGAGCGCCGCGAGGGCGGCCTGGCGGGCGGGGTTCTCGCCGGCGGGCATGCCGGGGGCGGCGCCCTCCGGCAGCAGGTCTCCGAGCGCCTTGCCCATCTTGTCCTTGAGATCCAACAGGATCCGCTTGGCGGTCTTCGGGCCGACGCCCTTGATGGACTTGAAGATGTCCTCGCGCTCCTGCGCGATGGCGGTGGCCAGTTCTTCGGGCTTGAGGCTCCCGAGGATGATGCGGGCGGTGTTGGTGCCGATGCCCTGGACGCTGGTCAGGAGTTCGAAGATCTCGCGCTCGGTGGTGGTCGCGAAGCCGAACAGCGTCGGGATGTAGTCCTGGCCGTTGACGTGGTAGTGGATGAAGAGCTTGGCATCGTCGAGGCCGTCGAGGGCCGCGTAGGTCTGCAGGGAGATGTTGACCTTGTAGCCGACGCCGTTCGCGTCTAACACCACGGCGTGGGAGGTCTTGTGGGCGACGTGGCCCTTGAGGTAGTCGTACATGCGGGGGCGAAGATGGGGCGGGGCATGTCGGCTGTCGCCAAAACTCGCCCTACCTTGCTAGCTATGTCAGCTGTCGCCAAAACTGGATCTGCCGTCACGTACCCTCCAGATGCCCCAATCGCAGATGTGCGCGCGCGCCTCAGTCGGCACCTGGACGAGCTCGCCGACGAGGACCTCTTTCGCCTCGCGGAGGACTTACTACCGGAGGAGTTCGGCGGGGAGCCTCATGTGCAGGAGCCGCTGATGTTTACGGTGGAGGAGAGCGAGGCGCGCCTGGCGCGGGGGATTGCGGAACTCGAGGCTAGAAATACAATCCCCTGGGAGGATGTAAAAGCTAGACTAAGGGCTAAGATGGCGTCACGTGTACAAGGTTGAGACAAGTGCGCAGGCATCGGAGGTACTCGACGCGATAGAAGAAAACCTCTCGTCGTTTGCGCACCCGAGCGACATTCAGAAGGTATTTGCGAAGATTTTCTCTGCTATTGATGGGCTGGAGGAGATGCCCGGTCGCCACGGCCCGTACCAGGCGGGGACGCGGTTGAAGAGGGAAGTACGTCGAGTATCAGCAGAAAAATACGTAGTATATTTTACGATCGACGAAGCCCTCAAACTCGTCGAGGTGATCGACGTCCAGCACCGCAGACGGAGTTCGGCTTTCTTATACCAACGACTACGGTAACGTTGAGACAATCCGGAGACAGCCACCTTCACCTACCCACCCGAAAAGCCTCCAGCCCCAAGCTCGGCACCCGCCCACCGATCAGTTCCGTCAATAAATGCCCCGTCACCGGCCCTAGACTCAGGCCCATCATTCCGTGGCCCGTGCCGACGGAGACATTGCGCCAGCCATCCGGGCGACCGATGTAAGGCAGGCCATCCGGGGAGCAAGGCCTATACCCCGTCCAGACCGGGGTTTGCTCGTTGTACGGGACCTCGACATTTCGAAAGTAGCGCGGCACGCTGTCGACGATGGCCCGGACGCGACGGCGGTTGAGTTTTGGCGAAAGCCCGCTGATCTCCAATGTGCCGCCGATGCGCAGGTCTTGGCCCATGGGCGTGACGGCGACCTTGGACTCGGTGAGGATAGTAGGGATGCGCGGGCCAACGGGCGGACCGGCGAGCGTGATGCTGTAGCCTTTGCCGTCCTGGAGGAGGAGGCGTACGCCGATCGTCTTAAGGAGGGCGGACGACCAGCTGCCAGCAGCGACGACGAGTTCGTCGACGGCGAGGTCGCCCTGGGGGGTGGTCATGGCGCGCACGCGATCGTCTTCTGCAATGAGGCCCGTCACGTTGAGGTCGTGGACGAAGGCGACGCCCTGCCCTTCGAGGTGTTGTTTCAGCTGTCGCAAAAACACGTTGGGGTAGAGGTGGGCGTCCCCGGGGAAGTAGACGCCGCCGAGCACGTCGAGGTCGAGTTCGGGTTCGAGGCGCTGGACGCCGGCGAGGTCGAGCAGCTCCGCGCGCATCCCGACGGCCGCGGCTTGTTTGGCGAGGACAGCCTCTTCCTTGGCCTGGTGGGCTGACTTGTAGAGCATCAGCAGCCCCACCTCCCCGAAGCCGAAGTCGAAACCGGGGGTTTTGGCGAAAGCCTGGTAGAGCGCCTTGCTCTTCTCGTGGAGGGCGAACAGCACGGGCATGCTTTGATCAACGTGCTGCGCCGTAGCCGAACGCTGAAATGCCCAAAGCCACTGGATCAGGTCCCAATCGAGTCGCGGGCGGATGTAGAACGGGCTGCTCGGATCGAGCATCCAGCGCAAGCCCCGGCGAATGACGCCGGGCGCGGCCATCGGCACGATGTGGCTCGGGACGATCATGCCGGCGTTGCCGTGGGAGGTGCCCTCGTGGGTGGCGGGGCCGCGGTCGACGACGGTGACGCGGTGGCCGGCCTCGGTGAGGTAGTAAGCCGTAGAGAGGCCGATGACGCCGGCGCCGAGGATGTGGGTGTGGGGCATGGGGCGGCTAAAATTGTAGTTAGCGTTCGCTCACTCTTTAACCAACCTCACCGTGCTTCCCGACTCCGCACTCCGAATAGCTGCGTCCAGAATCTCCATCACCACTAGATTGTTCTCCAGCGAGGACAGGTCGTAAGGCTGAAGGGTCACCTCGCCTTTGACGACGGCGGCGAAGAAGCGGTAGGGGTCATCGTAGGGCGGCTTGCGGTCTTCTAAGGAAAGCCGCTCCTCGGTGTAGCCGTCGTAGCCTTTCGCCATGCGGATGCGCAAGTCGCGGCGGTTGTCGGCGTAGAGGGCGCCGGTCTGGCCGTAGATCTCCATGTCCTTGCGGCCGATAGGCCAGTTCCACGAGGCCTCTATAACGGCGACGGCCTTGTCGTAAGTGAGGAGGATGAGGGCCTCGTCGTCGACCTTGGGGTTGTTCTCGGGCTGCTGTTGCTGGAGGACGGCGGTGACGGCGGTGGGCTTGCGACCGTCCATGAGCCAGGTCATCAGGTTGGCGCCGTAGCAGCCGAAGTCGATCACGGCGCCGCCGCCGTTGAGATTCGGGTCGGTGAGCCACTCGAGGAACTCCGGTTCGACCCCGATGCGCTTCGGTCCGCGGTGCCCGTCGCGGACGATGACCTTGCTGATTGATCCGATAAGGGAATCACGCTTCAGTAGTTCGTAGGCTTTGTGGTTGGACGGGTACCAGGTCGTCTCGTAGTTAGTGAGCAGGTGGATGTTGTGCTGTTTGGCGAGCGCAGCCATCTTCGTGGCGTGCTCCAAATTCACCGCCAGCGGCTTCTCGACCATGACGTGGACGCCGAGCGGGGCGAACGTCTCGACGATGGCGAGATGGTCGTAGATATTGCCGAAAGCCGCGACGGCGGCGGGGTGTTTGGCGGCGATGAGGGCGTCGGTGGTCGGGTAGACGAGGTCCATCGTGAAGCCGTACTGTTTGCTGTAGCGCGACGCCACTTCGCGGTTTGGCTCCACGATGCCGACGATTTCGTAGGTGCCCTTGGGGTCGGCGCTGAGGAGGCCGTGGGCGTGGGCGTGCGTGAGGGAGATGATGCCGAGTTTCACGGGCGAAGACTGGGCAAGTAAGGGGATGGTGAGGAGTTGGATGGCGAGGAGGAAGAGCTTCATGGCACTAAAGTACCCCCTCGCGCAGGGACGTACCTTCGTCACGTTTTCCAAGCGTCCCGGGCCTCCGTACCGGAGGTCCGTCCCTGTGCGAGCAGGTCACGCCACCACCAGCCCCACTTCCCTCAACTCCTCCACCACCCGCCCCGGCCAAAACAGGCCAAAGTCCAGCAACCCAGCCGCCTCAAAGTTTTGCCGGAAGGCGCCAAATCCCTGCGCCTCACCGCCCGCAGATACGCGTGTGTCCCGCAGCACATTCTCTAGCCACACCCCGACCTCCGGCTTGCACTTCACCCGGTGCTCACTCTGCTTGGTGGTGATGAGCAGGCGCTTGCTGGCGATGTCGTACGTAGCTGGGCCACCGAGCCACGCCACTTTTTGATTTACCTTCGGCTGCGAAACCTCGGGCTGGACGAGGTAACTGTAGATCAAATCCGGCGGTAGACTCGTCTCGGGGATTTCGTGCGCGAACCACTCCTGCAAGTCGTGGTCGAGGCCGACGTTGTGCATGTAGTTGTAGAGCGACTTCTTGAGGCCTTCCGAATACAGGTCGTGGTCCGCGCCTGTGGGGTCGGTGTGGACGAGGTCGTTGTTGGCGAAGGTGCCGACGCCGGTGTGGTTGTGGACGGCAAAATCGGCGGGCGCGAGGCCGACCGGGCTGTGGGCCGTCATGGCGAACCGGTGCCAGAAGGCGGACTGCAACACGCTCTGCTCGAAGAGCTGCCGCACGACCTCCAGCGAGTCGACCGTCTCCTGCGCGGTCTGCGTCGGGAAACCGTACATGAGGTAGGCGTGCACCATGATGCCGGCCTGGTTGAAGTTGCGCGTGACCTGCGTCACCTGCTCGATCGTGACCCCCTTCGCGATGAGGGCGAGGAGTCGGTCGGAGGCGACCTCGAGGCCACCCGACACGGCGATGCAACCGGAGGCGGCGAG
>JBGTKC010000002.1:0-42353 GCA_041744755.1 Saprospiraceae bacterium
GCGCGGATGCCCGGCCAGTCCCCGTCCGTGACGTAGCCCGAGTCGCCGCCGCGCACGAAGAGCGCCGGCCCGGGCCAAGCCCCGCCGCTGACCGGCTCCAAGATCTGCCCGTACTCCCGTTCGAGGGTATCGAGGTTGAGCTTCCAACTGTAGCCCCGCCCGTCGCGCCGCAGGTTCTTGAGTAAGAACTGGCGGACGCCCGGCTCCGAGATCTGTGCGGCGAGCTGATCGTCCAAGGTCGCGCGACTCAGGTTTTGCGAAAGCGGAAGCCCCCGCATCGCGGCAAAGATCTCGTCGTGGCCCCGGGTGTAAGCGCGTACGCCCATGTCCGCCACGATGAGCCTGCGGACGCGGTTCGGGAAGTCCAACGCGAAGCGCATCGCCACCTTGCCGCCCATGCTATGGCCGAGCACGTCCACCTCGTACATCCAGTTGTCCCCGAGGAAGGCCGCGAGGTCGGCCGCCATCTCGCCGTAGGTGTGGGTCTCGGCGTGGGGAGACTTGCCGTGATTGCGGAGGTCCACCAGGACGCACATCCGCGTCTCCGCCCAGCGCGTCGCCAGGGTCTGCCAGTTGTCTAGCGAGCCGAAGAGTCCGTGGAGAATGACGAGGGGCTCGCCGGCGCCGATGATTTTGTGGTTGAGGAGCATAGCGGAGTACGAGGGTGCGCGCGGTGAAAGGGAACGCACGGTAGGCGATTTGGCTTTGGGTCGCGCCCCGGGTGAATTGAAACGGCGACTCACGACAGGACGGCCGCGTGCATTTATTCCTCCCAACTCGGCTCAGGTATGACTGAATGCGTGAATGTGGACAAATTGGCTTCGTCCGGCGGTGCCTCCCCATCTCCATGTTGCGTATAAGCTGCTTGGTAACCCGACTCCCACTCCTCTCCTCCGTGGCCCATAGGAATGGTCGGCGGGCAAAAATCAGGATCGTGAACATCCTCCTCACCGGGGCCACCGGTATGCTCGGTTCGGCTGTCCTGCTCGAGTGCCTCGACGACCCGCAGGTCACCGCCGTCCGCGTCCTGTCGCGCCGGCCCCTCGACCGTACTCACGCGAAGCTTACCGAATTTATCTCCGGCGACTTCGGGGACCTCGCGGGCTTAGGCGCGGCCTTCTCCGGGGTTGACGCCGTGTTCCACTGCATGGGGGCCTCGGCCGTCGGCATGTCGGAAGCCGATTACACCCACGTCACCTACGAACTCACCGCGGCGCTCGTCGACATGGCCCGCCGCTACGCCCCCCGTTGCACCTTCGTCTACGTGTCGGGTGCCGGTACCGACAATACCGAGTCGGGCGGCGTGATGTGGGCGCGCGTCAAGGGCCGTACAGAGAATCTCGTCCTCGGGGCGGGCCTCGGGGACGCCTACGCGTTTCGGCCCGGACTCGTCCTCCCGGAGCGCGGCGTTCGCTCGAGCACCGCGTGGTACAACGCGATCTACAGGTTGATGCGACCCTTCCACCCGGTGCTCCGCCACTTCGACGCCGTGCTCTCGAGCACTGATTTCGGTCGGGCTATGATCAATACCGTTCATCACCCTAAACAGAAGAAGGTCCTCGGCAACCGAGACATAGCGGCCCTGGGTAGGCTCGGGACAGGAGGACTCGGACGTGCTCGCTATACCCCTTAACCGAGATCCCGCGCCGGGTGGCACCCCGTGGCTCGGTCGTCACAGACTGCGTATTTTACGCCCTACATAGCGCCTCCACTCCGCCTTTCCCCCGAGGACGCTATTCACCACCGATATGACCCCTTCTCGTAAGCTTGCCGTAGGGCTGTGTGTCGCCCTCGTGGCGTCGGTCGGCGCACGCGCGCAAACCCCCGGCTGTACCGACGCCCGCGCTCAGAACTACGACGCGCGGGCCACGGCCAACGACGGCTCCTGCACCTACCGCGATACCTTATTAGGCGCCTTACGGCAAAACCCCCTGGACCCCGCGCTCGACGAGAGCTCGGGACTGGCGTTTGCCGGTGGCGCGCTCTACTCCCACAACGACAGCGATGACGCCAACCTCTACCGCGTCGACACCCTCAGTGGCGCGGTGGTAGGGCGGTGGTCCCTAGGCAGCAAGGCCCCCTACGACTGGGAGGCCATCGCGGTCCTCGACGGGCAGCTATACGTCGGGGACTTCGGCAACAACGCCAGCGGCAACCGGCGCGACCTACACATCCTGAAGCTCGGGCTCGACGGCCTGCTCGCGGGGGGGGCAGGTCGCGCGGATACGCTCCACTTCGCTTACGCCGACCAGACCGACTTCAGCGCGCGGGCCAACAACGTGACCGACTACGACTGCGAGGCCTTCTTCGTGACCGCGGACAGTGTCTACCTCCTTACTAAAGAGTGGACCCGCCAGCAGACCACGCTCTACACCTTCCCCAACCTCCCCGGGCGCCACATTGCCCGGGCCCGCGGGCGCCTCAACGTCGCCGGCCTCGTCACCGACGTAGCCTACCGCCCCGAGGACGGCACACTCGTGATGAGCGGCTACAACAGCACGCTACAGCCCTTCGCTTACCTGCTCTACGGCTTCGCCGCCCGAGACTTCTTCGGCGGCAACAAACGCCGCGTGATGCTCGACCTCCCCTTCCACCAGGTCGAAGGGATTGCCTCGCGCGACGCACGACGCTACTACGTCAGCAACGAGCGCTTCTCGCGCTCCATCATCACGACGCCGCAGAAGCTCATTGTCTTCGATCTCGGGGGACTGCTTAGCCCCAATCCGCTTGTCGCGACACGGCAGGTCGCACCAGCTGTCCTCCTCGACGGCCCGGCCTTCTACCCCAATCCTGCGCAGGACAAGCTCACCGTCCATCCCGCTCTGCTACCGGCCGTAGTCATGCTCCGCGACAGCGCCGGGCGTATCGTGATCGCCAGGCGCCTCACCGCAGACACGACCGGACTCGACATCGGCGTTTTGCCGGCAGGCGCATACAGCGTCTCGGTCGGCGCGACCCCGTACGGGACCTTAGTGAAAGTGGAGTAGGGCAGCACGCACCGCAGCCATTTGCCCGCGAGTTTACGTTATGAGGCTAGGTGGTCCCCTCCTCCCGCAGATCCCTTTCCCCAAACCCTTTGTCGACTGCTGGATGCAATCGCCAGCACTTACGCCGACGCGGCGGACGAGCTGCGTAGACCACCGACGACAGTCGTACGCGTACTGGGGCTTAGCCTCGCGTTATGTTGATCTACACGCGGCGACGACCGAACCCTCCGGGCGCGAGTTCGCCCTCGAGAGTGCTCAGGCCGTCGATAGCGTTGGGTCCTCTCCCTCGCCGCACTGGCATGAATTTCGGTGGCTTCACTAAGATGTGGTCCAACGCCACGTCACGCCAACACAAGCCCACCGCCCGTCGTACGTTGCGGCTGTCCTCGCTAGCTCCTTCCCGCCATGGTTCTCCCCGTCACCCGCTGCTCCCTTACCGTCGCTCCGAATATCAAGCGCGTCGTCGCACGGTTTTTCTTCAACTCCAATCCGCGGGCCCTCACGCTCGCCGACCAGATCCTCGCCATGGACGAGGCGGAGGTCTGGGGACAGCTCCAACAGGTCTTGCGGAGCTTCGCGCGGCGCCACCGCGACGTGTCCAACATCTTCCGCCGCCACTACGCCTTCGTGGAGTCGACCCTGATCGAACACGGCAAGGACGTCGAGGAGATCACCGAGGATCGCCGGATGCTGATCGGGGCCTACTTCACGAAGGAGTTCTCGATTGAGGCGGCCGCCCTCTTCAACCCCAGCTGCGTAATCGCGCCCGATCAGTCGGGCTTGCTCCCGGATGAGGTGCGCCTGGTGATGAGCCTGCGGGCGACCGGCGAGGGACACCTCAGCTCGCTGGAGTTCCGCTACTTAGTGGTCGACGTGAAGACCGGCGCCATCGAGATCGACCCGGCGGCTGACCGCATCGAGGAGGCGCGCTACGTCCGCGACCACGAGTACGGCCGCGAGGCGTTTTTGCGGAAGCTGACCAACATGGCCGACGAGAGCCACGGCGGGTACCCAATCGTGGCCGCGCTCCCGGAGACCTTCACCTACGACGACCTCAAGATCAAGCTCGCGCAAGGGCTCCACGGCAAGGGCGGCATGAAGATCGACCAGACCGAGTTCCGTGAGGTGCTCTGGCTCGCCGACGCCCACCACGAGGTGACCTTCTCGAAGGACACCGACATCTCGGAGCGGGTCATCCTCCCCATCAGCGAGTGGGAGAGCCGCGGGATCGAGGACGCGCGCTTCGTACGCTTCGTCGACGAAAAAGGCGACGTGACCTTCTACGGGACCTACACCGCCTACGACGGCTTCACGATCCTGCCGAAGCTGATCGAGACCAAGGACTTCTACCAGTTCCGCATCCGCCCGATGTACGGGGACGGGGCCTCCAACAAGAACCTCGCGCTATTTCCGCGCAAGGTGGGCGGGAAGTACGCCATGCTGGCGCGCATCGACGGGGTCAACAACTACGTCATGACCTCGGACAGCCTCACGATCTGGGAGGACCCACAGTTTTTACTCGGACCTAAGTATCCGTGGGAGTTCGTCCAGATGGGCAACTGCGGCTCTCCGATCGAGACGCCCGAAGGCTGGCTCCTCATCACCCACGGCGTCGGTCCGATGCGGACGTATCGCCTCGGAGCCGTCCTGCTCGACCTCGACGACCCGACGATCGTCCTCAAGCGCCTGCCGTACCCGCTGCTGAGTCCCGAGGAGGACGAGCGCGAGGGCTACGTGCCGAACGTGGTGTACAGCTGCGGGAGTCTGGTCCTGGGGGAGCGGCTGCTTATTCCATACGCGGTGAGCGACTACGCGAGCGGCTTCGCGTGGACGAACCTGGAGGCCCTCCTGGAGGAGATGGAGGAGATGTGAATAGGGCGCTCGCTAGTTGGGGGGCTGCGTCTAAGTGGGTACTTCGCTTGCTGAACTCGTGGAAATGTTGCGACGTCGTAGACTTTGCAAGGTCAGAACGCCTGCGGCGAGGTTCGTATTGAGGATCTCGGCACCGCGGCGGTTTGCTCAGCGTGCCGTAAACAAGTCTAAAGCACCGCCGCATACACCGATTCATACCCGGCCACCATCGCCTCCCGCGAGAACTTCGTTTTGGCATAAGCCGCACAAGCCCTCCGATCGATCTCGTCGGTTTTGGCGACAGCCGCACACGCCTCCTCCAAGTCACGCACCAAAAAGCCGCTTACCCCTTCCTCGACCAGCTCTGGCATCGACCCACGTCGGTACGCGATCACGGGGGTCCCGCTGATCATGCTTTCGGCTACGCTCAACCCGAAAGGCTCCTCGAAGTAGATAGGGTGGAGTAGGGCGTCGGCTTCCGCCAAAACGAGCCGCCGCTCCTCAGGGCCGATGTTGCCTAAGTAGATCACGCGCTCGCCGTCGACGTGGGGCGCGACCTGCGAGTCCCAGAACGGCGCATCCTGGATCAAACCCGCCATCAGCAGACGCCGGCCCGTGCGTCGCGCGATCGCGATGGCGTCGTGCGGACCCTTGTCCGGGTGCATCCGCCCGAAGTAAAGTAGGTAAGGGCCGTACCGGGACTTGGGGCCACCGGGGCTTTCGCCAAAACCGAAGGCTGCGGTATCGAGACCGTTGTAGACCGTGGCGGCGTAGGTGAGCCTGGGGTCACGGTCCGCGTCACTGATGCTCACGTAGTGCACGCGGTCGTCGTAGCGCCGGTACATCGGCAGGATCCGCTCGCTCGAGAACCCGTGGATCGTGGCGACCATCGGGGTATCCACGAGGCGGCTGTAGGCCAGCGGCATGAAGTCGAAGTGACTGTGGAGGAGGTCGAAGTCGCCCGCGCGCTCGAAGACTCGACTCAGGTGGGAATACTCGCAGATCTTGGCGTCGAGCGTCCGGTCCTCCTCGTAGCCCGCGGGCACCGTGCCGACGAGGGCGGCGGCCGTGACGCTGTCGGCCGTGGCGAAGAGCGTCACGTCGTGACCGGCGGCGACGAGGCCTTCGGTCATATTGCTGGCTACCTGCTCCCACGGTCCGTAGGCGCGCGGGGGCGTCCGCCAGGCGATTGGGGCGATGACGCCGATGCGCAACTTGCGCTGGTGTGGGTCCGTCACCTAGGCGGCTTCGATGCGCTCGGGGTGCGCCCCGGTCGCCTCGTCGAGTTGGGCCTGGAGCACCTCGTCGAGTGTGCCGTGCTGCCGCTTGGTCCCGGTCTGCGTCCGGCGGTTGGCGTGGCTCATCACCGCGGCCACGCGATTGCGCGACACCCAGAAGGCAAGCGTGCTCTCGGCGCCCTGGTTCTGGTTGATGCCGCGCTCCATGAGGCCGTCGTAGCAGCTCCCGCGCTCGGCGTGGAAGAGCGGCAGGCCGAGGTCGTTGCGGCCCAGGAACCACTCGAAGCTGATGGTCGCGCGGCGTAGGTCGCCCTCGTCGCGCGTGTGTTCGTACCAGCGGGTGTAGAGCATAACCATCCCCATCGCGTCGATCGGCTGCTGGTCGAACTTACAGGGTTGCTCCCCGCGGCGCATAAAGCCGTGGCAGCCGACGGGATGGATCATGTGGTCGCTGAAGGTATGCGTCTCGAGGAAGCGCGTGGCATCCTCGGCGATCTCGAGGTAGCGCGCCTCCCCGGTCATGATGTGGAGCTCGAGCAAGGACAGCGGCAATACGGCATTCCCGTACGTGAGGACGTTCTCGAACCAGTTCCACGTCCCGTCGCTCACGGCCTCGTACTCGGTGACGAGGAAGTCGCCTAATTCGCGGGCGTACGGCTTGGCGTTCTCGGAGTACTGCTCGGACTTCGCGAGCTCCCCGAGGCCCATGATGACGTAGGCCACGGCCCTCAACGAGCGCAGGGCGTGGAGGTGCGGACGCAGGCCGAGGTAGAGCTGCCAGGCGAGGTCTTTGTGGTCCTGACTCACGGACTCACTCGCGAGTAAGGTCCCGAGGGCCCAAGTAGCACGTCCGAGGCTGTCGTCCGAGCCGACCTTGTCGAGGTAGTTGCGGTCGTAGGCGATGAAGTTGTGGAGCGTGCCATCGGCCTTCTGGAGGTAGTGGAGCAGCGCGAGGTAGTTGTCGAGCAACGGTTCGACCTCAGCGACGGGACAGCCTTGTTCGAGGGCCTGCACGGCGAAGATGATGGCACGCGCATTATCGTCGAGGCAGTAGCCCTCTTTGCGATTCGGCAGGTGGTAGCTCGCGTGTTGGAGCATACCGGTGTCGTCGGTGAGGCGGCGGATGTGCTGGAGGTCGATCTTGGGGAGTTGCTGTACGCCGCGCATCAGGCTGCGGTTCTTCTGGTAGCCGACCGTGACCTGGTTCAGCACGTCGAGGTAAGTACGTCCTTGCATCGTCCAGGTGGTGAGTTGTCCGTAGGCCTTGGCCGCCTTGCGGAGGCGCTGCTGGAGTTCGGGGTTTTGCCGCAAGGCGACTAATTCTCGGCCGAGGGTCTCGCTGTCGCCAAACCCGAAGAGCAGTCCGCGGCCCTCCGTCAGGATCTCCTTGGCGTGCCAGAAGGGCGTGCTCAGTACGGCGCAGCCCGCACCCACGGCGTAGGATAGGGTGCCACTCGTGATCTGTGCCTCGTTGGGGTAGGGGAGGATGTAGCTGTCGGCGGCCAGGAGGTAATCGCCGAGCAGCTCCTCGTCGGCGTACTTGTCGTCGAAACGTACGTTGTCGGCCAGGCCGAGCTCCTCGACGCGGGCCCAGAGGCTCTCGCGGTAGGCCTCGCCCTCGTGGGCGACGACGTGCGGGTGCGTCTTGCCGAGCAAAATGTAGAGGAAGTCGGGGTCGACGGCCTTGAGGGCCGGGAGCGCCTCGATGGCCGTGCCGATGCCCTTGCCGCGACCGAGGTGCCCGAAGGTGAGCAGGGTATTGCGCTCACCGAGCCCGAGCATCTCACGGGCCTGCGCGCGGCGGGCGTAATCGTAGCTCGGCGAGCCGTGCTCGATACAGCTGATGCGCTCGAGCGGGATGCGGTAGACCTGGTGCAGCATGCGGACGGCGAGCTGGCTCATCACGATGAGGCGCTGGGAGAGGGCCCCGAGGCGCTGGATGACGAGGCGCTGCTGGTCGTTCGGCTGGCGCAAGACCGTGTGCAAGGTCACGATGAGCGGCTTGCGGAGCCTTTCGGCAAAACCGAGGATGTGATCGCCGGCCTCCCCTCCGAAGATCCCGAACTCGTGCTGGAGCACCACCGCGTCGACGTCGGCGCGGTTGAGGTATTCGGCGGTCTTGATATAGTCCTTGCGCTCGTGCTGGCTAATGGTGCGGATGACTTCGGTCGGGTACGCGTATCCCTCGCGGTCGTTGATGGCCACGACAGAGGTGGTCACGGGCTCTTTTCGCTTCTTGGCGGCTTGTTTGATGCCGTCGGCGATGTGCTGCGTGAAGGTGGCGATGCCACACTGGCGGGGGGGGTAGTTTCCGACGAAGACGAGGTTCATCCGCTGTGGTTTGGGGTGTGCTCTACCGGCATACGCTAAGTAGAGTCGCAAGGTTTGATTGGGGTGGGACGCGGGCGCGTGAGCGCCTGAGAGGTAAAGCACCGGAGGGGGGGCGTTTGTTCCCTGAACGGCGGAGGCGCCATTCATAAATCCTACCAGCCAGATGCCGCACATAACAGCGCCGTGCGGTAGTACGCACCAATGCCCCGTGACCCTAGCTCGATTGCCGACGGTGGGATGCGTGAGCTACGCGCCACTCCATCCGATGGCGAGAGGGACGCCCCCTCACCCCAGCGTCTCCAACTGCCGTATCAACCGACCACTGATCCTCAAAAAATCCATCTCCGTAATAATCCCGATCAACTCATCATCCTTCACCACCGGCAGCGACCCGACCTTATTGGTCCGCATCAGATCCATCGCCTCGACGATCGTATTCTGCGGCCCGACCGTAATCGGCTTGTCGACCATGATATCCCTTATTGTCGTCTTCTCGGTAGACAGCGCGCGACTCAAGCGCACGTGGTGCCGCAGCATCAGCCTTGCCGTCACCAGCCCACACAGGTGTCCCTCGTCGTCTTCGACGGGCATGTAGCGGATCTTGCGCCAGTCCATCATCTCGGCCACGAGGTCTATCAGGTCGTCCGAGTGGCAGGTAAACAGGTCGGTCTCCATAAACTCCTCCACCAGGAGGCGCTTCGGCGCGTAGGTCGGCATTACGGTGGCGTCGGCCAGGGGCCACTCGTGCACGGGCTTGCCCTCGGCGGCGTTGTGCATCATCGCCGCGGTCATGTTGCTCAGGGCCTCGTCGCGACCCACTGAATCCTTTAGCTTCGTAAAGCTTTTCAGCTGCCAGCGCGCGCCCGTACTCACCTTCTTCACGCGCTCCTCGACGATCCCCATGTACAGGTCGATGTCGCCCGAGTCGATCCCGCGCTCCACGAGGCCCTCGCGCGCCATCGGGATGATCTCCTCGGTGAGCAAAGCCGACGCCGGAATCTTACCCTCGCCGAACCAGTTGAACTTCGAGTCGATCCCGAACTGCGCCGCCTTCGCGAAATTGTCGGCCACGTCGTCGAAACTCATGTGCTCGCGGATGTCGTCTACGCGGCTCGCCATCCCGACCATAGCCCCGAGCCAGAGCGCCGCATTTGCCACTTCGTCGGCGGTGGTCGGGCCCGCCGGCAGGACGCGGTTCTCGATGCGCAGGTGTGGCTTGCCGGTGTCGGAGATACCGTAGCAGGGTCGGTTCCAGCGGTACACCGTCGAGTTGTTGACCTGCAGTCCGTGCAGTCGCGGCACCTTCCCCGCGGCGAGGTCGGCGAGGCTATCGTCGTCGATGTCGGCGGCGAGCAGGACGCGGAAGCGCGACAGGTCCTCGCGGTAGATGTCGAGGATCGAGCGGTCGCACCAGCTCTTCCCGAAACTCACCCGCGGCGCGCGCTCGCGCATATGGTCCTTCGTGGAGCGCGTGTCGAGGGCCTGCTGGAAGAGCGCGATGCGGTTCTCGTGCCAGAGCCTGCGCCCGAACACGATCGGGGAGTTGACGGCTGTCGCCAAAACGGGTCCCGTCAGCGCCTGGGAGATGTTGTACATCTTGACGAACGCCTTCGAACTCACCTGTAGGTGGACCTGGAAACTCGTGTTGGCCGCCTCGATCAGGGGTGAGTCGTGCGTGATCGTGAGCTCGTCGATGCCCTTGAGGCGGATCTCGTAGTTGCCGCCGGACTTGTGGCTGTCGATCGCCTCCATGAGGGCGCGGTACCGCGGGCGCGGCGTGAGGTTGGACAAGTCGAGATCGCTCTTGCGAAGGGTCGGTAGGATCCCGGTCAGCACCACGGCCGCGTTGTGCGGTGCGGCGGCGGCGTTGATGAGGCGGAGGTGCTCGTCGACCTCGGCGTGCATCTTCGCGAGGGCATCTCCGGCGAAGACGTGGGGCGTGAGGTTGGTCTCGAGGTTGTGCTTCGCGAGTTCGGAGTCGGCCCAGGGGTACTCCGCGAGGGCCTCGAGGATGGTGGTGTTGATCGGGGCGGCCTTGTAGGTGCCCTTGTCGACGAGGCACATCTCTTGCTCGGCGCCGATGCGGACGACATCGTCCTCGAACATGTCGTGATCGAGCATGTACTCCAGGGCCTGTAGGTCGCGTAGGATGTGCCGGACGAAGGCCTGCGACTGGACTGGGTCTCCGGGGAGACGAACGTTGGCTACACCCATTATGCTCACTAGATTAAGCGGGTAAGGTACTTCTCTCCCCGAAGTGGGGCCCGCTCGGCGGAGGGCAAACGCAAACGGTCGCCCCCGGCGTTAGTGGCCACATATGCGCAAGCCGTCCACCGCGTCGCTCTTTTCCCTGGCGGCCGCCGCCGCACTACTGCTGTCCGCCTGCGGGGACAAGACCGAACCCGGCACACGGCTCCAGTTCAGCCCGGTCACTTTTACGGTAGGCGCGGGCCTCAATCCGATCCTCGCGCACTCCTTCCAGATCAGGGACGTGTCCACCGAGCACGATCGCTTCATGCGTGAGACCGGCAACTCCTGGGGGGAGTGGTCGAGCGTCGTGCCGGAGCGGGCGTCGTTGCTGATTAATGAGCCGGGCCTCAGCTGGGGGTTCGCCTACGAGGTCAGCGTCCAGGCTTACGGCGATAATTTTAACCAACGCCGCGAGATCTTCTACCGCGACCAAATCCGCATAGACGTAGGCTCGCGCCTCGACCTCGTCCCCTCGGAGGCCGACTTCCGCGAGCTGCTCGACGCCCCGACCGTCAATCTCATCATCGAGTTCAAGCGCATCGGGGAGTCGCCGTCGCAGAGCATCCCCGCGACGCTGATTTGGTCATTTAGCGCACGTGAATAATCGCGTCGGGGAATGTGGCCACCGGGCTGCATCCCGATAGCGCTCCCGTGCGTTTTCGCATCTTTGCGCCGCAAGTCGCGGCACCCGCCGCGACCCAGCACCCCCGCTTATGCACCCTGTCCTACGCATCGTCCTGCAAGTGCTGACCGTGCTCCTCCTGATCGGCGCCGCCGTCGCGGTCAGCTTCAAGCTCCAGAACAGCAAAGCGCCCGAGGCAAAGAAGCCCAGTGTAACCGCCGTGCGCGAAGTCGACACCCAGCTCCCCGTGGCCGCCAAGGTCGACCTCGACGTCCCGCTGCAAGGCCGGCTCGTGGCCTTCCAGACGGCCCCGGTGATCGCCGAGGTGACCGGGGTCTTCGACCAGTCCGCACACGCCTTCAAGGTCGGCGTCACCTACCGTAAGGGGGAGGTGCTGGCGCGCATCAACGACACCGAAGCCGGCTACACGCTCCTGGCGCAAAAGAGCACCCTCGCCCGCATCATCGCGCAGGCCATGCCGGAGCTCAAGATCGACTACCCCGAAACCTTCCCCGCCTGGGACGCTTACCTGCGGGCCTTCAATCCCGAGAAGGCCATGCCGACCCTCCCGCCCGCCGCCACCGACGCGGCCCGGTTCTACCTCAACGCCAAGGATATCTACGGGCAGTACTACAACATCAAGGCCTCCGAGGAGCGCTATAGTAAGTACACCCTGAGGGCCCCCTTCACGGGGGTTTTGACGGAAGTCTCCACCACCACCGGCGCCCTCGTCCGCTCGGGCCAGCCGCTCGGCACCCTCACGGCCTCCGACTACGAATTGGCGGCGAGCGTGCCGGTGCGCGACCTCGGCTTCCTCCCCGTCGGCGCGAAGGCGACCCTCAACGGACCGAACGGCGAGATCTACCGCGGGACCGTCTCGCGGCTCTCGACGCAGATCGACCCGAATACGCAGGCCGCTACCGTCTACTTGAATGTGAGTGGGCAAGGCCTGCGCGAGGGGCTCTTCCTCCGTGGCGAAGTCCGCGGTGCTTCGTTGGATGGCGTCGTGGAACTGGATCAGCGACTGTTGGTCGGGGAGGACGAGGTGTACGTCGTGCCGGACAGCAGTCTCGCGCTCAGGCAGGTGGAAGTCGTGAGGAGAGTCGGTGACAAGGTGTACGTCCGTGGGTTACCCGGGGACGTGCGCGTGTTGAATGAATCCGTTTCGGGGGCGTATGAGGGAATGAAGGTGCGATCGAGGAGCTAAGTTGGGGGGCTTCCTTAGCGGGCCGGGCTAAAGACCCGGAAATTCAGCTTTGGCTTGGGCTCTTGATTTGATTTAAGGCTTTCAAAAATTTGAGGGGGCCTCGTCGGTATGCGGCAGCGCATTCAACACTTCAACCTTCAATACCTCAATAATTAACCAAGCGTATGCGCAGCGTAATTACTTATTTCGTCAAGTTCCCGATTGCGGCCAACCTACTGATGGTGGCGCTGCTCGTGTTCGGGTTCATCGGGCTGTCGAATATGCGGTCGACCTTCTTCCCGGAGGTGGCGAGCCGAGTCATCTCGGTGCAGACGGTCCTCCCGGGGGCGAGTCCGGAGGAGATGGAGGAGGGCGTGGTCAACAAGATCGAGGAGAACCTCAAGGGCGTCTCCGGGATCGAGCGCATCACGAGCTCCAGTAGCGAGAACGCCGGGTCGCTGACGATCGAGGTGCTGAAGGGCTACGATACGGACCTCGTCGTGGACGACGTCCGCAACGCCGTCGATCGGATCCCGAGCTTTCCGGCGGGACTGGAGCCGCCGGTGGTGTACAAGCGCGAGAACATTGGCTTCGCGGTGGCCGTGGCGATCTCGGGCGACGTGAGCCTGCAGGCGCTGAAGCGCTACGCCCGCCAGATGGAGACGGACCTGATCCAACGGGAGGGGATTTCGAAGATTGATCTAAGTGGCTTTCCCGAAGAAGAAATCGAGATCGCCTTTCGGGAAAACGACCTCCAGGCTTACGGCCTGACCTTCGCCCAGGCTGCCGCCGCCATCCGGGGTGCCAACCTCGACATCACCGGCGGCACGATCAAGACCGTCGACGAGGAGCTGCTGTTGCGCTCGCGCCAGAAGGAGTACTACGCGCCGGGCCTGCGGGACATCGTGATCAAGACTACGCCCGGCGGCGGGGTCGTGAGGCTCGACGACATCGCCGACATCCGCGACCGCTGGGCCGACAGCCCTAACCGCGTCTACATCGACCAGAAGCCGGCCGTCGTGGTGTCGGTGTCCAACACCCTCGAGGAGGACATGCTTTCGATCACCGACGAGGTCAAGGACTACGTGGACGCCTTCAACGAGGCCAATACCGAGGTCAAGATGACCATCACGCGGGATGCCTCGACGACCCTGCGCGACCGTATCGACCTCCTGTCGAGCAACGGGATCGTCGGCTTCATCATCGTGTGCGTGACGCTGGCGTTGTTCCTCAACTGGCGACTCGCGTTCTGGGTAGCGGCCGCGATCCCGATCTCGTTCGCGGGGATGTTCATCGTGGCCGCGGCCGTAGGCCTGAGTATTAATGTACTGTCGCTGTTCGGGATGATCCTCGTGATCGGTATCCTCGTCGACGACGGGATCGTGATCGCGGAGAACATCTACCAGCGCTGGGAGGACGGCGTCGACGTCGAGGAGCCGGACGGCGCGGAGGCGGTTTTGGCGAAAGCCGAAGAGACCAATGCCCTCAGCCTGATCTCCGAGGGTGAGCGCAAGCTCGGCGAGAAGTCCCGCCTGGCCCGCAAGAAGCGCGAGGCCGAGAACGCGGCCATCAACGGGACGCTGCAGGTCCTGCCGGCCGTGTTCAGTGCGGTGATGACGACGGTGGTGGCCTTTATGCTCTTCTTCTTCATCGACGGACGCCTCGGGGACTTCTTCGGGGACATGTCGCTGGTCGTGATCCTGTCGCTGATCTTCTCGCTGGTCGAGGGCGTGCTGATCCTCCCGACGCACGTGGCGCACTCGAAGGCGCTCCAGATGGACCCGCACGCCCCGAAGCCGAAGTTCATGCAGTTCTTCGACAACATCATGGACTGGTTGCGCGACCGGCTCTACCGCCCCGTGCTAGACTTCGCGATGGCGCAACGCGTGGTCACGGTGGCGATCATGGCCGGCTTGCTGATCATCACCGTGGGCGCCGTCAAGGGAGGCCTCATATCGACGACTTTCTTCCCGAACATCGAGCGCGACGAGCTCGTGATCACGCTCAAGATGCCAGCCGGCACCCGCGAGGAGGTCACGCAGCAGTACCTCGACCGCCTCTACCGCGCCGTGGAGCAGGCGGACGACTCGCTGAGCCAACACTTCTTCGACAACGAGAAGCGCGCCGTGGAGCAAACCGAGATCCGCCTCGGACCGAGTACTTACCAGGGCAATCTGCAGGTCAATCTGCTCGACGGCGACAAGCGGGACTCCCTGCGGCTCAGGAACTTCTCCAATGCCGTCCGCAAGTTCGCCGGCGATATTCCCGAGGCCGAGACCTTGACTTTCGGGGGCGCGTCCGCCTTCGGTAAGCCCGTGACGGTAAGTCTGCGCGGTCGCGACGGCGAGGAGCTAAAAGCGGCCGCCCGCGAGGTGAGCGACGCCCTCAAGGACATGAAAGAGCTCAGTGACGTGGCCGACAACAACCAGGAGGGCCTGCGCGAGATCAACATCACGCTCAACGACCGCGGCCGTGCGCTCGGGCTCGACGAGGGCAGCGTCCTGGCGCAAGTCCGGGGCGGCTTCTTCGGGGCGGAGGTGCAGCGCCTGCAACGCGGTCGCGACGAGGTTCGCGTGTGGGTCCGCTACGCCGAGGACAACCGCGCCACCGTCGACCAGCTCTCGAATATGCGCATCCGCACGCCCGAGGGTGCCTTCGTGCTCGGGGACATCGCCCGCCTCGAGTCCGACCGCGGCACGGTGGCCATCAACCACATCGACGGCCAGCGAGACCTCAGCGTGGAGGCTGACGTGTCGAGTGACGAGGTGAGCGTGAGCGATGTGACGGCACGCGTCCAGACCGAGATCGTCCCGGCGATCCTCGCGCGCCACGCAGGGATCACGGCCGACTACGAGGGCCAGAACCGCGAGCAGCAGAAGACCTCTAGCTCCGTGGGACTCATCGGTCCGATTGTGCTGTCGCTGATGTTCTTCATCATCGCCCTCACGTTCCGCTCGATGTCGCAGACGTTGATGGTCGCGCTCTTGATCCCGATCGCCTTCATTGGCGTGGCGTGGGGGCACTTCTTCATGACGGCCGTGATGCCGAACAACTACCCGCTGAGTCTCTTCAGCGGACTCGGGTTGATCGCGCTCATCGGCGTGCTCGTCAATGATGCCTTGGTGCTCGTGACGAGTTACAACGAGTTTTTGGAGGAGGGCCGGCCACAGATGCAGGCCCTGCGCGACGCCTGTCTCGGTCGCTTCCGCCCCATCATCCTGACCACCGTCACAACGCTGGCGGGCCTGGCGCCCATCATGTTCGAGAAGTCGCTCCAGGCGCAGTTCCTGATCCCGATGGCGATCTCGGTGAGCTTCGGCCTACTGGCCACGACGATCTGCCTGCTGGCGGTGCTGCCGTCCCTGCTGATCCTCAGTAACCGCTTCAAGGTCGTGATGCACCGCATTTGGACCGGGTTCGGCGGCGTCTACGAGGACGTCGAGGCGGCCGCGCCAGCTAATGCGACGCGCAACTGGGGACTTTACTTCGGGGGGATGTTGGTGCTCATCGGACTGATGATCGTGTTGCAGACTGCGCCGCAGTTGTTTGCGGGGAATTAGACCCTTTGTATCCGCGGCAATCACCCACGCGATGTTCCGGCTTTTGCCAAAACCTACCTTCGTGGCATGAGTAAGCTTGCCGTCAAGACTGATCTCCCCGATCTCTCCGAGGCCACGGCGCTGTCGGCTGAGGATAAGTCTTCCCTGCGTGACGTAACTGCGAGGATCAGGGGCGTCGCGCCGGAGGCGGAACTGTTGATGTATGGATCGCGGGCGCGGGGGGGACGCGAAGTGGGACTCGGACTGGCCTATTTTGGCAATCCTTCCGGAGCGTCCCGGTCGAGCGTTGCGTCACGCGATCTACGGTAGCATGGAAGAGTACGGCGATGAAGAGACCACTTACCTCAGCGTAAGATTGGTGGACCGAGCGCGCTACGTAGAGGATTTACCTTGGAAGGCATTCCTATACAACGTTCACGACGACGCAATTCGACTATGAGAGGGCAATTGCGGGATAATGCGGACCTCCTCGCGTATGCCAACGAAGCATCGAAGGCCTTACTTTTCTACCTATGAACTCATTTCTTAACTATTGAATTTATAGCGTTACCGTTTTGTAACCCCCCCGGCCCCCCTTATTCCGAAAAGTTTGCTCCGCTCGCTTTGCGCGCTATGCAAAATTTTCGGAACAAGGGGGGAGGCGAACGCCCTCGTCTAGGGTGCCTTACACGGGTGACGAAGCGCGCCGCAGACCCCCGAGCGAAGCGAGAAGCACGGTCGCCTCCCCCCTTGTTCTTTCGAGCTTCCGGACTGAGCGCAGCGAAATTCCGGAAGCTCGAAAGAATAAGGGGGGCCGGGGGGGTTACAAAACGCCAGCCGAGAGCGCCCCCACGGTAGCACAGCAAAATCAGATGGCCATGCCCGCCTCGCGTCTTGCATTGATGTACCATAAGAAATCAACCCCATGAAATCCATCGCCATCGACATGGACGAGGTCATCGTCGACCTCATGCCAAAGTTCCACCAGGCCTTCGAAGCGCGGACCGGGCGCAAGGTCGACCTCGCGCTGCTGGAGGGCAACAAAATCTACTCTCTCGAAGGCGGCGAAGGCCTCCGCGAGGCCATCTACGAGCGGGGTTGGTTTCGGGACCTGCCGTTTATCGACGGCGCGGACGCGACCCTGGCGTGGCTGCGGGAGCACTACGAGATTTACTTCGTGAGCGCGGCGATGGAGTTTCGCAACAGCCTCGAGGACAAGTACGACTGGCTCCACGAGCGGTTGCCGTGGGTGCACTGGCGCCAGATCGTGTTCTGCGGCGACAAATCCATCATCGGGACCGATTACATGATCGACGACCACGCCCACAACCTGGAGACCTTTAGGGGGACCCCCTTGCTGTTTGACGCGTTGCACAACCGACGCGAGACGCGCTTCCGCCGGGTGACAACCTGGGGCGAGGTGCGTGAGTTTTTCGAGGCGGAGTTGAGTAAAGACCAAAGTCACGTGGCATGAGCTGGAGCTACAAGTTTTGCGGCCTGACCGCCATCATTTTTACGCTTTCGCAAAACCCGCTTCCGCTGGCGGCGCAGGGGCCCACCGACCCGCTGAGCCTCGCCGAGGCCATCGCCTGGGGTGTGGACAACAACCTCTCGGTGGCGGGGCAGCGCCTCAACGCCGAGGTGGCCGGACGTAACAACAACTACGTCACGGCGGGGCGCGCCCCTCTGGTGCAGGCCACCCTCGGGTTCAATAACTCGCTCAACAACCAGAACAACCCGGCGAGCTTCATCAACGGTACCTTCTACAGCGGCAACCTCTCGGCCGGGGTGCAGGTCAACTACACGCTCTTCAACGGCTACCGCGTCCGCTTCGACCTCCGGCGTCTCGGGCAGCTCGAAAGGGTATCGCGCGACCAGGTCCGCCAGCTTGTCGAGACCTCCATCTACGACGTGGGGCTGGCTTACTACAACGCCCAGCTCGCCGAGGCCAACGCCCGCGTCGCGCGCCAGGTGAAGACCTTCAGCCGCGACCGCCTCGCGTTTCAGGAGTTGCGCCGCGCCTACGGGCAAGGCCAGTCCATCGACCTCCTCCAGGCCCGGACGGCCTTCCTCAACGACAGCGTCCGCGTGGAGCAGACGCGACTCGCGGTCGATAATGGCCTGCGGGCCCTCTACATCGCACTCGACGCCGAGCCGGAGACCTTCAGCGGGCGCGCCCTCGGCGACACGCTCCTATTCGACCCGCGCGACTGGAACGAGCGCGCTGTGGCCGCCAAGATCGACTCCGGAGCCAACCTCCGCCTGCTGCGCACCCAGCAGACCCTGGCCCTCACGCAGACCGAGATCGCCCGCAGTGCCTTTAAGCCGAGCGTCCAGGTCAGCGGTGGCATCAACTACACCGAGAACGGCTTCAAGTTCTTCGGCGACGACCCGCGCACCGGCGAGGCGAGCGCCTTCCGGCTCGGCAACACCAGCGGCGTCAACGGCGGCATCACGGCCGCTTACACCCTCTGGGACGCCGGCCTGCGCCGCCGCTCGCTCGAGAACGCCATCACCGGCGAGCGCATCGCCGACATCAACGTCCGCAACGCCAAGCGCGACGCCACGCTCCAGGCCCGCACCCTCGTCGAAACGTACGATAACCAGCGGGACTTGTTGTCCCTCCAGGATGCCCTCATCGAAAATTCGAAGGCCAACCTCGCCCTCGCCAGCGAGCAGCTCAAGGCCGGCAACATCAACAGTTTCGACTACCGCCAACTGGAGCTCGACTACCTGAATGCTGAGCAGGCCAGGATTACGGCGATCTACAATCTGCTCGTCACGGATTTGCAGCTGCGGCGGGTGACGGGGGGATTGATTGAGGGTTAGCAAAAAATCGGAGAGTGCGCAAAGTTCGGAAGGTCCGCTCTTCACTCCCCTCCGCTTCTGCAGACCGGTACAAAAGCAGAGCGCACTTTTCGCACATTCACCTACTCATCGAACCCCACCACCTCCACCTCATCAATTAACACGAGCCCGTTCAGCCCCGGCTTCCAGACCTGGAGTTCGATGCGGTTGAAGCGACTTGCCCGCGGCAGCTGCCCGTTGAAAGTGACGCGCTGGCGGCCGTCGTCTAAAAGGCGCTCGGGGCGCACGAAGTAGCTCTCCACGATCTCGTCGTCCTGCTTGATGAGGAGCATGACTTGCGCCATCGCCCAGGAGTCCCAGGTCTTCGCGCGGATCTCCAGGTCGAAACTCACGCGGATCCAATCCTTCGGTAGTGTAGGGAGGGCTACGGCGTAGGTCTTGCTGTACGTGTCGCCGTCGCGCACACACAGCGACTGGGCTCCCGTGAGGGCTCCTTCGGCGCAGAGCATCGGCTCGTCGCACACGGTTTCGAAGCCTTCGCTGAACAGGGTCTCCGCATCGCGCGGCGTGCCGTCGTAGCCGTCCACCCGATCCAGGAACATGCCCCGCTGCCGATCCTCGTCGAAGTGCGGGAACAGCGCCCAGTAGTAGTCGGTCGTCATCTCTCCGGCGGCAAAGCCTCCGTAGTGCGCGGCGTGCATCCAGTACAGACTGACGAACAGGCTTACGCCAAAACCCAGCCCGACCACGATTTTGCGGATCACGCCACCCACAAGAGTCCACTCGAACAGGGCCGCCAGCGGCAGGGCCAGCAAGGGGTAGACCTGGACCATGGTCCGCTGCCCCAGTGAGCCGCCGTACTGCCACAAGTCCCAGCTCCAGACTACGTACATGAAGAGCAGGAGGTATAGCGCCACCCCCGGCATGATACGCGGGTACTGTTTCCGAAATGGAATGAAGCCCAGCAGCATCAGGATGCCGAGTGGCGTGTACGGCAGCCATCCACCCTTAAAGCTCGCGAGCCCCTGCGTGAAATGGGTCTTGATCCAAGAGAAACCCTGGTCCTGGTAGCTGTACACAATCCAGTCGCCGGAGACGCTGTGCCAGTAGAGCGGCTGCAAGGAGAGGATCGCACCGCCGACCACGGCCGCGACGAGGAGCTTCGGCCAGGCGTTCGCCAAAACCTGAGCGCGCTCGACTACCCCAGCCTTCGTGAGCGAGATGGCCCACAACAGCGGTACCAACAGCATCATCAGCTCCGTCGGCCGCGACAGGGCCGCGATCCCGATACACGCCCCGATCGCAGCCGCGTACCCGAAGGACGGCGTGAGGTAGAAGCGCCGGGTCGCGAGGATCAGGAGCGTGTACCACACGAAGAGGTTGAGGTGAGTGTGCGCCCCGTTGATGCTCGAGTACTCGAGGTAGTTGGTTGCCACACCCACGGCAATGATCGCCGCCGCCGTGACCGCCTCCGAGTAGTAGTGCCGCAGCAGCCGCCGCAGCAAAACCAGGCTGAGCAGCGCGAAAAACACTACCTCCGCCGCGAGCGAGAGCTGATACGGCAGCGAGAATCCATCCGCCGGATAGACCGCCGAAGTTTTAGCGAAAGCGTGCGCCACGGCAAAAAACGGCGCGAACTGCAAGGCCTGCCCCAGCGAATACTTCATCACCCAGACGCCCGACTCGTGCTGGAAAGCATGGTCGAACACCGGACTCGGACCATACTCCGTGGTGACCTTGTCGTGGTAGCTGTCGCCGGCCAGGTCGTCGTACACGAAGGCCGCCGGGAGGTACATGTAGTAGCCGGCCACGTCCCAGCTGATGTAAGCCTCCGTGCCGGTCTGCTCGTACTTCGGGAAGTACACCGTCATTGCGAGTACCTGGACGACGAAGACGAATGCAATCGCGAGGGTAGAGGCTTTCGGCATCGGGGGCGGAAGGTAATCGAGGGCCGATCAGGGCTCGCGCCCCGGCGATTGGCCCGGCACCTACGGCGTGTATCTCGTCTGGACTACCGCCGCCACGCCGCCCGCAGGACCTGCAGGAAGTTACCAGCCTCCGTGCGGAGGATACCGAGGCCGAAATTCGTGAATACGACGTCCGGGCGCAATTCCACCCGTACGGGAGTGACCGTCACCCGGCCGCGGCACCGGGCGATGAAGTCCAGGTCTACCAAAAATCGATCGACCGTCGTCTCTAGGAAAACAGTCTTCCCACTTTGGTCGAAGCCCTTGAGCCCCGCCTGTGAGTCCGTGACGGGAAGGCGGAACAATCGTCGCATGGCGTACCTGTGCCCCCGCGAGAGCAGACGCCGGAACAGCGGCACCGTGACGTAGTAGTCGTCGAAGCGCTCCCCGGCCACCACCCCGCCTTGCGCGAGGAGGGCCTCGGCGACGGCAGTCATCGAGGGCGTGGTATAGGGCAGGTCCACGTCGGTGTACATCGTGAGCGACGCCGTCGCCGCGGCGATGCCTTGGCGCAGCGCGGAGCCCTTGCCGCGGTTGGCGGTGTTGTCGATCACCGTCACACCCGGCAGACGCTCGCCGAGCCGTCGCAACTCCGACGGGTCCAGTCCCCCCGGAGTCCCGTCGTGGACGAGCACGAGGTCGGCCGTAAGCCCGGGCAGCGTTTTGGCGAACGCCTCGAAACGGTCGGCCAGGCGATCCGCCCACGCCAGGGACGGCCGGAAGCAGGGCACGACAAGGGTGAGGTCCGCGGGCGGACCCGCGGCGGCGGCGGTGGACACGTCCCGCAAGGTTACTGCCTTCGACTGGATTGGCGAGCCCCCGGAACGAGTCCCGGGGACGCCTCCACCTTCGCGTCGTATACTTGCCGCTCGTATGCCCGAGACCCTCTCGATCGTCATCCCTGCCTACAACGAGGCGCGTACGATCCACCTAATCCTCGACCGCGTCCGCGGGGTGGAGCTGGTGCAGGGGATGGCCAAGCAGCTGATCGTCGTCGACGACTGCAGCTCGGACGATACCGCGGCCGTGATCAGGGCTTACGCCAAAACCCACCCCGAGCTCCCGATTACCTTCATGGGCCACGAGGCCAACAGCGGCAAAGGCGCCGCGCTCCACACCGGGATCGCCGCGGCGAGCGGCGAGTACGTCATCATCCAGGACGCCGACCTTGAGTACGACCCGGAGGAGTACAACATCCTGTTGGCGCCGATGCTGCGGGGCTACGCCGACGTAGTGTACGGGAGTCGCTTCATGGGCGGCAGACCGCACCGCATCCTGTTCTTCTGGCACTCGATCGGCAACCAGATCCTGACGACGCTCTCTAACGCGGCTACGAACCTCAACCTCACCGACATGGAGACCTGCTACAAGCTCTTCCGCCGGCGACACTTGCAGTCCCTGGCCTTGGTCGAGCGCGGCTTCGGGTTCGAGCCCGAAGTGACGGCCAAGATCGCGCGCATCGACGGGATCCGCATCTACGAAGTCGGCATCTCTTACTACGGCCGGACCTATGCCGAGGGCAAGAAAATCAATTGGCGCGACGGCGTGCGAGCCGTCTACTGTATCGCGAAGTATGGCCTCCTCAACCGCTAGCGTCGCCGGCGCGTGGCGACCGTCCTACGCGGAGGTGCTGTTTGCGCTGTGCGTCCTGTACGGGGTCTACCTCCACTGGGGTTTCTGGACCCTCGATATCCAAGGGACGCACACCTGGCGCCAGGCGGCCACGATGTGGAACGTGCGCAATTTTGCGCGCTACGACTTCAACATCTTCAACCCCCGCACGATGACGATCGCAGAGGACGGCGAGGCCCTGATCCAGCGGCTGGAGTTCCCGATCCTGCAGTACTTCATCGCTATCCTATACAAGCTCTTTGGCGACCACGTGGTGCTCGCGCGGGCCACCGTCTACGCCGTGAGCGCCGCGGGCGCCCTCGGGCTCGCGCTCTGCATCCGCGACCTCACCCGCAACGCCGTGGCCGGTGCCCTCACCGCGGGACTCTACCTCAACGCCCCGGTGCTGTTCTACTACAGCATTAACCCGCTGCCCGATCTGCTGGCGCTCGCCGCGGCGTGGTGGTATCTGCGCTACGCGCTGCGGTACTTCAGATCCGCGCCAATTGATAGGCGCAGGACCGACCTCGTCCTCGCCGGGATCGCGCTCCTGGTGGCGACCTGGGCGAAGCTGCCCTTCCTCATGATCTCCGTGGTGAGCATCTACTACTTCGTGAGGCATGTTGCCCGACGGCGGCCCGACATCCGCGGAGGTGTATCGGATGCCCTCCTGCAGCTCGGGATTATCGTCCCGGCCCTCGCCTGGTACGCATGGGTCATCCCGACCTGGGCCGCCTCCCCGACGATTCAGCCCTCGCTGCTGGCGGTGTTCAATCACCCCCAGGCGCACGAGTGGCTCGACCTGTGGGTCAATAAGTTCCTCCCTCAACGCCTGCTCGGCGGCTGGAGCCTTCCGTTCGCCGTCGTGGGCGTCGTCCTAATATTTCTGCGGCGCAGCGGCGGCTGGTGGCTCACGCTGCTCTTGATGACGGTGCTGTACTACCTGCTCGAGTTTGAGGCGATCGCCCACGTGCATGACTATTACATGCTGCCGTTTATGCTGCCGGCGTATGCGGCGGTCGGGTTCGCCGTGGCGTACGTGCAGCGGTTTGGACCCTGGGCCGAGGTAGGGCTCGTGCTGTTGGTGGGGTACGCCGGCTACGAGGCCCACCGCAAGTCGGTCGACCAGTGGGGTGTCGTGTTCACGTATTTCGACGCAAACGTGTTGCAGTACAGCGAAGAGCTGACGGCCCTCGCGCCGCGCGACTCCCTCGTGCTCATCATGCGCGACATGTCGGCAAATACCTTCGGCTACCGCATCGACAAACGGGGATTCGTCCTGGACGGCGACTCGATCCCGGCGCCGTGGCTCTCGGACTACATCGACCTCAAGCACGTGAGCTACCTGTACAGCAACCAAGAGAAAGTCAACGCCGATCCGACGCTCCTGCCCCACATCGACTCCCTACTCGGGACCTTCGGAACGGTGCAGGTGTTCAAGCTCCGCGACCGCGTCGAGCGACAGTGATAGATGTGCCTTTGCTTACGGGCACTCGCGGTACCTGATCCCGTCGAAGAGGTAGTCTCCTTCTGGCAAAACGTATTCGTACGCGGCACCCTCGGGCATCCAGGCCAGGTAGCGGATCCGGAGCGTGTCCAGCGGTCCGGAGCGCGGCGAAAACCGTGCACTCAGGTGCAGTCTCTGCGGAGAGCCGCTGGCCGGCACTGTGGTCTTGACCCTCGCGCCCTCTCGCTGGAGAATAGTGGCGTCGGTGGCCGCCCGGAGCGTGGTCGAGTAGACGGGCGTACCCGTGGCGAGGTCGCGCGCCTCCAGGTAGAACTCGTGAAACGGCCGCGTCGCGCCGGACAATTCCGTTGTCCAAGACACGTCTACGGAGGTGTTTTCGGGCACTGTCCATTCGGCGAAGGTTTGCCAGCCGTCGGCGTCCGGCTTTTCGCCACTTCTGGTGAGTGTGACCACAGTTTTCGGGCTGGTTACGAAGTGTGGTGATGCGTAAGTTTTGTCGAAAGACGCTTTTTGGCAGTACGCGCGGGCCACCTCCCGGAAGCGCTCCGGCGTACCCCGCAAGCGCATCAACAGGTAGTTGCCGTCTTCGAGTAAGGTGTCGCATTGCCCCAGGAGCGTGGCGTACGGGTCGGAGCCCCGGGTGTCGATCGTGGTTTGAAGCTGCTCCTTCGAAACGGTAACGAGAATATCGCGTGTTGAAGGTAGGCCGGCGAGCACCTCCGGGACGGACGACCACGGGTGGTCGAGCGGCAGACGGGCATACGTGTTGGCCACGCCCTGCCTACTCATGAAAACCCCAAGGTTGGACAGTCCCGTGGCGAGGCCGAGCTGTGTTGATATCGATAGGTCGTCCTGGCCGAGCGGAGCATTGAGGGTCTCTCCCCCGATGTGAAAGTAGGGGATCGGCAGGATGGCTTGATACTGATTGACAGGGCCGATAGCCGCGAGCCAGGTGTCCATCCGCTCTCCCCACGGCAGGGGGAAGGGATTGGTGTCCACGGCCCGGAGGTTGTTGATGCCTTCGAACAGCGCGATGCCGAGGGCGAAGATCGACAGGCGTTTGGCGTACTTCGACCAAGTGCCGTTGGTATTCGGGCTTTCGCCAAAACGATACAGCGCCACGAAGGCGAGGACGTTGATGACATAGTAGAAGACCCAGTTGAAGCGCCCGAGCGCCCGGAACTGTCGCAACAGCCCGATGTCAGGAGCGTACGTCTCGAACCACGCATACCGCAGCGGTATCCCGAAGGAGACTAACAGCGATAGGACGGCGGCGAAGAGGATGGCTGCTAAGTACAAACCCTCCGCATGGGCGCGAGGCGCGAGTCGGGGGTAGGAGAATGGCTCGCTAACGCGCCCAACCACGTAGGCCCCGGCCGCCCACACGAGCGCCAGGCAGAACACCGAGGCCACGGCCCCGACGTAGCCGAGCTCCTCGATGGTAGCGGCGCTTGGGTAGATTCGCTTACCGAATTGCGCGAAGAGTGCGGGGAGGGTGTAGGGCATGAGGAAGACGTGCTTCCAGGTACTGGCCGCGTCGAAGAAGCCCTCCGGGATGGCGGGACGATCGCGCGTCTGCCAGGCAAGTACGCCGTACGCGTAATAAGCCGCCCCTAGCGCGGCAACCGTCAGAGCGAGCACGCCGAGCGAGCGCCACCGCCGGCGCGCGTCGACTGCGCAGACGTAGCCGATCGTTGGGATCACGAGCGCGAGACAGATGGCGAGTAGGTAGAGGTGTAGCAGGGCGAAGGCCGCGGTGAGTCCGCCGCAGGCGATGATGTACCGCGATTGCCTGGTGCGTGACCACGACAGCAGGACGTGGAGTAGGGCCGGGATCACGAATACGTAGCTGAGGCCATAGTGTCCAGAGGCGCGGGCTAATTGGGGGCTAAGTAGACAAATGACGAGGGCGGCGAGCGCGGCGTAGACGTTGGACACCCCGAGCCTAGCGAATAGCCAAGCGAGCAGAGCGAGCCCTATCGCCCCGCCCACCCACGGCGCGAGTTGAACGATGGCCACAGCCGTGCCAGGCGAAGAGACCAAGCTCAGCCGCAGGGCGTTGCTTAGCAGGGGCTGCCCGTCCGCGAACACGATGTGCTCACCGGCCGGGTAGTTGAACGCATCGGTGCGGATGAAGCTCGTGTCGTGGAGCCCGTGGTAGGCCACGGTATAGATATTCTTCCACGCGTCCACGCCGCCGTGGTAGGCGACGGTAGTGGGGTGACTGAGGACGGGCGCGAGGTTAGGGCTCGCGTAGGCCAGGACGAAAAACAAGATCGCCGCCCCCGCTACGGCCAGGGCGAAACCTTTCGACCTCTCGAGGTCGCGATCGAGTTTAAGCATGGCCTACCTAAGTCGTGGCGTACGGAGACGCCGATTGCGAGCGCTGCAAAGATGGGACTCCGGCAGCCGCCCCATCGTACGTCCCGACCTACATTTGGTCCACTATATCTGAGCCAACGAGCTCAAAATCACGTGGCGCCGCCCGCATGCGCTTCCGGGGTCGTCTGGCCATGGCCTGCCAATAGGGGACGACAATGTAGGTCGCGGTGCTGTCGGGATCGCGGAACAGGTCGCTGCGTGGTTTTACGAACTTCGGTTGCTATAACCTCCCCCAGATCGAGCCTTCACCCCTTCCCTCTCATCACCGCCCCCAACATCACCCGCAAGGTCTCGCCCGCCCGCAACACATCGATAAATGTGTTGTACAGCGGCGAGGGCGCCATCCGAATCACGCTCGGCCCGTCGCCCGTCGGGGCGTCGCGCCAATCGCAGATCACGCTGGCCGTCTTCAGGGCCTCGTACATCGGCTTGCCGTAGCCGCCGTGAACCGCGACGCTCAACTGCGCCCCACGCCATTTGGCATCACTCGGCGTGATAATCTCCAGGACCTGCGCTTCCGGATCCGCGCGGTGGATCATGAACTCCAGGTAACCGGTCAACTTGCGGCTCCGCTCGCGCAGGCGCAGGATGCCGGCGTCGTCGAAGAGCTCCAGGCTGGCGCGCAAGGGGGCCATGGCCAGGATCTCCGCACAACTCACCTGCCAGCCCGCCGCACCGGGCGTAGGGCGGAAGGGCTTGTCCATCTCGAAGCGAGTCGCCAGCTCGTGGCCCCACCATCCGGCCAGGCGCGGGTGGGCTAGATTCTGGCCGTGGACGTCGTGCACGAAGATGCCCGAGGGTGCGCCCGGACCGCCGCACAGGTACTTGTAGCCGCACCAGACAGCGAAGTCCACCTTCCAGTCGTGGAGTTGTAGCGGCACGTTGCCGATGGCGTGGGCGAGGTCGATCCCGACCGTGGCCCCGACCGCCTGGCCGGCCTTCGCGATCGCCTCGACGTCGAACAGTTGCCCCGTGAAGTACTGCACGCCGCTAAACATCACCAGCGCCAGCTCGTCTCCGAGGTCACCGATCGTCTGCGTGATCTGCTCGGTGGTGAGCAGGTAGCGCCCGTCCTCCGGGTTGACCTCCACGATGACCTCCGCCGGGTCGAGCCCGTGCCAGCGCACCTGGCTCTCGACAATATAGCGGTCGCTCGGGAAGGCCCCACCCTCCATTAAAATCAACTTGCGCTCACCTTCAGGCCGATAGAAGCTGGCGAGTAGCAGGTGCAAATTGGCCGAGAGCGTCCCCATCGTGATCACCTCGCTCGTGTCGGCACCGACCAGTTTGCCGAGGCTCGGCGAGAGCCGCTGCGGCGCGTCCACCCATTTGTCCTCGCCGAGGAAGTAGCCCTCGACCCCGAACTTGCTCCAGCGCTCCATCTCGTCCTCCACTACGTCGACCGCCGTCTTGGGCTGGAGCCCGAGGGAGTTACCGACCAGGTACGTGACCGTCTTGCCGTCGCGGGCCAGGCCGGTGGGCAGGAAGAACTTGGCCTGGTAGCCGCCGAGCGGGTCCTTCTGGTCTTCGGCGCGGGCGAAGGTGAGGGTGGGGGAGTATTCCAAAGGGGGGTTGGGGTTGATTGGTGGTTTGGTTGAGAGCTTGCTCGGTAGCTTACGTGCCGTCGGTCAGTGACGCTGACGGAGTATGGCTACGACGTCTTCCAGCCGCTGCCCCTTGGCCCGCAACAAGAGTAGATAGTGGTACATCAGGTCGGCCGCCTCCTCGGTGAAGAGCGCGTCGGTGCCGCCGACGGCCTCGAGGGCCATCTCGACGCCTTCCTCGCCGACCTTCTGCGCCACCTTCATGACGCCTTTCGCCAGGAGGCGCGAGGTATAACTTTCGCTGTCGGCGTCGGGCTGGCGGCCGTGGAGAAGGGTCTGGAGCTCTAAGAGGAAACTGAGGTCGGCGGACGTGTCCTGGGTTTTGGCGAAAGCCGTATCCTTACTATAAGGAGTCAATTTGCCGTCCGCGTCGTCGAAGCAGGTGTCCTCGCCGGTGTGGCACGTGGGGCCCGTGGGCTCGGCGAGGAATAAGACTGTGTCGCGGTCGCAGTCGGCTTTCGCCAAAACGAGCCGCAGGGTATTGCCGCTCGCCTCGCCCTTGGTCCAGAGCCGGCCCTTCGAGCGGGAGTAGAACGTGATCAGGCCCTTACTAAAAGTCTCCCGCAAACTCGCCGCACTGACGTAGCCGAGCATCAGGACGCGTCCGTCGCGGGCGTGCTGGACCACCGCGGGGAGGAGCGCCTCGGAGGTTTTGGCGAAAGTCAGCTGGTCTATGTTGTCGGCGGTCAGGGTCATCGGGGGGCAAAGATGTGGCGTGTGAGAGGAGTAGACTACTCCCAACTTTAGGAGGAGCATCAGCACCATTCACGAGGCCGACGGGAGGGCAATGAAGTCATATCTTTTCGCCAGAGGATCATACGCTGTAGGCGAATAGGGCATCGGGAGGGCAGTAACGAGCCACGCAAAACTGCGTAGTTGTTGACAGTTCCCCAATTTTCCTGATACTGCTAACCTAGCATGGGGGCAAATTGATAGTTTTACCGCGCGTCCTGATTTGTTCGGTGCCCGCACTAAGAGTTCTGACGTGCAACTAAGTAGGTAGTTCGTCCTCACGAGATTTAATACAGAAGGGCAAGCCCCTACGAAACAGCGAAAGTCCCAATTGCGGAGTTCGGCGGCTGCGGGCAGGGCCTCAGCAGAAAACATTTCATATTATGAAAAGAATCTTACTCTCCCTTCTCGCGCTTTGCCTGAGCTTCGGCCTGGTACTCGCTCAACAGAGCATCAGCGGAACCGTTATTGATGCGCAGAATGAGACGCTCATTGGCGTGAATGTGTTAGTCAATGGCTCTACTAACGGGACGGTCACGGACTTCAATGGACAATACACCGTCGAAGTGCCCGACGGATCGAGCGTACTTACATTTAGCTACACCGGTTACGAGACACAGGAGATTAAAATCGATGGCCGCAGCGTCATCAATGTCGAGCTCGGGTCCTCGATCGAGATCCTGGCCGATGTCATCGTGACGGCTTTCGGGGTGACCACAAAGGAGGCTTTCTCCGGTTCGGCCGACGTGGTCAGCTCCAAGGAGCTCGAGTCCCGGACGGTGACCTCGCCCATCGCGGCCATCGAGGGGAAAGCCACCGGGGTCCAGTTCACTAGCGCCAACGGAGGACCGGGGTCATCGCCCGGGATCGTCATCCGGGGCGTCGGTACCCTTAACGGGGACACGGACCCGCTTTACATCGTGGACGGAGTCCAGTTCGAGGGCGCGCTCACGACCATCAACCAGGAAGACATCGCCTCGATTACGGTCCTCAAGGACGCCGCGTCCACGGCACTCTACGGCTCGCGCGCCGCCAACGGCGTCGTGCTCATCACCACCAAGCGCGGCAATCGCACAGGCAAGACAAGCGTGTCGGCCTCGGTGCAGCACGGCGTCGTCGACAACGCCATCCCTTTCTACGACGAGGTGACCCCTGGTCAATACTACGAGACGATGTGGGAGGCCCTGCGGAATTCGACGGCTGGCAAGGGTGACCCCCAGTTCGCCACGGACAATATCTACCGCAGCCTCGGTTACAATCCCTTTGACGTACCCAACGACCAGATCGTGGGCGTCGACGGCCAGCTAAATTCCGAGGCCGATGTTATCTACAAGAGTCTCAACTGGTATGACTTCCTCGAGCGGGAGAAGGCTCGTCGCACCAACTACAGCGTCAACGTTGCGAGTGGAGGTGAGAGTCACAGTGTGTTCTTCTCCACCTCGTACCTCCAGGAGGACGGCTACATCAAAAAATCGGAGTACGACCGCTTCACGAGCCGCGTCAACGCCGATTTTGACGCGAACAAGTGGCTAACGCTAGGCGGTAGCGCTAACGTGACGCTGTCGAATAGCGTGGGACCGAGTTCGGCCGGCACCAACAGCATCGTTAACCCATTTGGATTCGCTAAGGGGATTGGTTCGATTTACCCTGTGTTCGTCAACGATCTTCAGGGCAACCTCGTCCTCGACGCCGGTGGCAACCCAGTCTTCGACTCCGGGGAGGGCTTCCCCGACTTCAACATCGGATCGCGTCCCATCAACCAAGGTCGCCACGCTCTACAAGAGCTGATCCTCAACGACGAGCGCGACCGCGACAACACCTACGGCTTCCGATTTTACGGTACCTTCCACTTGCTCCGAGGGTTCGACCTTAGCCTCAACTACGGGCGCGACATTAACGAGGGCATCGAAAAGGAGTACGAGAACAACATCATCGGCGACGCACAGCCCACGGGTCGCTACAGCGAGGAGCGCTTCCGCCGCCAGGTGATCAACTTCAATCAGCTGCTAAACTATAAGACTCAATTCGGCGGATTACATAACGTCGAGCTGACCGCCGGGCACGAGAGCTTCGACAGGAACTTTAGTTCCAATAACGCCCTTGCCGTTGACCAAACCGCCGAGGGGATTTACGAGTTCGCCAACTTCGCAACGCCAGTCTCGGTCGGCGGCGCGACCACCGTCAAACGCATCGAAGGTTACTTCGGGCGCGCCAACTACGATTTTGATAACCGATACTACCTGAGTGTGTCCGCGCGTCGCGATGGCTCATCTGTCTTCTCCCAGGACGTGCGTTGGGGTACGTTTTACTCGGTGGGTGCATCGTGGCGCATTACCAATGAGGCTTTTATGCCTAAGATCAGCTGGTTGAGTAACCTGAAACTGCGGGCCTCCTACGGTGAGGTGGGTAACGACGATCTTAATGACTTCTTCCTCAGTCAGGCCCGCTACTCGCTAAACTCCAACGCGGGCAACCCGGCCATCATCTTCTCGGAGATTGGCAACCAGCAGCTCCAGTGGGAGACGATCGAGAGCTTAGACGCTGCGCTGGAATTTGGGCTCTTCGGTGGAGTGATCGATGGTTCGGTAGAGTACTACCGCCGCAATTCGTCCGACCTCCTGTATGACCTCCCCATTGCCTTGAGCAATGGCGCCAACGCCTTTCCCGCGAATATCGGCGACATGTACAACTCCGGTATCGAACTAGGTCTTACGTACAACGTGTTGCGCCGAGGCCCAGCCCGTTGGTCGGTGCGCGCTACTGCCAGCACGTTTAAGAATGAGATCACGAGCCTTCCTGACCCCTTCGTCAACGGAGCGGCGCGGTGGGAAGTAGGCCGCTCGCGCTTCGACTACTATATACTACGCACCGCGGGCGTCGACCCCGAAAACGGCGATCAACTGTTCCTCGATTACGACATCGACGAAGCAGGTAACACCGTACCCGTGTTGAACGCCGACGGTACCCAAGCAACCACAAATGACTGGCAGGAGACCGAGCGCGAATACACCGGTACTAGTTCGATCCCCGATCTCCTTGGGTCGGTCTCGACGAACGTAGGCCTCCACGGCTTTTCTCTCGACGTGCTATTCAACTTCGGAATCGGAGGCGAAATCCTCGACAACGGCTACTCTGCTATGATGCACAGCGGCAACTACGGCAGCTCGTACCACCCCGATATCCTCAACTCGTGGAGAGCTCCGGGCGACATCACAGATGTACCCCGCCTCGAGAACGGTAACGCTAACCTCGTCCGCACGCAGTCGGACCGCTTCCTCACCGATGCCTCCTTCTGGTCACTAAGGAACGTTAACCTTAGCTATACCTTTGACTCCAAGCTCGTGGACAGAATCGGTTTCGGCAACGTCCGCGTATCGCTCACAGGTGAGAACCTCTATCTCAAATCCGCGCGCGATGGCCTCAATCCGCAGTTTTCGCTCGCCGGTACGCCCGCGGGGAACACGTTTAGTCCCGCCCGTATCATTTCCGCCGGGCTCAATGTTAACTTCTAACAATCGATAACGTATGTTGTCCAAGCTAAAATACAGCGCTCTTCTACTGGTAGGCCTAGGTCTCACCTCCTGCGAGAAAGAGTTTCTCGATACCACTCCCACCGACGCCATCGCGGCAGTTGACGCACTCGCCTCCGAGGCAAACATCCGGCTCATCATCGACGGAATGCACCGTGCGATGTATTCCCAATCGCAGACGGTGCTACCGGGCGGCGATGAAGCGGCGAGTACGAACTACGCCAACGAACACTACTGGGTCCCCCTCGGCGATAACATCGGCGGTGGTCTGATCCACAGCGCGGATGCGAATAATCTCTTCTGGCGTACGCAGGCCCAGTGGCTGGGTCACACCGACGAAACTCAGGGCAGTGTGCAGGTACGCTGGTACCATCGCTACAATATTATCTACAACGCCAACACGATCATTAATCGAATTGGCGAGGGTGAGCTAACGGCGACTCCAGAGCTCAACTATCTCCTCGGCCAGGCCCTCACTTACCGGGCCTACGCCTACCTCGACCTCGTGCAGCACTACGGGAAGGGCTACCTCATCGGGTCGCCGGCTACAGATCCCGGCGTACCGATACTATTCAGCTCCGATGCCCCCTTCGAGAGTGCGGGGCGCTCCACGGTCCAGGAGGTCTACGACCAGGTCTTCGCGGACCTCGACGCCGCAATTGCTGCGTTCGCAGACGGTGCCAAGCGCCCGAGTGGCTCGGCGTTTCACAAAGCCGACCTCAACGTAGATGTCGCGCAGGGCCTAAAGGCCCGCGCTGCGCTCGCCTCTGGGAAATGGGAAACGGCAGTCCAGGCCGCGGCGCTCGCCCGCGAGGACTATCCAATCATGGGCGAGGAAGATTGGAAGAAAGGGTTTAATTCAACGCTTCTCCCCGAGGTCATTTGGGGAAGCAACGTGATTGGTACGGAGACCACTTTTTTCCGATCCTACTTCTACCTGACGAGCAACACCTTTAACGGAAGTCAAAACCGCAACAACCCTAAGATTGCCGACCGTCGTCTCGTTGACGCGATTCCTGAATCGGACTATCGCAAGGATGTGTTCCTAACAAACGCACCGAACTCCAACAGCTCCGCCGCGAACGGTATGGGCGGGTATGCAAAGGCAGACAAAACCCGTTTTCCGACGAAGGCCGACTTCGACGCCGAGATTAGGCGCTTATCGCAGGTGTGGGGGTGGACTGGTTCCCAAAACACCCACCCTTACATGCAAGTCAAGCTCCGCCAGCAAGTACCCGGCGGCATCGAGCCCGACGACATCATCTACATGCGCGCCTCGGAGATGGTCCTCATCGCGGCCGAGGCCCTCAATGAACTCGGTCGGACGAGCGAAGCGGTCGAGGTCCTCTCCGAACTAGCTACCGAGCGCAATCCCGCTTGGAATGGCGACGACTACGATGACACTCAGGAACTATTTCTGGAGCACATTAAGTTCCAACGCGGAGTCGAACTCTGGGGGGAGGGCTTCCTTTTCCAGGACAAGATCCGCTGGGACGATGGCATCGATCATGGCGCCAATGGCGGCTCCGGCGCTTCCGAAACCCTCTACCAGAATGGGTATGTCGTCGAGCGACCCAGCCAGAACAACGACTGGGTGTGGAAAATCCCCCAGCGCGAGATCGACGCTAATCCTAATCTCTCGGCTGCCGATCAGAACCCTTAAGAGCGTCCGTATCTCAGTAGTCGCCTAGCGATCTGAAGAGGTCCCGGCGTCGCAGTTATATAAGCTGAATGCCCTACTTTCTTCCACATCGGGACACGCTAAGGGCCGTTTGAACAAACGGGTGAGATTAGAATCGGGTGCTTCAAGTAAACTCTTTAGCCTGATCACCCTCACTAGCAATTACAATGGTTCTTGTGATAGGCACTGTGTGCTTTAGCGTAATGGAAATCTAGGATTTGGCAGCGAGCGTGGTCATGGCCGCAGGTATGCGCGTACTGTTTTGCCGGAAGGCCTTCAAAAGCGATAGCCCACTTGCACCGCCGCGATGTGCGGCGAGCCCCACCCGAGCTCGGCGCCGAGGTTGAGTTGTGGCGTGAGGTGGCCGCGGAAGCCGAACGGGATGATCGTGAACTGCGGCGTGACCCCTGCCGTGACGCGCGCCAGGCCCTGGATATCTTCGATCTGGTCGTTGCCAAAATTTCTGGCGCTCACGCCCCAGACCGTCAGTCCCGCACGTAGGCCGCTATACAGCTCGAATCGCTCGCTGGGCCCGTAGTGAAACAGGACTCGCGAGCCAATCAACGTGCGGTTGATCCGCAGTTCGGCATTCGGGTCGAGACTGCGGTTAGCATCGCGAAAGTCGTGGAAGCGCAGGGATTGGTAGGAGGCGATGGCCCCGAGGCTGATGCGGGCGGTGAGGCGGTAGTCGTACGCCAGGCTTGTGGCCGGAGTGCCGGTCACGCGGCTCATGTAGTTGCGCTCGTCGCCGTCGATCGTCACGGTGGTCTCGACGTTGCTCCCTCGCAGGAGCCCGAACCAGCCGATCCCCAACTGGGTGCTGAGGAGGTGCGGCTGCTCGGTGGCGGCCCGGAGGCTGAGCGCACTCGGCTCCCGGATCTCATCGTCGCGCTGCGCGAATCCGAACGTGCTACTCAGGGCAATTGCGGCGACGAGAGTGAGGCGGGTGGGGGAGAGCGTAGCGGGTGTTTTCATACGAGTGTAAGGCTACGCTGCGGTGGGGCCGCTGGTGCGCCGGAGGCCGGCGCGCTAACACTTTTTAACCTAGGTGCGCGTGGCTTAACGTGATTTAACGCGGCTTTCGCCAAAACTCGGCAGCGCAGTTTGTCCAACCGCAGTCGACAACACAAATTACAAATTGAAATGAAAGCGCTTGCTGACCGGAGCGTTTATGAGTGGTGACAGTTCCCGCAAGACGATGCGGTGTGGCGTCCCCGGTGCGTCGTGCGGCGGTAAGAGGTCCCGACGACGAGCGACACGCGGCCTGCGTCGCTCGAGCCCTGTCGATCCCACGGGGTAGGTACGGACGGCATCTTTTGGACGCGAGTAATTTCCACTAGGCGGCGGCGGGAGAAAATTTGGCAGATCATCTGGATCGCGCGTAAATGCTAGGGTCAAAGGGGGCGGTGTAAGGATGTACACGCTGAATTCCGGACAATCGCGAAAAGTCTTGCGTCGGGTTACATCAAATTAGGTAAAGTTTGTGCTAAGTTTGTAGCGCCCCCACGGTGCCTTGCGCAAGGCCTTACCGAGGACCCCATCGAACCGAATAACCTAAGTGTCGATCTCGACTTGAGCCGCAGGCCAGGTCGAAGGTTGAGGGCGCGCGCACGCTAACGGTTCAGGCAAGCATTTCATCATCAATTTTCGCAACTGGTCACTGAAACTACACCTCATATGAGAAAACTACTACTATCACTCATGCTGGTCTCCTCGACGGTGTGGCTCCTCGCACAGGGGGCTCCGCGGACGATCACCGGCACGATCACCGACGCCTCGGGGGAGACCCTGATCGGTGCGAGTGTCCTCCTGCAAGGCACGACGGTAGGGACCGTGACGGATGTCGACGGCCGGTTCTCGGTCTCGACGAATCTGCCCGCCCCGGTACTCGTGGTGAGCTATACGGGTTACGGCACGCAGCAAGTTCCGATTGGTGAACTCAATGATATCGAGATCACGCTCGCCGAGGGCGTGCAGATCGACGAGGTCGTCGTGACGGGTCTCGGGATCCGCAAGGACAAGAAGGCCCTCGGGTACGCCGTGACGACCCTCGACAACTCACAGCTCGAGCTCCGGCCCGAGGGTGACGTCTCGCGGATCCTGCGGGGCAAGATCGCCGGGGTAGACATCAACCAGACCTCCGGCATGTCGGGGTCGGGTACGAACGTCATCATCCGGGGCTACTCTTCGATCACGGGCTCGAACCAGCCGCTGTTCGTGGTGGACGGGGTGCCGTTCAACGCGTCTACGAACAACGACCGCGATTTCGCCTCCGGGGGGGCAACGGCCTCGAGCCGTTTTCTCGACATCGACCCAAACAACATTAAGGAGATCTCGGTCCTCAAGGGCCTCTCCGCCACGGTCCTCTACGGGGAGAACGGCCGAAACGGCGTGGTGCTCATCACGACGAAGAACGGCAACCTCGACGAGCTTCAGCGCAAGGTTGAGGTCACGGTCGACCAATCTGTGCACTCTAACACCGTCTACCGCATCGCTCAAGATCAAGACCTGTACGGGAATGGCTTCCACAACAATGCCTCGGGCGCGTTCTCGAACTGGGGTGCGCCCTTCGATCCTGGTGACCAACGCGGCCTCTACGAGCGACTCCTGGCCCGCAAGCAGACGCCGATTGACTATTCGACCCCGATCGCGACGATTCCGCACCCCTACGATAGGGCAGCCCTCCGTACGGACCTTCCGCAATTCGTCGGTGCACGCTACGAGTACCGCCCTTACGACAACCTCCAGAACTTCTTCGAGAAAGGACTGATCTCGAACACGTCCGTGGGTGTGTCCAGTCGCCTGAATCGCTCAACGGCGATCAACATGTCGTACGGGCTCCGCAACGCGGACGGCTTTATCCCGCTCGACAAGTACCAGCGCCAAAACCTTGGCCTCGGTATCTCAACGGAGCTGCTCAACGGTCTTAAGATCCAAGGTTCGTTTAACTACTCGGATGTCGAGCGCACGGCACCACCGGCGGGGGTTTCCTTCAACTCCAACCCAACCGGCGCTTCACTGCTGTCCAACATCTACTACGTCCCGCGTTCGGTAGGTCTCTACGAGCTCCCGTACGAGAATCCCGTCACAAACGGGTCGATCTTCTACCGAGGCGGAAACGACATCCAGAATCCACTCTGGACGGCTAATAACACCCGCGACGAGGAGCAAGTCAACCGCTTCTACGGCAACGTGCAGGTGGGGTATCAGATACTTCCTTGGTTATCCGCGAGCTACCGCTACGGCGTCGATCAGTACTCACAGCAAAATGACTACCAGATTAACAAGAACGGTATTCAAATACCTGATGGCCTTTACTCAACCTCCAACCGGAAAAACTCCATCACCGACCAACTGGCCAGCCTCAATTTTGACTATAATCTCTCGGACGACATCAATCTCTCCGGGGTAGCCGGATTCAATGTGCGGTCCGACCGGTTTGAGCGCGTCAGCACATTTAGCACGGGCCAGTTTGTTTACGATTTGTTTACGCACGACAATTTCATCAACTACGTCAACACCTCGAGACAGTCTAACGAGAATCTCCTCGGTGCTTTCGCAAGCGCTACAGTAGGTTTCCGAAGCTTCGTCTACGTAAACGTTTCTGGACGCAACGACTGGACCTCGACGCTGGAGGCCGATAAGCGTTCGGTGTTCTACCCCTCGGTATCAGCGTCGTTCATTCCTACCGATGCATTCACGGGCCTGTCCAACGGAGGGTTACTCAATTACCTGAAGTTGCGCCTTGGGTATGGTACCTCGGCAGGGTATCCAGACCCTTACCAGACACGCAACACGCTCGCGATCCAGACGAGGAGTTTTGTTGGGCTTAACGGTCTGCCCGTTAATATCAACTCGATCGACGATCAGTTGGGTAATGCGGAACTAGGGCCTGAGCATCACACTGAGCTCGAATTCGGCACTGAGGCGCGTCTGTGGGACAACCGCGTGAGCATCGACTTGTCGCTTTACAACAAGAATTCAACCGACTTAATATTCCCACTGGACCTGGATCCCGCTACGGGCTTCCGCAGCACCACTGTGAACATTGCCGAGGTATCGAACAAGGGCATCGAACTGGGTGTGTCGGTGGCGGCTATTCGGACGGACAACTTCTCTTTTGCGGTCAACAGCAACTTTACCCGCAACAAGAACCTCGTCGTGGCGCTCGCGCCCGGTACAGAGCAATTCCCAATCGCGGGCTACACGGACCTCGGCAATTTTGCTATCCCCGGCGAGAACTTCGGTCTGATCTACGGCGACCGTATTCTGCGCGATGAGGCGAGCGGCCTTCCGATCGTCGGTTCGAACGGACGCTACCAGGCCGCAACCACCCTCGGAGTGATCGGCGACCCAAACCCGGACTACCGCCTGAATGGAGGCGTGACCTTGGTCTATCGCGGGGTCGCTCTCGATATCCTCACGAGCTTCCAGAAGGGCGGTGACATCTACGCCTCGACGCCCTCGACGCTGATCTCGCGGGGGATTCTCGCTGGCGTTACGGATTTTGACCGCTTCATACCCGTGATTACTCCGGGCTTAAAGAATACTGGCACAGCAGAGGAGCCGGTCCTCGTCCCGAATGATATCCAGATCACTTCAACGGACCAATACTGGGAGAACTCAGGGGTATTCTACAGCGAGAACAAGATCTATGATGGGACTTACTTCAAAGTTCGCGAGGTCTCGCTCTCGTATACGGTTCCGCGCAAACTTCTGGAACGGACGCCCTTCGGCGGCATCACAGCCACACTCTCAGGCCAGAACCTCTTCATCAAGGCTTTTGGGTTTCCTGATGAGGTTGCCTTCGACCCGGAGGTCCTCTCCCTCGGCGTCGGCAACGGACGTGGCTTTGAGCTGCTGAACGTGCCATCGTCTAAGCAAATCGGTGGGAGCCTCCGCCTCACTTTCTAACCGCCTCTTACTAATTACAATGAAGCAATTCTGTAAATTATTGGCCTTCGCTATAGCTGGTTCCCTCTTGTGGTCCGCCTGCGATGCCACGGAACTTGACGGTAATCTCGTCAATCCAAATCAGCCAGATCCAAGTAGCGCCGAGATCCAGTTCGTGTTCAACTCTGCCGAATTAAACTTGGAGGACTTCGCTGGCGACGGCGCGGAATCGGTCTACGGCCGCCTCAATCAGTACGTTCGCTACATCGCGATGACGGGTGGTAACACCTATGATAACAACTACACCGCAGTAAGCTGGAATGACGTGTGGCAAGAAGCCTACGCCGAGGCCCTACCAGACCTCAAGGCAGTCAAAGACAGGGCCGGTGAGCTCAAGCTCACCTCCTCCGTCGGCATGGCGCAGGTCATGGAAGCGTACATCTACCTTACCCTCGTCGACGTATTCGGCGACGTTCCCTTCTCGCAAGTCGGTCTAGGGATAGGCAACCAGAACCCACCGGCTGAAAGTGGGCAGGTGATCTACCTAGCGATGCTCGACACCTTAGACGTGGCAATTAAGAATCTCCGGGATTCGATAGGAGGCGTTCCGAACGATCTCTTCTACCGCGGTCGCACGACCAAGTGGGTTCAATTGGCCAACACACTCAAATTTAAGGCTTTCCTTAACATGCGACTCGTTGACGCAGACCGCGCGAAGGCCGGGATCGCGGCGATACTCACCAGTGGCGAGTACATCAAGACCCGCGACGACGATTGGGCTTTCCCGTACTCGGGTAACCGTGTCGCTCCAGACAGCCGCGCTACCTTGTACGGCGACAATTACGAAACCGGAGCGAGTGACTACATCAGCAATAGCTTCATGTACGATCTCCTTAACGACTACTCAGTAGCAGATCCGCGCCTGCGTTATTACGTCTACCGGCAAGATCTAGACGCGACCAACGAGGACTTTTTTACGCTCGACTGCCAGTCGCTGTTACCGCCGGCACACTACGGTCGTAATCAGCCCTACTGCACGGCTTCGCCAGCGCTTGGGTATTGGGGTCGCGATCACGGCAACGATGACGGTATCCCGCCGGATGGGCAAAAGCGCACCATTCCCGGGGTCTTCCCCGCAGGTGGTCGCTTCGATGCGAACTCCGGGGAGGGCGTCGCAAATAAAAACGGCACTGCCGGCGCCCGTGGCGCTGGCATTCTGCCGATGATGCTGTCGAGCTATGTAGACTTCATGCGCGCAGAAGCTGCACTGTTCCTTCAAACCGAAGCCGATCCGAAGGCTTTGCTCCTGAGCGGCGTCCAGAAGTCGATGACCTCCGTTCATCAGTATAGTGTCGCGTTCGGCGAGACCGTACCCGATGCCTTTTCGATTACTGGAGCGCGTGCGGCAGACGTTACGACTTACCTGGCCGACGTCGGTGCATATTACGACGCCGCGGGTACCGATGCCGGACGCATGCAGGCAATTGGCCGTGAATATTACAAAGCGGCCTGGACGAACGGTTTGGAGACATACAACCTCTACCGCCGCACGGGAACGCCGAATGACCTCCAACCGGTGCTCGATCCTGCGACGGGGACCTTCCCGCGAACGGTCCTCTACCCTAACGTCTCGGTGACTCTTAACTCTAGCATCAACCAGAAAACGCTCGCCAAGCAAGTGTTCTGGGATACCAATCCCGCTGGTTTCATCAATTAACGACCGCCATCACGATTCGAATTCCGCTGGCCTGGTGTGGCTGCCTCACTCCCTCGACGCTGGGACATCAACTCGACCAGGCCGGCGACGGATCTAAAAAATTAATTCAACTATGAGGAAAGTACTCTTGGGAATCCTCCTCGCCGCTGTCGCATTCTCGGCTTGTGACGACATCGAGGTCCCCTTTAACGAATTCGACGAGCTCGGTAAGGGCGCCATCCCCCGCACGGTTAGTCCGCCAACCGGGAGTTTTAACTATTTTAATCCGAGTGGCTCGAACGTGACCTTCACGGTCGAGTTCTACGACGAGAACAAAGGGAAGAATGTCCAGAGCTTCTCCTGGGAGGCGAGCTACTCGCAGGATTTCCCGCGCGAGATCAAGGTCACTCCAGGTTCCACGACGATCGACTCTACACCGGTGGTCGTCGGCATGGACACTACCTACACCTACGACACTACGGTCGTTAGGCCCGACACCGTAGTTACTAAAGGTGCCTACTCGCGTCGCTACGGTCCGGTCCAGGTGGCGAGTCAAACTTCCGATCAGTGGACGCTCAACGAGCAAGGCCTTCCTCAAGCTACGTACACTTTCAATTTTAGCGAAATTCTCGCCGCGCTCAATGTGCCCTTGGACAGCATCGACGGTGGACAACAGATCCGTTTTCGCGGAACGCTGACTAAGAAGGATGGTCAGGTATTCACTTTTGACAACACGGATGCCAACTTGAGAGGGCAACCGACCTTCAATGCCCTGTTCGGCTTCAACCAAGCGATTGTGTGCCCCTCGGATCTGGCAGGTTCCTATACCGCGGTCTCTTCGGGTACGAGTACCGACGGATGCTGCCCAGGTACAACCAATGCCACCGCGCAGGTGACGCTTACGGCTCTTGGAGGTGGTAGGTACACCATCAATGATTGGTCGGGTGGTCTGTATCTCGCCTGGTACGGGCCTGATGGAGGCGACTACGGAATTACACAAGAACTCATCGACACCAAAGGTCAGCTCAGTACACCCGTAGTCGACGCCTGCGGCACCTTCCGGATCCCTAGCTTCGTTGAGCCTTTTGGCGAGTCTACGACCGGGATCGGGACAGTAACCGACAACACCATCACTTACACATTCCTCAATGGCTACGGTGACGCCGGGACAGTGACGCTGACGAAGAACTAGCTTCGACTCCGTTTATTTTGATCGGGAAGTGCCCGTGGCGTAGTGCCGCGGGCACTTTTCGCGTACCCGACCCAGAGGGCTGAAGGTCGCGATCACCCCCACCCGGCGAATGTTTGGGTCTCGTGGCGCTGCACGTGCCAATGTTTCGAAAACCTGCATGAGGCCCCCGAAATTTGTAAGGGACGCGGCAGATGCCCCACAACGCCGCGGGCGGGAGGAGGCAAACTGAAAAACTGTATTAAGTTTGCACTCGGCAACGCAAGGCCGGAACTCCACCAAATGACGCCACCCATCGACGGGCCTACGGGCCCGGGCGACGAGATCTGACCGTGCGCCGTGCGGACGTATCATGTCGGAGACCGCTCCTGGGTTCAAGCCCCCCCTACCGAGATCAGCAATTTTTGAACCACAACTAGTCATTGAAACTAAATTTTTCGAACTATGAAAAGACTTTCACTAGTCCTTACCCTCGTGATGGCCGCCTTCTTCGCCTTCGGGCAGGAGGTTCAGCGGACGATCACGGGTGTCGTGCGTGACGGCGCGGGCGAGAGCGTCATCGGCGCCTCCATACTGATCCAGGGCACGTCCACGGGAACCGTCACCGATATTGACGGTAATTTTTCCCTGTCTACCACCAAAGTCGCCCCGATGCTCGTCATCAGCTACACGGGCTACGGCACGCAGGAGATCCAGGTCGGTGCCGCCAACAACTACGAGGTCACCCTCGCCGAGGGGATCGAGATCTCCGAGGTGGTCGTCACGGCGCTCGGGATCGAGCGCAAGAA
>JBGTKC010000003.1:0-60230 GCA_041744755.1 Saprospiraceae bacterium
AGCGCTCGCGACCGCCGATCGATTTGGGGCGGGCGTGCGCGCCGTGCGCGAGGCCATCCTCGCCGGCGACTTGTTCCAGGCCAACCTGACGCGCTGCATCACCTTGCACTCCGCAGACTTCGACCGGACTGCAGGGATACGTTTTGCCGAAAGGCTACTCACCCAGACGCAGCCGCCCTTTGGCGCTATTGTCCAAACGCCTACGCGGACCATCGTTTCCGCCTCCCCCGAGCGCTTCTTCCGGGTCGAAACCATCGGCGCTCACCTGAGCGTCATCGCCGAACCCATCAAGGGCACGCGCCCGCGGAGCGCCAATCCCGCCGTGGACGCCCAACTCGCCGCCGAGCTTCTCGCCTCCGAGAAGGACCGCGCCGAGAACGTGATGATCGCCGATCTGGTCCGCAACGACTTAAGTCGGGTGTGCCTCGACGGGAGCGTAAACGTCGAGCGACTCTGTGAACTGCAGAGCTTTGCGAGCGTCCACCACCTCGTAACGACGGTGAGCGGCACATTACGCCCAGGACTCACGGCCGTGGACGCACTACTGGCGCAGTTCCCGTGTGGATCAATCACGGGGGCACCGAAGTTGGCCGCCATGGATCTCATCGCAGCGCTCGAGCAGCGCGCACGGGGGATCTACTGCGGGGCGATCGGCTTTATCGACGACCGCGGACACGCCGACTTCTCGGTGGCGATCCGGACCGCCACGATCGACTACGGGGAGGGCGGGGCAACTGTGCGGTACGGCGTCGGCGGCGGGATCACGACGATGAGCGACCCGGCGGCGGAGTACCGCGAGACTGAGGATAAGGCGGCGGACTTTCTGAGCGCCGTGCGGGAGGTTACCCGCTGAGCGAAATCCTGTACCTACACGCACCGAGATGTAAGCGCCCGGTCAAGAGGGGTACCGCATGATGCTTTTTTGCTGTGACGCGGACCGATATGCCAGTTCATTGCACCAAGGTAACAATCATTTAACCTTTATTGGCCCCCGGCAGTCGATGCTCGCTGAACCCAGATCAAATCTCACAACTAATTACACATATGAAATCAATTCATTACTCACTCACGTGGATGTTTGCCTTTTTGTTGTTCGCAACAGGGGCTGCCCACGCCCAGCAAACGAACGTCCAGCTGATCTCGGGTCGCGTCTTGGACGAAACCGGCGAGACTCTCATCGGCGCCAATGTCGTCGTCACCGGGACCGCCATCGGCACGGTCACTGATCTTGACGGGGGATTCACGATAAACGCCCCGACAACGGCACAGACCATTACGGTCAGCTATACCGGCTACGCCCCGCAAACGATCGCATTCGCGGAGGCAAACGATCTCACGATCACGCTCGCGCAGGACGCCCTTGGCCTCGAGGAGGTCGTGGTGACGGGCTACGCGCCTACTCGCCGCAAGGACCTCACCGGCTCGGTGGTCTCGATCGACGGCGATCTCGCCAACCGTGAGGCGGGCGCGACCGTACAATCGGCTCTCCGGCAGGCCCCTGGCGTCGTCGTTCAGCAGTCGAGCGGGGCGCCCGGCTCGGGCATGGTGATCCGCGTCCGTGGCGCTACCTCTATCACGGCTAGCAATGAGCCACTGTACGTCGTGGACGGGGTCCCGATCGTGAGCGAGAGCTTCGCACGCACAGCCGTCGGCGGGCAGGGGTCTAACTCGCTCGCGGACATCAACCCGAACGACATCGCCTCGATCGAAGTCCTCAAGGACGCTTCCACGACGGCTATCTACGGCTCGCGCGCAGCCAACGGCGTCGTGCTCATCACGACGAAGCGGGGAGTGGCGGGGCAAACGAAGATCAACCTTAATGCCAGCTACGGGATCAACTCGACCATTAAGACGATCGACGTCGTCAACACGGAGCAGTACCAGGGCTACATCTTTGAGCGCTACGGGACACGTAACATCTCCGCGCTCGACCCTAGTCTGGATAGCACGGTGTCCAACAACTGGCAGGACCTGATCTTTCAGAACAACCCTATCCAGAACTACAACTTCTCGGTGTCGGGTGGAACGACGAAAAATCGCTACTTCACGTCGCTTAATTACGACGACAACCAGGGCGTACTCGACGGGACGCGCTTCCGTCGCTACAATGCCCGCCTGAATCTCGACAACCAGATCAACGATAAGCTGATCTCTTCCCTGCAGATCGGGTACAACTACTCGGACAACAAGATCCTGCAGAACGACAACAACATCTACGGCGCGGTATCCGCCGCGATCCTACTTCCGCCCGCGGTCGTGATCCGTACCGACGAAGGGCGTTACGGGAGTGCATTCGGTCTGGAGAACCCAATCGCCGCCATTACGGAGTACAGTAACAACCTACGCACGAACCGCTTGATCGGTAACGGGAGCCTCTCCTACCTGCCGACCCAGTGGCTGACCCTGACCACGCGCCTGGGTATCGACGCCCTCGACCTACGGGAGACCGTATTCGAGCCGAGCCTCCTGCAAAGTTCCCCCGCGGGGGTACTCAACGAAGGATCGACGCGCAACATGCGGATCGTCAACGAGTACCTCGCGAGCGTTAGTAAATCCTTCGGACAGACCAACATGGTGCTAACGGGCGGAGCGATCTACCAGAACAATACCCGCGACCGCCTCTACTTCTCGAAGTCGAACCTGCCCGACAACACCCCCTCCGGCGACGCTGCGGCTACGCCGACGGACGTGCTAGGTGATAAGACCTCGGACGTACTCCAGAGCTACATCTTCAGCGCCAACTTCAAGATCCTCGGCGACTTGTTCGTCAACGGTAGCTTCCGGGCCGACGGCTCGAGCCGCTTCGTGAACGACCGCTGGGGTTACTTCCCCGGTATTGCCGCCGGCTATGACTTCTCGCGCTTCGTACCTCAGGTGCAGCAGCTCAAGCTGCGCGCTAGCTTCGGGCAGACCGGCAACAACAACATCGGCAACTTCGACTCGCGAGCGCTCTTCAGTGGAACGCGCCGCTACCTCGACGTCCCGGGCACCGGCCCGAGCCAGATCGGCAACGCCGACCTGAGATGGGAGACGACCCAAACCACGGACGTCGGTATCGACGCCGCCTTCTTGAATAACAAGGTCGCGCTCTCCGTAGGGTACTACGACAAGTATACCACCGACTTGCTGCTCAACCGACCGCTACCCACGACCTCGGGTTTCAATAGCGTGCTCGAGAACATTGGCGAGATGCGAAACACAGGTTTCGAATTCCTCGTCACGATCGCGCCATACAGCACGAAAGACCTTACGTGGAGGACGTCCTTCAACGGGGCTTTCAACAAGAATGAGGTCGTTAAGCTATTCGATGACCAGCCTTTCGATGCCGGCTTCGCCAACCGCGTGGCCGTCGGTCAGCCCCTTGGTGCTTTTTACGGTTGGGTTACCGACGGCATTTTCCAAAACAAGGCCGAGGTAGAGGCAGGGCCGAAGTTTGCCGGGCTCAACGTGGCTCCTGGCGACTTCCGCTTCAAGGACCTCAACGGTCGTGGTCCTGATGGAGAACTCACGGGTATGCCGGACGGCAAACTCGACGGCGACGACCGCACCTTTATTGGTCAGGCCCTGCCGAAGTTCACCGGTGGCATCGACAACCTCGTGAGTTACAAGGGGGTCTCGCTCCAGGCGTACTTCCAGTTCAACCTCGGTAACAGCGTATACAACAACAACCTCGCGTTCGCCGAGGGCCTCAACAGTGTCTTCGCGCCCACGGTTCGCTCTTACGAAGGCGCGTGGCGTGAGGAGGGCGACGGCGACAAGTACCCTCGCATCGGCGGTGGCGTGGCCTCGACCAACAACCGACGCACCAGTGACCGCTTTCTAGAGGATGGGTCGTTCGTCCGCCTCAAGAGCGCGAAGCTCTCTTACGATTTCGCCAGCTTAGTACCCGCGCAGGCTAACGTGCGTTCGCTTATCTTCTATGTGAGCGGCACCAACCTCATCACGTGGACCGACTACTCTTGGTTCGACCCGGAGGTCAATACTTTCGGCGCTGGTAACAACGCCAGTCTCGGGACCGACTTCCTCACGCAGCCACAGTTCCGCACGGTGCAAGCCGGGATCAACCTCGGCTTCTAGGCCCCTTCCTCACTACAAAATTCTACCACCATGCGTGGACTTAATAAATTCATCCTGCCCGTCGCTCTCGGGCTCGCTGCCGGACTCGGCTCCTGCGATTTCTACGACCTCGATGCGCCGGCACCCAACGATGCGGTCGTCACGAGCTCCGCATTCACCAGCCTCCAAACCGCTCGCCTCGCGCGGGCCGGTCTCTACAACAGCCTTCAGCTCTCTAACGATTTCGACGGCTACCTTTCTAGCTGGCAGTACTTCTCCGACGAGAGCGACTGGACTGGGACCTTCCCTACCCGCGAGCAGTTCGACATCTACCAGGTGATCCCCACCAACGCGACGATGGCCGGGTTCTATAGCGACTATTACGAGGCCATCAACATCGCCAACACACTCATCGCAGGGGTAGAAGGGATCCAAGGTGACCCAGCCCTTACGGAGGAGCGCCGGGCTAGCCTCATCGGTGAGGCACGCTTCGTGCGGGCCCTGATGTACTTCTACCTCAACCAGGGTTGGGTGGATGTTCCCCTCATCACTACGCCGACAACGTCTACCGGACCGGAGCTCTTCGTGGCCTCGTCGCCCTCGGCGCAGGTCGTCAAGCAGATCGAGGACGACCTCACCTTCGCGGCGACGAACGTGATCGACGACGAGACCCTCGGCATCTCCCAGGCTGCGGCGCTCGGGCTCCACGCCCGGGTGAAGTTCTACCAGCGTCAGTACGCCGAGGCTTCTGCGCTCGCTACCCAAGCCCTCGACGCTGCTTCCGTCTCGGTAACCGGGAACGCCTACCTCGACGACGCCATCTTTACGGTCGACTACTCCTCCACGGACGGTAACGCCTTCGCGTTCTTTTACTACAACAGTGCGCGCAACGGCCGCTATTCGATCCGGCCGTCCAAGCAGCTGATCGCGGCGTTCGAGCCCGGCGACCGACGCTTCCCCGTGTCGATCGATACGATCACCAGTCGCACCAACCCCGTCGGCACGAAGTATAAAGACTTCGCCGCCGCCTCGGGCTCGCAATCCGATCCGCTGTACGTACTCCGTGCGTCGGAGATGAACCTAATCATCGGGGAGTCGGCAGCGCGTGCCGGGGACTTCGCCAAGGCGCAGACCTTCCTAAACGAAGTCCGTACCCGCGCAGGCCTGCCTAGTCGCACCGACCTTAACGCAAGTAACTTCGAGGATATCTTCCTCAAGGAGTTCTTTACCGAGCTCGCGATGGAGGGCGGGCACCGCTTGTGGAACGTGCGCCGCGTCGGCAAGGCCGAGCAGCTGTTCGGACCCGACGGTTACGACCCCTGCGATGATCGCTGGCCCTTCCCCCAGCGGGAACTCGATCGCAACCCGAATCTCGTGAAGAACAGCGCCTGTTCTAGCTAGGTCGCCGCCGACCGACGTGTCGTTAAAGACCTCTAAGAGCCTGTTGCGAACTTCGCGGCAGGCTCTTTTTTTATTAGCGATATGATCCTCGTCCTCGACAACCGCGACTCCTTCGTCCACAACCTCGCTCGCTACGTGCGCCTGGCTGGGGGTGATACGGACGTGGTGCGCAGCACGGAGATATCCGTGGCGGAGGTTTTGGCGAAAGCCGACTCCATCGACGGCACCAGACTCGAAGGCGTCGTATTGTCGCCCGGACCCGGTCGCCCCGAGGACGCCGGCATCTGCGTCGATCTGATCCGCGCCGCGCCCCGGCTCCCGATCTACGGCGTGTGCCTCGGGCACCAGTGCCTGGCAAATGCATATGGCGGCACCACCCTCCGCTCCGATGAGCCCACGCACGGCCGGCCTAGCGCGATGATCCACGACGGGGACGCGATGTTTGCCGGCGTCCCGCACGACTTCGCGGCGGGGCGCTACCACTCCCTCACCGTGGAGGCGCCGGCGGCGTTGCTCGTCACCGCCCGGACGCTCCGCGGCGAGGTGATGGCGATGCGGCACACGCGGTATCCGCACTTCGGGGTGCAGTTTCACCCGGAGAGCCTGCTGACGCCGGAAGGTCAAATCATGATCGATACTTTCGTGCGCCTATGCAAGTCAAGTACGAGCCGCGCTACTGGCGCAACGGACAGCTGTTTGCCGACGGTCTACTCCCGCCCGCGCTAGAGGGCTATGGCCTCGGGGACGGCGTGTTCGAGACGGTCGCCTTTCGGCAAAACGAGCTGGAGTTTTGGGACGAGCACATGGCACGCCTGCGCTCGGCGGCGGAGTACTTCGGCCTCGGTGACCTACCCCGCAGCTCTACGCTGCAAACCGCTGCGCTGGGCCTGTTGAAAGGGCAGCCGCTGCACCGCAGTTTCCGAGTCCGCGTTGCCGTAAGCCGGATGACGAGCGGGAATGAAATCACGATCGGCGTGGCGCCGCTACAGACCACATACGCAACCCAGTGGACGCTCGTCCTGAGCGACGTCATCCGGCCTGCTGGCAATCCCACCACGCGCTACAAAACGCTTGCCTATACCGACAACCTTGCCGCGCAGCGCGGGCTAGCCGCTGGCCAGGAAGCCCTGCTGCTCAATCAGTGGGGCAGGGTAGCGTGCTCAGCCTTCGCGAACGTGTATGCCTACGTAGATGGGGTGTGGGTGACGCCCAGCGTGAGTGAGGGCGCGCTGCCAGGGATTGTACGAGGTCGTTTACTGGCGGGGGCTGACGGGGTGCTCGGCGTTGAAAATTTGCAGGGCGAGCGCGTAATCGAGGGACGGTTAGCCATCGAGGTTTTTGTAGACTCCCCGATGCTGATGAGCAATTCTGTGCGAGGTGTGGCAGCCTGCCAGATGGCGCTCCGTTCGACTGGCTGGAGCTAGTCGAACGAGGCACTACTTCACATTCTCGAAGAAGAACGCCCACATATCCGCCTGCTCGTCCAAGACCTTGGCCGTCGGCTTACCGGCCCCGTGACCGGCGTTGGTCTCGATCCGGATCAGGACCGGGGCATCCCCCCCGTGCGCCGCCTGTAGTCGCGCGGCGTATTTAAACGAATGCGCCGGCACCACGCGGTCGTCGTGGTCGGCGGTGGTGACGAGGGTGGCGGGGTAGTCGGTACCGTCCTTGAGCTGGTGCAACGGGGAGTAGGCGTACAGGACCGGGAACATCGTTGAATCGGCGGACGAGCCGTACTCCGGGATCCAGCCCTTACCGACGGTGAACTCGTGGTAGCGCAGCATGTCCATCACGCCAACGGCCGGGAAGGCCACCGCGAAGAGCTCCGGGCGCTGCGTCATGGCGGCGCCGACCAACAGTCCGCCGTTCGAGCCGCCAGCGATGCCGAGCCTGTCGGGGTTGGTGTAGCCCTCGGCGATCAGGTACTCGGCAGCGCCGATGAAGTCGTCGAAGACGTTCTGTTTTTGCGAGAGCATCCCGCCCTGGTGCCAGGCCTCGCCGTATTCGCCGCCGCCGCGCAGGTTCGGCATCGCGAACACGCCGTCACGCTCGAGCAACAGCATCCGCGAGGCCGAGAAACCCGGCGTAAGGCTAATGTTGAATCCGCCGTAGCCGTAGAGGTAGGTGGGGCGTTGGCCGTCCATCGCGAGGCCTTTTTTGTGGACCACGAACATCGACACCGGTGTACCGTCCCGACTGGTGTACGTCACCTGCCGCTCGACGTAGTCGGTCGGGTCGAACTTCAGGGGCGTCTCGTAGAAGAGCGTGCTCTCGCCGGACTCCAGGTCGTAGCGGAAGATCGTCGGCGGGTAGACGAAACTCGTCAAGGTGTAAAAGGTCTCCGCGTCGCCGCGTTCTCCGCCGAAACCCCCGACCGAGCCGATGCCCGGGAGTTCGAGCTCGCGCTCGTTGGAGCCGTCGTAGTTGAAGCGGTAGACCTTATTGGCCGCACGCTCGAGGTAGGTAGCCGTAAGGCCGCCGCCTACGGTGCTCACGTCCTCGAGCAAGTGCTCGCGCTCCGGTAGCACGGTCTTCCAGTGGGTCTTGTCGGGTTTGGCCGGGTCCACGCTCACGAGTCGATAGTTGGGCGCGTCCACGTCCGTGAGTACGAGCAGGCGACCGTCGCGGTGGTCGACGACGTTTGATTTGTTTTTGTAGCCTTCGAAGAGGAGTTGTGGTTTAGCCTGCCCTGGGTTTTGCCGAAAGGCGTCGAGGTCGAGTAAGTAGGTCGCATAGCCGTCGGTGCCGGGCGCTGCCGACATCACGAAGTAGCGCTCGTCCTCGGTGACGCCGCCGAAGTGGTACATCTCCGGGCGCGAGCGGTCTTCCCAGATGAGGCGGTCGTTGGCCTGCGGCTCGCCGACGCGGTGGAAGTAGACGCTGTGGTACTGGTTGTTGCCGCTCAGCTCGGCGCCCTCCCCCGGGGCGGGGTAGCGGCTGTAGAAGAAGCCTTCGTCGCCTAACCAGGCCGCGCCTGAGAACTTGACCCACTCCAGCTTATCACTCAGTTCCTTGCCCGTCGCGACCTCGCGGATCGTAAAATTGCTCCAGTCCGAACCCGCGTCCGAGCGATTGACGGTCACGTATTTGTGGCTGTCGCTGAAACCCACCAAGCCGATGCTGGTCGTGCCGGCGGCGTTGATGGCATTCGGGTCGATGAAGACCGTCGGTTCGCCCTGGAGGCCGCGCTGGCGGTAGATGACGGCCTGGTTCTGGAGGCCGTCGTTTTTGTAGAAGAAGTAGTAGTCGCCGACCTTGGATGGACTCGAGAGCTTGGGGTAGTCGAATAGTTCTTCGTAGCGGGCGCGCAGGTTTTGGCGCAAGCCTAACCCCCCCAGGTACGCTTGCGTGACCTCGTTCTGGGCCACGACCCAGGCCTTGGTCTCGGCGGCGTTGTCGTCCTCGAGCCAGCGGTAGGGGTCGGCGACTTTCGTGCCGTGGTAGTCGTCCACCACGGAGGTATCGCGGCGGGTGTCGGGGTAGGAGGGCATTGTCTGGCGTTGGGCAAGGAGCGTTGGAGCGGCGGTGACGCTTACGCAAAACAAGCAAGTCGAGATGTAGCGGGAGAGCATAACTTGTGCATTCGTTCGTAGGATCGCCCAAATTACAACTATGCCAACGAGATGGATCATGATTGTCGCCGCCGTCCTGACGGTCCACACCGCGCTCGGCGCCCAGGAGGTAGGCTACCAGCTGTACTCGTTCCGCAACCAGATGAAGGAGTCGGTGGCGCCGGTGTTGGACAGCCTCCAGGCCTGGGGCGTGCACGTGGTCGAGGGCGGCAACGAGGACACCTACGGGCTGCCCTTCGCGGAGTACACCGCGATGCTCGCCGAGCGCGAGATTAGCGTAGTAAGCGTGTCGGGCCAGTACGCCGAGTTGCGGGACGCGCCCGAGGCGATCGTGGCGAAGGCCGAGAAGTACGGCGCCAAGTACGTCGTCTGTTTCTGGATCCCACACGCGGACACGCTCCTGCGCCTGGCTGAGGCCCGGCAGGCGATCGAGGATTTCAACCGCGCCGGCGAGATACTCGCCGCGGCCGGCGTCAAGCTGATGTACCACCCGCACGGCTACGAGTTCGGCGTGATGTACGAGGGCGCGACGCTGATGGACCTAATCATCCGCGAAAGCGAGTACTTCGACTTCGAGATGGACGTGTACTGGTTCGAGCATCCGGGGCAGGATCCGGTGGCGTGGCTACGGAAGTACCCGGAGGAGTTTGGGTTGCTGCACCTCAAGGATTGCCGGCAGGGCGTGCCGCACGGCCTGCCCCACGACGCCGACGTGGAGACGAACGTCGCGCTCGGCTCCGGCCAGTTCCACATCGCTGAAGTCATCCGGGAGGCGAAGCGGCTGCGGATTCCGTACCTCTTCGTCGAGGACGAGAGCTCGCGCTCGATGGAGCAGGCGCGGGAGAGCGTGGAGTACGTGCGGGGTGTGTTGCAGGAGGAGTAGTCTGGGATGGAGTTTGTGCTCTTATATTTTCACGCTGACTAAATGGTGCTGCATTCATGAGCCTTTCGGCAAAACAATTGAGGGATCACTTTTCTGTGTAGGATTCCGGAATAAATGTGAATTATATCACTCCATACGTGAACAAATTATGTTTTATATAGTTACTACTAGAGTAACACAAACACACTAACCCTTGCGCAATTATTATAGCGCAAATAAAACATCATAGTTTTGAATACCGCAACCACCAACACCAGAACCAACACGACCACCGGTAATATTAAGCCGCGCGTCCTCTCCAGCTCCAGCATCATCGGGACTAACGTCCTGAACAAGAACAACGAGTCGATCGGCGAGATCAAAGACCTCATGATCGACCTGCGCACCGGAGATACGCAGTACGCCGTGCTCAGCTTCGGGGGCTTCCTCGGGATGGGCGACAAGCTCTTCGCCGTGCCACTTGCATCTTTTGACGTGGATACGCACCGCGAGAAGTTCATCCTCGACATCGACAAGACCCGCCTCGAGAAGGCGCCGGGCTTCGACAAGGACAACTGGCCATCGACGGCCGACGACACCTTCGTAAACAGCGTGTACTCCTTCTACGGCCACAAGCGCCGCGAGTACAAGGCAGACCCACGGATGTCCTAAACCTTAAGTGAAGGCTGAGCGCCCGTTGTGACATCGCAGCGGGCGCTTATCCATGTAAGCTAAAGCAATTTTAGCGTACGGCCACGAGCGCCTGTCCCACTGAGTGGGCTTGGCCGCCCGTGGCTTTTCTCATTTGTGACCCCCGTCCCCACCCATTTCCCCACTTTTGCCGTTTACTACTACCCATGGTCGAACACCTCACCCCACTCGTACCTGCCCCGAGCAGCACCCAGAAAGTTGAACTCCGCCTACTGCAGATGGCCGACTACAAGGAGTTCAGCGACGCCGCCACCGAGGCTTACCACGACCTCGACCAGGGCGCCTGGGAGAAGGAGAGTGTCGCTGAACTCATTAAGCTCTTTCCCGAGGGCCAGGCGATCGTGACCGTCAACGGCGAGATCGCCGGCGCGGCCCTCACCTTGCGCGTGGCACCGAAGTTCGCAGACGCCGCCCACACCTACCGCCAGGTCACCGGCAACTACACCTTTAGTACCCATGATCCGGAGGCCGAGTGGCTCTACGGTATCGACATCTTCATCCGGCCGAGGTACCGCGGGATGCGTCTCGGGCGCCGCCTTTACGACTACCGCAAGGAAGTCGCCGAAAAGCTCAACCTCCGCGGCATTGCCTTCGGGGGGCGCCTGCCGAACTACACCGCCCACGCCGACGAGTACACGGCCCGTGAGTACATCGACGCCGTGCGCCACCGCGAGATCCACGATCCGGTGCTCAATTTCCAGCTCTCTAACGACTTCAACGTCCGCCGGATCCTCAAGGGCTACCTCGCCGGAGATAAGTCGAGTAAGGAGTACGCCGCACTGCTGGTCTGGGACAACATCTACTACGAGGAGCCCATCGCCGATCGCCCGCTGCAGGAGGCGAAGTCCGTCATCCGCCTCGGCCTGGTCCAGTGGCAGATGCGTCCGTACCGTCGCTTCGAGGACCTCATCGAGCAAGTCGAGTACTTCGTGGACGCGGTGAGCGACTACCGCTGCGACTTCGTGCTCTTCCCGGAGTTCTTCAACGCGCCGCTGATGTCGGCGTACAACCACCTGTCGAGTTCGGAGGCCGTGCGGCACCTGGCCGAGTACACGCTCCCGCTCAAGGACAAGTTCGCCGAGTTTGCGGTGAGCTACAACATCAACATCATCACGGGGTCGATGCCGGAGCTCGGCGAGGACGGCGTCCTGCGCAACGTCGGCTACGTGTGTCGTCGCGACGGCACCTCGGAGCGCTTCGAGAAGATCCACGTTACCCCCGACGAGACCACGGCCTGGGGAATGCGGGGCGGCAACAAGGTGCAGACCTTCGATACCGACTCCGGCCGCATCGGCGTGTTGATCTGCTACGATTCCGAGTTCCCGGAGCTCTCGCGGCTCCTGGCAGCTGAGGGCATGCAGATCCTGTTCGTGCCCTTCCTCACCGACACGCAGAACGGCTACTCGCGCGTGCGGCACTGCTCGCAGGCGCGCGCCATCGAGAACGAGTGCTACGTCGCAATCGCCGGTTCGGTGGGCAATCTCCCGAAGGTCCACAACATGGACATGCAGTACGCGCAGTCGGTCGTCTTCACGCCCTGCGACTTCGCCTTCCCGAACAACGGCGTCAAGGCCGAGGCCACGCCCAACACCGAGATGATTCTCGTGGCGGACGTCGATCTGGAGTTGCTCAAGACCCTGCACGAGCGGGGTGCGGTGCGCAATTTGAAAGATCGCCGCGAGGACGTCTACCAGGTGAAGCGGATGCCACAGAAGGGGTAAGGCGTAGTAGACGAGATATGCTCGAACGCCCACGGCCTCGTGAGCGATTTGCTGTGCGCGTCTCTAATCTACGCTCAATCCACCACCACCACCCACTGCAGCGACACCACGATCCGACCTTCCGCATCCGTGCCCTGCACGAGGTAAGTCCCTCCTGCCGCGGCGTTAGGTAGCTGCAGTTCCATCTGCACCTGCTCACTTACAGGTCGGACGAGGACCAATTCACCGAGCGCATTGTAGACCGAAATCAGTACAGCCTCAGACGATCCGGGGAGCTGAAGCTTAACTAGATTAGATGATGGGTTCGGGTACAAGCGGGGCTCATTGGCCTCAGGTGGTATTGACGTGTGCGGTACGGGTTGGTATAGCCCGCCCCGTTCGTCGAGGGTGTTATCCGCGTGGCTGAAGCCGGCCACTAGCCGCTCCCAGGCTCCGTTCAGTCCCCGTCTCACGCGCCACGCGAGGTCCCGAATCCTCTGAAGCGGAGTGGCGGCGTAGTGTATCCCGCCGACATAGATGACATTGCCGTCGCTGCCTCCCCCTAAAGCGATCACGATGTCGGTCCCGAGTGCGGCCGTTGTTAGGCTTTCGTACCCAGCATAAGAGACGTCGAGGCTATCGACGCCCTCCGGAATCTCTAATTCGTACCGGCCGTCTAGGTCTGTGATCGTTCCGGTGGAAGTGCCCCGGACTAGGATTTTTGCCCCAATTAAAGTTTCACCCGTAAAGCCATCTATGACGGTCCCTGCCGACCACACGTAACCTTCTCTCGCGGGTGGCACCTGATTAAGCGTCCTCGCTTCCGGCACCGTCACCGTATCCCCCATCAGAACAGGCCTGTACGCCACCACGATCCCCATTACCATCGGCGGGACAGAATCCTGGTTCGAGACGACACTCGGGTCCGCACCCTTCCCGCAAATCGCCGGATGCGCACCATCCAGACCTTCCACAGATGCCACTTCCCCAGTGATCGATTCCTCGACGTGCCCCACCTCCCGGACGATGGCCGGGGCGCCGATCTGCGCACTTGCCGTATCCACCGCGAGGCCGAATCCGCCAATGGCGAGGGCGGCTCTCATGATGGTGGGTGCGGCTTGCGCCAAAACCTTCGGCACCAGCAGCGGCGCTTTCAACCTCCTGTCGAGTTGGTTTGCGCGAAAGCGGCCACAGGTCTTTTTGCTCGCGCGCCGCAGTTGCGCCAGAACCTCCGCGTCACTCATCCTGGTGAAGTCGACGACGGTTTTGGCGCAAGCCCCACAGTGACGGCCCTGCAGCGCCGGGGTCATCGCACGCCAGTTCTCGTGGCAGGGGCTCGGGATTTGGACGCGCATAGTCGGTAAGTCTCAAACGTGGATGCCGATCGACGAGGAATTGCACAACGAGGTGTATGGAAAGTAAAAGCCGGCTTCGCTACCTTCACCACGTAGCGCCACCCAGCCCTTCCGGGCATCCGCAACCCAATCTCCGCATGGTCCTCACTGAGCTCGCGAAGGCCGCCTACCACAGTGCACACGACCTGGCCTTCGACCTCATCCGCTGGAACCCGCTAATCCCGAAGGAGCGCAACGGCAAGCCCGTCAAATTTGGCCACGTCTCCACTGAGCACCTCGATGACCCACGCCTCGACGATCGCCTGGTGGATGCCCTCGAGGCAGTCGGGGTGGCGGTGCGGGAGTACGCCATCGACATCGAAGGGTACCGCCAGTACCTCCGAGACGTGCGCTATCCGCACGATTACTTCGGCGGGGGATTCGACCCACGGAGCAACTTTACCGAGAAGACCCTCGAGCACTACGTGTCGACCCAGTTCATGTCGCTGGCCGCGGATAGTCTCTTCGTAGATATGGCCGCTTGTACCTCACCGTTTTACGAGATCGTAGAGGAGAAATATGGCGTCCGAAAATCGTATCAACAGGATTTGATCTACCCCCGGGGCCTGTCGGGTAAGAAGATCGGGGGCTTTGGCCACGAGTTGCCGTTCGGCGATAACTCAGTTGATGCCGTCACGCTCCACTGCTCACTAGAGCACTTCGAGGGCACGAGCGACGTGCAATTCTTCCGGCAGCTGTCCCGCCAGTTAAAGCCCGGTGGCAAAATCGTCGTCCTGCCTTTCTACATCGCGCACGAATACACCATCCACGTCGACCCGATCTACAATACCATCAAGCGACATAAAGTCACACTCGACGATAATGATTTATTTACGTTGCGGTACGCCGATTGGTACCAATTCTTCTCGCGGCACTACGATGCGGTTACGCTCAAGTCACGGATCTTGGACCAATGTCCAGCATTAGAGTTGACGGTTTATCGAGTCACTAACTTCAGGCACGTCGACCCGGGCTGCTACCTACGCTTCGTCGGGGTGTTCGAGAAGCGCGCCTAGCCGCTTACGTCCTGGTCCGTCCACACCACCGTCTGCTCGCGGGCGTGTACGTAGCGCACCGTCATCGAGTCGTCGTGGTGGAGGAATCCTTTTAGTGCCTCGCGTTTGCTCTCGCCGAAGGGCAAGAGGTAGATGACGGCACTGCGGTTAATGAACGGCAGCGTGAAGGTGTAGCGCTCGGCCGGGGGCTTCGGACTGTCGGTAACGAAGGCGACCGCGTCGGCGTGGTCGTCGTCGGCGAGGGCGCGCCAGGGCGTGTGGGGCGGGAAGAGGCTGGCCACATGTCCGTCCGGTCCGACGCCGAGCAGGCATAGGTCGAAGCCTCGGGCGGTGATGCCGGCTTTCGCCAAAACCTGCCGCATGTTCTCGAGGGCATTCTCGGGGGATTGGTCGCAGGCCCACGGGTGGACCTTCGTAGCATCGGTGTTGAGCTTATCGAACAGCACCGCCGAGGTCCGCACGTTGCTGTCGTCGTGGCCGTGGGGCACGTTGCGCTCGTCGCCCCAGAAGAAGTGCACCTGGCGCCAGTCGATGGCGTCGCGGTAGGTGGTGGCCCACTGCTCGTAGATTGCGCCGGGCGCCGAGCCGCCGGTCAGCGCGAGGCTTGCCGTGCCGTGGGTGGCGATGGCGCGCCGTAACACGCCGATGCCTTCGGCCGCGATGACGGGTGCCGCTTCGGCGGCGGTGGCGAAGTGGCGAAGGGTTGGGGCGGGGGCGGGAGGTCTCATGGTTGGGTCGGGTTTTGGTAGGTAAGGCCCAATCTACAGCGGCGCTTACGCTCCCCCGAGTAGAAGGGCGGCGTACAGTGCGCCTGCTAAGATCGCGAACATGACAACCCCGGTTACCAAGCCCGCGAGCGCCATATTTCGTCGGCCGTAAATCTCCGGGTAGCGATTGGCACGGGACAGCGCAATGGCCGAGAAGATGATCCCGAGCAACGGGCCGATGAAACTCGTGAAGAGAAAGGACAGGCTAAGCACGAATCCCGCCACCGCCATGCCATTCGGAAGCTCGTACCTATTGCGTGGCGCGAAGACCAACAGCAGGAGACCCTTGACCTTCGCGACGCTCGCGCGTACTTTGTCGCGCTGCCGAGCCGACCGGCGGCTAGCTACACGCCCCCCGCGCTGGTCGCTTGTCGCGGCGAGCAGATGAGGATCGGCGGCGTCGACAACCGTAGCGCTGTGCGAGGTTGTCGAGAACGCATCGGGGTCGAGCCGCGCTGGCCCTACCTTTAATCCCGCCCCTGCCGCAGAGAGCGGCATCGACACCGCCAGGAGGTGGCTCGAGAGGATTGCGCAGCTGAGCAGCGCGAGGAGGAGCACGGTTCTTCTCATCATGGCAAAGTAACCTTGCCCGCAAGTCATTTGCTACCTCCCCGACCGCGGCGTTGAATTACCGAAGACGTAAGTTTTGACGAAAGTCGACGTGGCGTCTTCGTGTGGACGGATGCTCGGCCCGGGGGTAGTTTACGAAGCTCTTAATCCCGACCTTCGCTCCCGTGACCCACAGCTACGCCCTCCAACTCCGCTACAACGACACCGATGCCCTCGGCCACGTCAACAACGCCCTCTACGCCACCTACGCCGAGAGCGCCCGGATCGCCTTCTTCCGCGAGGCGGGCGTGCCGGTCGAGAACTTGATCCTCGCGCGGCTCGAGATCGACTACCGCCTGCAGATGCGTTTTGGCGAAAGCCCCATTATCGAGAGCTACATCACGAAGGTCGGCAACACGAGCGTCGGCGTGGCCCACCGCCTGCTGATGCACGGGAAGGTGGCCGCCGAGATGAAGACGATCGTGGTCTATTTCGACTACGAGGCCGATGCCCCGACGCGGGTGCCGGACACGGCGCGGGCGGCGCTGGAGCGATATTTAGAATAGCGCTGTCAACGCTGCGAGGCAATGGGGACCTGCTGCCGAGCTAACGCTTCGCGTCGTTTGCGCCTTCGCGTCGAAAAAGTCCGCCTCGGCTACTTGTTAGGCTCCTCCTTCAACTCCTCAAACACCTCCCGCAGCCTGTACATCTCATCCAAGGTGTCATCCAGGTAGAACTGCAACTCCGGCACGCGTCGAAGTTGGTTCTTCACGCGATTGCCCAACGCCTGCCGCACGCGCCCGTACTCGTCTTGTAGTTTGAGGATCACCGCCTGCTTGTCCTCGGTGCCGAAGATGCTGAGGTAGACGCGGCAGATGCCCAGATCGGAGGTAGTCTGCACCTCGGTGACGGTCACGAAGGCCTGGATGCCGTAGATGTACGAGCCCTCGTTCTGGAGGACGGTGCCCATGTTGCGACGGACGAGTTCGGAGACTTGCTCCTGGCGGATGGTGCTGGCCATGGGAATGAACGTTTGTGGCGCGAAGGTAAGACGATACAAAACGTTGGACCACAGGCAGGGTTGCCTGGTGTTGGTCCTTACTTTTGCCGGCGTGCTGCCCGCGTGGAAAGACTTCCTGGCCAAACCCGTCGCTGTCCTCAAGGGCTTATCGGCCGAGAAGGCCGCGCTTTTCGGCGAAGAACTCGGCGTGCGCACACTCGGTGATCTGGTGTACCTGCTCCCGATCCGCTACGTCGACAAGACGCAAGTCACGCCGATCAGCAACCTGCGCGAGATGCCGGGCGAGGACGTCTTCGTCCACGGTCTGCTCAGGCGCGTCAACCACATCGGGACGGGTGCCAAGCGGCGGGTCACGGCCACCCTCGAGGACGAAACCGGGCAGGTGGAGCTGACGTGGTTCCGCGGGGGCTACTACGCGGCGCGCTCGCTCACGGTGGGTCGGGCGTACTCGGCTTTCGGGCGTTGCAGCGTCTTTCGCGGGCGGGCGAGTTTGCCGCACCCCGAGGTCTCGGAGCGGGCAGGTGCCAACGAGACCTTCGAGCCCGTCTACCCGAGCACGGAGAAGTTCAACGCCAAGGGCGTCGACATGAAGACGCGCCGACGCATGGTAAAAGCGATCATTAGCCAGTTGGAGGAGCGCTTTCCTGGGGCGATTGATACGCTTCCGCTAAAAATGTCTGAGCAGTACCGTTTGGTGAGCCACTTCACGGCACTGCACGATCTGCATTTCCCGGCCAGCGAGGCGGCCGCCCACGAGGCTACACGGCGGATCAAGTTCGAGGAGCTGTTCTTGTTTCAGCTCCGACAACAATTGGGTAAGTACCGGCACGACCGGGACACGCGGGGTTACGTGATTCCGGGTCCGGGGCAGGTCTATGAGACTTTCGTCAAAACCAAACTCCCCTTTGATTTGACGGGTGCGCAACTGCGGGTTTTGACGGAAGTCTCCTCCGACTTTGCCTCGGGCACGCACATGAATCGATTGGTGCAGGGAGACGTCGGTTCGGGCAAGACAGTCGTCGCGCTTTTGGCCATGCTGATGGCCATCGATCACGGCTACCAGACCTGTATGATGGCCCCGACGCAGATCCTAGCGCAGCAGCACTTCGACGGCCTCACCGAGTTGCTGAAGGGCACGGGCGTCATGATGAGCTTTCTCACGGGCGCGACGCCGGCCAAGCAGCGAACCGGCATCCTGCGCGCGCTAAAGGAAGGCCAGATCCACATCCTGATCGGGACCCACGCCCTGATCGAGGACCCGGTGGTCTTCCAGAACCTCGGCTTCGTCGTCATCGACGAGCAGCACCGCTTCGGCGTCAAGCAGCGCGCCAAGCTCTGGAAGAAGAACGCGCCGCACCCGCCGCACGTGCTCGTGATGACGGCCACGCCGATCCCGCGGACGCTCGCGCTCGTGACGCACGCTGATCTGGACGTGAGTAAGATTGACGAATTGCCGCCCGGCCGCAAGCCCGTCACCACGCGCCACCTCACCGAGAAGCACCGCGCCGAGGTGCACGAGTGGATGCGCTCCGAGATCGACAAGGGACGCCAGATCTACGTTGTCTACCCAATGATCGAGGAGTCGGAAGCGATGGACCTGAAGAATGTGATGCAAGGCTTCGAGCGCATCCAGGAGCGCTTCGAGCCGCCCGCTTACCACATCTCCGTCGTCCACGGCAAGCTCAAGGCCGCCGACAAGGACTTCGAGATGGACCGTTTCGTAAAGCGCCAGACGCAGATCATGGTCGCGACCACCGTCATCGAGGTCGGCGTCAACGTCCCCAACGCGAGCGTGATGATTATTGAGAACGCCGAGCGTTTTGGCCTCAGCCAGCTGCACCAACTCCGCGGGAGAGTAGGCCGCGGCGCCGACCAGAGCTACTGCATCCTGATGACGGAGGGCAAGCTGAGCGAGGGTGGCCGCGAGCGCCTGCAGGTGATGTGCGACACCAACGACGGCTTCGTGATCGCCGAGAAAGATTTAGAACTGCGTGGGGCCGGCGATGTGGAGGGCTTGCGCCAAAGCGGGCTGATGCTCTTCAAGCTGGCCCGCATCCCGGAGGACGCCGTGATCCAGGAGGTCGCCGCCGAGGAGGCGAAGAAGCTCCTGGAGGTGGACGCCGAGTTAGCGATGGAGGAGCACCGCGGGCTGGCGCAGCACATGGCTGAGGTAGGGGAGGTGCGGCGGGCGTGGACGTTGATTAGTTGACGGGCGCTGCGCTACCCCCCGCCCGCCCAGCTCGGTCTCCGCCGCAGCCTAGTCAAAAATTCAACCCTCAATGATTCAACCATTGCCCCTAATAAACCACATTCACATTCCCCTTATACACAATCTCCCGATCGTCCAGAAAGACCACTTTCGCCAAGTACACGTACACGCCCGCGTCCACCAATTGCCCGCGGAAAATGCCGTCCCACACCACCGTCTCGCCGTAGCTGCTCAGCGGAAGATTTTCGGCCTCGCGCATGAGCTCGCCCCACCGATTGAAGATCGTGACGCTCTCGATGGACTTGACGCCCGGGCCGGAGAAAACCTGGAGCTTGTCGTTGACGGCGTCGTTGTTGGGCGAGAAGGCGGTCGGGATGAAGAAATTGCGGTTGCGGTCCACGTCGATGAAAACGCTGGCGGACTGCGTGCAGCCGTCCTCGTCCACGACGGTGAGGGTGTAGGTGAAGTCCTCAAACGGTTTGGCGTAGGGGCTCAGGCGGTTGGCGCCGACGTAGACGAGGCTCGTGTCCGGCGTCCAACGAACGCTGTCTAGCACGAGGGGCGCGCCTCCGGGGAAGACGCTGGGCCTGATCCGGACGCTGTCCCCGAGCTCGACCTCCAGTTTTGCCGGAAGGCGTACCGTGATGGCCGGCGGTGTCTCGACGATGATCTCGCCGAAGGCCTGGCAACCGGTCGGGTCGACCACCTCCACCGAGATCGGCAGACCGCCTGGCACCTGGAAGCGTTGCTTGAGGGGCTGGAAGCTGCTGCCGTTGATGGACACCTGGTAGTCGGCTAGCATCTCGCCGCGACCGCCGTACGCAGAGTCTACCACCACGAACGTGAAGTCCCCGAAGCACTTGAGCGGTTCGTGAGGCGCCACGCGGTACACGATCTCCTCGGGTTGCGTGAGTCGTACGGTCGCCTCGGCGGTACAGCCCTTGCGGTCGGTGACCTGCGCCACGTAGATGCCCGCGGGCAGGTTGCGCGCCTCGACGCTGTTGCGGGTCGGGGCGTCATTCCAGCGGATGGTCTTGCCGCCGCCGGGGTTGCCGCCCTGCACGATCAGCGCGATGGAGCCATCCTCATCGCCGAAGCAAGTCGGGTCTGCGGTCCGCAGCGTATCCTCGGTGAGGGTGAGCAGCGGCGGCTCGTGGATGACGAAGGTGTCGCGGTAAGGGCACTTGTCCTTGTCGCGGATCAGCAGCGCGATGGTGTCGGCCGCGAGGTCGATGGCGCGGTCGCCGGTCTGGGTCGCGGTCGAACTCTTCCACTCGAAGGTGTAGCCAGGGATACCGCCGTAGACTTCGGCGATTTCGATGAAGCCGGAGCTTTCGCCAAAACAACGGGCGTCCTGGACGTCGCCGACCTCGATGGCGAGTGGGTCGGGAGCCGGGACGTTGACCGGGAACTCCTGCGGCGGGCAAACGAGGCTCGTCTCCTGGATGAACAGGGCGTTGCGACCGCCGCACAACATCGACGCCGTGCTCCCGAGGGCGTCGTCGTTGCGTTCGCCGCTGTCCCACACGAAGATGAATCGGGCGCTCGGGCTGCCCGGTAGCGTAGCCGTGACCGAGGCGCCGCCGTCGCAGACCTCGATCGCGCAGCTCGCCCGGCGGATACCGGTAAAGTCGGGGTCTATGCTCGGGGCCTCCGGGAGGGTGTAGTTTTCCCGTAAGGGGACACACGAGTTGGCGTCCACGACCGTGACGATGTAACTGCCCGCCGTGATCGACGGACCGGAGATGCGATTGGCGCCCACGCCGCTAGTGCCGTCGGTCCAGCTGTACGTGTAGGGCGCCGTGCCGCCCGCAACCGTCACCGCGATGCTGCCGCCGCCCTGCTGGAAGCACTGTGGCCCGGTGGTCACGACATCCGACACCGTAAGCTTGCCGGGCTCGGTGACGAGGGCGGAGTCCACGGTCGCACAGCCGGCCTGGTCGTAGACTGTCACCCGGTACGTACCCGCCGCGAGATCGGTAATCGTGGCGGTGGTCGCGCCGGTGCTCCAGAGGATTCTCGTGACGGGCGAGGTGGTCGGCGAGGCGCTCACGGTAAGGGAGCCGTTGGTATTGCCGAAGCACGCTACTGCGGCGTCGGGGAGGCTATCGATGCGGGGGCGCTGCGGGGAGTCCACCTCGACGGGCGTAGAGAGGCTCGCGGTACAGCCGTTGTCGTCCGTCACCACCACCTGGTACACACCGGCGCGCAGGCCGCCGGCGCGCGCGTCCTTCGCCATGATGACGCCGTTCTCGTTCGACCAGGCGTAACGATAGCCAGGCGCGCCTGGCGTCCCGCCAGCAGCATTCACCTCCGCGAAGCCATCGGCCCCCGGGACGCAGGTCTCGTCGCCCTTCCCGGCGAGTGCGGCCGTGAGCGGCGCCGGCTCGGAGAGGGTAAAGCTGTCGCGGGCTTCACAGCGGTCGGCGTCCGTGAGTAGCACGATGAAGGTGCCTGCAGCCAGACCGCGGACGGCGCTCGCGGTCGGCGTATTGACCGTAGTGCCGCGAGGGTCACCCGACCAGATAAAGGTAAGCGGACCGCGGGGCGCGGCCCCGGAGGCGGCCCTCCCGGTCACGACGATCTCGCCATCGGTCAGGCCAAAACAACTGATCGAATCGACCGCCGCACTCACCGCGACCTCCCGCTCGGCCTTGATCGTTGAGGTGGTCGTGACGCGACATCCGTTGTCGTCCGAGGTGACGATTGCGTAGGTGCCGGGATTGCCGTTGAACCGCAGCTCCGGACCGCGGCGATTGTCGACCGCCCCGCCAGGGAGCGTGACCGCGAAGGAGTAGTCGCCCGAGGCCGAGGTGCCACCGGAGGGCTGGAGTTCGACGAGGCCGTTGACCGGTCCGGTGCAGGTCGCGTCGATCACCGTCGGGCGCGCGTCGATGGCCGGGGGCGAGAAGATGCTGCCGGTCCCCTTCGCCACGCAGCCGCGCTTATCGGTAATCGTGACCTCGTAGGCGCCGACACCGAGCCCGTTGATGGACTGCGTGTTCGCGATCGTGACGCCGGCCTTCTTCCAGGTGTAGGTGTAGTCGTCGGGATTGCCTGGCGTACTGAAGTCCAGCAGGGGCACCGCGCGCAGGGCCCCGGTTGCGTCGTCGCGACACCGCAGCTCGCTCACGATGCTCACGTTGACGCTCAACACCGGACCGTCCGCCACGCGGATCGTCCCCGACGACACCGAACCGACTTTGTCGGTGACGCGGACGATGTAGTTGCCGGGGGCGAGGTTGGCCGGCGTCTTGACGCGTGCCGCGTCGTTGGCGAGCGCGAGCGGTCCGCGGATGGGTCCCTCGGCCACGGTGCCGTAAATGACGCTGTACGGGGCCGCCCCCCCGAAGGCCCCGATCGAAATGGCATTGGCGTTCGTGCCCCCGCAGCCCGGTAGGGACTCGAGCAGCAGGCCGTAGGGTTGATTCGTGATTAGCACACCGCCTGGGGTCGTCTGTGGGTCGAGGGTCTGGGCGCCGGCCTCGAAGAGAATACCGGCCGGTGGCGCCGTTACGACGACAGTCCCGAACTCACCCTCGGTCCCGAGGGTCTTGAAGCAGACCTCGAAGAGGATCGCGCCCGGCGGAACCGAGTACGACGTACCCGCCGGCGCCGTCACGTCGACGGTGAGCCGGGACGGTCCGCCGCCGATGAGGAAGGGCGCGATGCCGGGGTGGATGTTCTGGAGCCGCTCGTAGCGCAGGCGCACCTCATCGTAGCTGAGGTTGAAGCGGTAGCGCGTGACGTCGGTGAAGCCCGTGGCGCGGACTGGGACGCAGACTTCCGTATTCGGGGCCGCCTTGAGGGAGTCGACAGTGAGCGTAACCTTGGGCGGCGGCACGCAGGCCGTCACGTCGGCAGCGACGGCCGTGGCCACGCAGCCTTTTGCGTCGCGCACCACGATGTCGTAGGTGCCGGCCTCCGGTACGCTGAACTTTGCCTGGCCACCGGAGCGCACGTCGGGATTGAGAAGATTGCCGCGCACGCCCGGCTTGGCGCGATTAACGATCTCGACCGAGTAGCGCGCCCGCGAACTGTACTGCGGTAGGCCACCCACCACCGTAAACGAGCCTCCGCAATTGCCCACGGACACGGCGCCGGCGGTCAATTCATTGAGGTACACCACCGCGAAGGCCGCGCGCGTGCTCACGCTCACACAGGAGCCATTGCGCTCGTACTTCGGACCCGTAGCCTCAAGCCTATCGAAGGTGATGGGCGCGAACCAGATCAGCTTCGGGGCGCCCGCGCCGAAGCGCGTCTGCACACTCCCGTCGTTCCAGAACTTCTGGTCGCCGTCGAGGCGGTTGGCCGTCGAGATAAAGAAGGCTGCGATACTAGGGTCGCTGGTCGGGTTAAGTATGAGGCAGCGATCAGCTTCCACGGCGATGCGGGTCGGCCCGGTCGCGGTGGGGCGACAATCGTACCAGGCGTATCCGACGCCCGCGGGCGTGGACTTGTCTGGGTCGCCGTCGAGGCGCTGGTCGCCGTTGTGGTCGATGAGGACGGTGTCCCCGAAACACAGGAAGAGCGTGTCGAGGCTCAGGTCAGTCGACTGCCCTTTGGCGGATCCGACGGTGATGGTACCGGCGTCGTTGTCGCTGCAGGGGATGAGCTTGCGCGCTGGGTCCCACTTCGTTTTCTGCGCGCCCTCCTCATAATGTACGGGCTGTGGCGTCTGGGCTACGGCGGTTACGCTTCCGCAAAACACGAGTGCGCACGCTAGGACGCGGGTCAGGCGGTGGGCCGATTTCCGGAGCGGGGTGAGTGGGGTAGCGAGCATACGTGAGGCGTGGCGCGGGAGGCGTCACATAGATCGCGGTGCAAATATGATGCCGGGGGGAGGGAGGGTGAGGGGAGGGAATTGTTGAAGGGTTGTGGGTTGAATTGTTGAATGTGCTACCGCGGGTGTGGCGTTCGACGCAGTCCGCGAGTGCCGCGCGGGCGTAGCCCAACCATCGGCGCCCGCTGGCGGAGCCAGTCGAACGGGCGCCCGTACGCGGCAGCACAGTTGAAATTCGGAATCCGTAATTGGAATTACAGCGCAGCGTACCGCTCCACCGCAGCTTCAATCTGGTCCTGCTTCACGGCCACGCCTAGTCTCGGGTCGCCGATGCGGTGCAGGAGGCTCATCCGCGTCACGCCGCCGCGGTTCTTCTTGTCGTTGGCCACGAGCGCGAGCAGATTGACCATGTGATTGGCGTGAATCTTTAACTTCCCGTAGACCCCGAGCAGCGTCCGCTCGATGTCGTCGGCCTCGAATTCCGAGAGCCCAGCGAGCTCCTGGCTGAGGTAGGCCTCGCAGATCATCCCAGCCGCCACCGCCTCACCGTGGAGGGCGGGGTTGGTGCTGGCCAGGAGGACACTCTCCATCGCGTGCCCGACGGAGTGTCCGAAGTTGAGGGCCTCGCGGAGGCCCTGCTCCTCTGGGTCCTGGGCCACGATGTCCAGTTTGATCTGCTGGGACTGTTCGATGAGGGTTTTGGCGGAAGCCGTGGCCATCAGATCGCCCTTCGTCGCCTTGAGCTCCTCCCAGTGGCGCGCGTCGTGGATGAGGGCGTGCTTGTACATCTCGGCCATGCCACTGCGCACCTCCCGCGGTGGCAGCGAGTCGAGGTACGCAACGTCCGTGATGACCTCCTCCGGCATGCGGAACAGGCCAATGCTGTTCTTGACGCCCCCGAAGTCGACGCCGGTCTTGCCGCCGAGGGCCGCGTCTACCATGCCGAGGACTGTGGTCGGTACGTGGACGAACTTAATGCCGCGCTTGTAGCAGCCCGCCGCGTAGCCGCCGAGGTCGGTGACGACGCCGCCGCCGAGGTTGACGAGGAGCGCCCGGCGATCAGCTCGTGCGTCGATGAGCGCCTGCCAGACGGTTTCGGCGGTGGCGATGGTCTTGTTGGCTTCGCCGGCGGGGATAGTGACGACTTCGGCTTTCGCCAAAACGGGGTACGACTGCCTGAGGCGGGGGAGGCAGTGGGTAGCCGTATCGGTGTCTACGAGGACGAAGATTTTGGTAAACTTGGAAAAATCCATGCAGAGGCGGGTTTTTCAACGCAAAGGCGCGAAGGGAAAAACACAAAGGTCGCAAAGCAGCGGCGAGGCCAGGCGCGGGGAGCGCGCTGGCTAACCTCCAGGCTTACCGCGCTAGCAAGGGTGCAGGAGCCTTTGCGTCCCTTGCGGAGTTTCGCGCCCCTTTGCGTTAAAAAACAGCCGACGAGTACGTCCTACGCGGTAGCACATTCAACAATTCAAACTTCAAGCCTTCAACAATTAGCTTTCAAACTCCAACTGCACCAGTTGATCCCTCTCGAGCCCGTACAGCGTGGCCACCTTCCCCATGTTCATCGCGATCTCCACGTAGCCCATGGAGTTGTAGCGCGTGAGAAGGTCGCCCTCGGGCACCTGGTGGTAGTGGTCGACGATGTCGACGATCGGCTTGGAGTTGGCCAGGCGCGTGTGGACACGGCGGCCGCGCGCCATGCGCTCGACGAGGTCGCGGTGGACGTTGAGCACGGCGTTGCCGTAGCCGTCGATGTGGACGATCGAACCGCGGATGTAGTGCTGCGTGGTGATCGGCTCGGCGCGAATAGATTGCTCGGGGTGGGTGAGCTCCGGACCGAGGTGACGGCAGTCGAAGCCGAGGGCGAGCTTGCGGATCGCGGCCGAGAGCACCGCCTTCGTGGAGGCTTGGCCGCTGGTCTCGAGTTCGAACACGCCTCCGTCGATATCGGGGAACAGGAGGTACGCCAGACCATTGTCCGGGCAGAGGAAGGTGTGCTCGTTTTGGCGAAAGCCGATGTAAGCCTCGGGCTCAGCGGCCGAGAGGCGATTGACGGTGCACAGGTGGACGGTGCCGGCGGGGAAGTGCGACCACGTGTGCGACAGGTGGTAGGCGGCCTCGATGAGGTCGAAGGTCGGGATGAGGTGCGTGCAGTCCGCGATCACGGCCGTCGGGTCGGCCGACAGGATGGCGCCCTTGAGCTGGCCCACGTAGGGATCGCGCAAACCAAAGTCTGTTGTTAGCGTTACGATCGACATTCTGATTCGGGGGGGCGGACGGGATTGGTAGGCGGGCGAAAGTACAACTTCCCCCGAGCCATCGACGCTCTCGCGGCCCGCGACTACTTTACGCGCTAAATTTCTGCATTTGAGCGATATCCAACTCCGCATCGACCAGGTGGACCCGGTCGAACTCTTCGGCGAGAACAACGCCAAGGTCCGCCTCCTACGCGAGGCCTACCCCGACTTGAACATCGCCACGCGCGGCAACATGGTCCGCATCTCCGGCGAGAAGGCAGACGCCCAGGCGGCCAAGGAGCAGATCGAGACGATGATCCGGATCCTGAAGGAGCGCAAGGAACTCAACACCGACACCGTCAAGGAGATCCTCGGCGGCGGGCAGCCGTGGCAGACGCAGCTACCGACGGCGGTGAGTGAAGGTCCGGCGGGTGTGGGCGGGGCGACGATTACGACGACGACGAAGGGCTTTCCGATCCGGGCGCGGACGCACAACCAACTAGCGCTCGTGCAGTCGGTCGGGCACAACGATGTCGTGTTTGCGGTCGGACCGGCCGGTACGGGCAAGACCTACACTGCGGTGGCCCTGGCGGTGGCGGCGCTCAAGGCAAAACAGGTCAAGCGCATCATCCTCACCCGTCCTGCCGTGGAGGCTGGGGAGAGTCTAGGCTTTCTGCCGGGCGACCTCAAAGAAAAAGTCGACCCGTACCTGCGTCCGCTCTACGACGCGCTATTCGACATGATCCCGACGAAGAAGCTGGAGGAGTTCATGGCCAACCGCACGATCGAGGTCGCGCCGCTGGCCTTCATGCGCGGTCGCACACTCGACAACGCCTTCATCATCCTCGACGAGGCGCAGAACTGCACGACGATGCAGCTGAAGATGTTCCTCACGCGCCTCGGCCCGACCGCCAAAGCCATCATCACGGGCGACCTGAGCCAAATTGACCTGCCGTACTCGCAGAAGTCGGGCCTGCGCCACGCGATCGAGATTCTGCCGAACATCGACGGGATCGACATGATCCGCCTCACGGTGGAGGACGTGGTGCGTCACCGCTTGGTGAAGAAGATCATCATGCGGTATGATGCAGATGACGAGAAGCGTCGGGAGATAAGAGAGCGGGAGAAGGGGGATCGGGATACGCGAACGGATCGTCCGGGCAGGAACGACAGGGGGCAGTACGACGAGAAGCGCGGATTCGGGCGGCCGCATACCGGGGAGAATGGGGACGAGGGGCATCCAGATAATGAGGTGGGGTAGGGGATTTAAATAATGAGCGAAGAAGAATATTGAAGGGCGACCAAACTAGCGCTATCCTCCTTTTGCTGTAAGCGAAGCGAGGATTCTGAATTTTTTTCCTCAAAGTATATACTTTAGTTACTAGTGCGCTAGGGAAGCGCTTCAATGACGCACGAGCCGCGCTACCTTGCCGAGCCAGATGTCGAAATAGCCGCCCCGAAGGGCGTGCGCTATTGGCATGGCGGGGCGGCAGCGAGGAACCTGTGCCTCACTTATTCTCGACAGAGAAGACGGAGTCAGTCAGAATTAGGGAACCTCAGAGTCGGTATCGCGGTGGGACTTACCGTAAGGGGGTTTCGCGTGTGATTTGCTTATTAAAACCCAGTGAGCTGATGTCTACCCGTAGAAAAACGAGATACTTGTGGACCTCTATCAATATCGGGGCTGGAGTCTTGATTGGGGTCGCATTGGTCATCAGATTTTGCTGGTTCGAGGAGGTAAATCCCGCGTTGTCACTGATTTGGTCCATGGCCTTTTTGGTTGTGGGTTGCTTACTCGGTTTCATTTTCAGCGTACCCAAAATCATTTCGGGTGATGCTCCGCTGAATAATTTGGTGACAACAGCCAACGCAACCTACGTCAAGCGCATTGAAGAGAACACCAACTTGACCCAGATCTCGGATTGGCTTACGAAGTTACTTATCGGCGCCGGCCTAGTCCAAATTGAAGAAGCACCAGGGTATATCCTTAAGGTGGCTCGAACGATGGCCATGGGCTTGAGGCCCGAACTGGCTCCCCTAGCTACCGTGGACGAGTTCACGACATTGTGCGCCGCTATCATTTTATTCTTTGTCATTTGGGGCTTTATCGCCGGCTACCTCGTGATGAGGTTGATCCTGAGCGAGCAGTTCGCCAATATTGAGGACTAATAAAGCATGCGTCAGCCTGCGACAGGTGGGCGACGAAGCGATCTGGGAATACAGGGTCTGCTTGAATTCTTGCAACTCAATCTCTCGCGCAGACCTTGGTTTACTACTTTAGGGCTCCGAGAGATTTGTCCATGTCTCAATTCTGGCGCGGACTCGTGAGCACGGGTTTATATCTGCTTTGATGCACTCGATCGGCGGGGGGTGGGAGCGTACGGTTAGCGGTAATGACTAGCACCGTACTCACGGAGACCGAGCTCGCCTGCGCCCTATACCTTGGACGAGTCGATCCGTTGTCGGTTTTGGCGGAAGCCCAAAAAAACTATCGCACCTGAAAGCCGACAAAGCGTCTAGATGTCTCAGCCCTACCTTCCCCCAATGCACCGACCCCTCCTCACCCTCGCCGCCGCCCTCGCCCTCCCCGTTTTGGCGCAAGCCCAAACCGCCATCACGCCCGACCTCGAAGCCAAGGTCATCGCGTGGCGCCGCGACATCCACGAGCACCCGGAACTCTCCAACCGCGAGACCCGCACCGCCAAGCTCGTCGCCGATCACCTCACGAAGCTCGGGATGGAAGTCCGCACGGGCATCGCACACACCGGCGTGGTCGGCATTCTGCGGGGTGGTAAACCTGGTCCAGTAGTAGGCCTGCGCGCCGACATGGACGCCTTGCCGGTGATAGAGCGCGTCGACCTGCCGTTTGCCTCAAAGGTGATGACGACCTACGACGATAAGGAAGTGGGCGTCATGCACGCCTGCGGGCACGATACACATGTGGCGATGTTGATGGGAGCAGCTGAACGGCTCTCGGCAATGAAGAAAGATTTGGCCGGCACGGTAGTCTTCGTCTTCCAGCCCGCTGAGGAAGGTGCGCCGAAAGGTGAGGAGGGCGGCGCCGAACTGATGGTGAAGGAAGGCGTGCTCGACGACCCAAAGGTGGATGTCATGTTCGGGATCCACATCAACTCGCAGACACCCGCCGGTACGATCCGCTACAAGCCGCGCGGCACGATGGCGGCCTCCGACCCGCTGGAGATCGTGGTGACGGGGACACAGTCGCACGGGGCGTACCCGTGGAAGTCGGTCGATCCGATTGTCACGAGTGCCGCGATCATCAATGCCTTGCAGACGGTGGTGAGCCGCAACACCGAACTCACGAAGGCCGCCGCCGTGGTCACGATTGGTAAAGTCGACGCGGGTGTGCGCGGCAACATCATCCCGGAGTCCGCCACGATGATCGGCACGATCCGTACGCTCGACACAGCCATGCAGCGCAAGCTCCACGCAGATATCCGCCGCGTCGTGACGCACACCGCCGAGGCTTACGGTGCCACGGCCGAGGTGATTATTCGCGAGGGGACACTCGTAACCTACAACGACCCAACGCTCACCGCCCGCATGCTGCCTACGCTAGAGCGTACCGCCGGCAAGGACCACGTCGAGTTGCAAGACGCCGTGACGGGCGCTGAGGACTTTAGCTATTACGCTGCCAAGGTGCCGAGCCTGTTTGTCTTCGTAGGCGGAATGGACCCGAGCAAGGATCAGTCCGAGGTGGCGCCGCACCACACGCCGGACTTCTATATCGATGAGCGGGGCTTGAAGACGGGGGTGGCGTTGTATACGAACTTTGTGGTGGACTATTTGGGGATGCCTCCGGCGGGGAGCCTGCGGCGATAAGGTTGCCTGCGGCGCTGAGCCTACGGCGTTGGGCCTGCGGCGCTACCGAGAGCGGTGCACGTGTCAGCGCCGAAGGCTCCCCGCCGGAGGCTCTCTGCCAGAGGCCCCGCGCCGCAGGGCTCAATAGAGGTACCGCTCCCGCAAGACCTTCTTCTTTTCCCCCGTCAAGCCATACTCTTTCACTAAAAACGAATCTACCGAACCGTAACTCTTCTCGATCTCCGAGACAGCGGCCTGTAAGTAGGTCGGATCAACGAGCATCAATGGCTTCAACACCTCCGGGTCGACCTTCTTGATGTACTGCGCGATGTTTACCTTGCGCAGGTTGCGCCTGTTGCGATCGAAGCGGTAGTAGTTCGACATCAGGTAATCATTAAACACCATCGCCGAGTCCACGCCGAGCGAGTGCAGCAGGAGGTAGGTCGCAAATCCGGTCCTGTCCTTGCCGCTCGTGCAGTGGTACACCACCGGCACCTGGCGGGGGTCCTGGATGAGGTCGACGAAGGGCTGAAAGCGGTAGGCCTCGCGGCTGGCGAGGAGGCGGTTGACCTCTACCAGGAGGTTATCGGCCTCCTTGCGCCCGAACGTGCCCGACAAGATGCGCCCCTTGATGTCGGTCGTGTCCTCGGCCTCGTTGTAGATCGGCATGTGGACGTAGTTGACGGGTTTGCCTTTGAGGCCTTTCGGCAAAACGTCCGGCGCACTGACCACCTCCTGCTCGGAACGTAGGTCCACGACGCTCCGCAGGTCGAGCGACCCTAGATATCGAAGGTCATCTTCCGTCAATTCGGTCAGCTTGTCGGCGCGGTAAAACTGCCCCCAACGAATCCGCTTGCCGTCGGCGGCCGGTAGACCGCCCATGTCTCTGAAGTTGTCCGCGCCCTCGAGCGGGAGGCGCCGCTCCGACACGCGCATCTCCGTACCGTCGTCGGCCACCAGGTCGAAGTAATATCGCACGTCACTGCGCACTTGCGCAATCTCCAGTGTGGCCGGACTATCGACCACGCCTGGCAGTAATCGCCCGACGAAGATCCCGCGGGGCTCCGCGCCGGGCGCCTCGCTCATGTACACGTCGAACGCCTCCGGGAGGATGCTCTGGAGGACGTACGGTCCGCGGTCCTTGAGGCGCTTCGCGGTGACGGGTTCGATGAGGGTCGCCTCGGCCTCCGGGAGCTGGGCGAACTCCTTGCAGGCGGCCAGGATAATCCCGGCCGCGAAGCCGAGCAGAAATCTTCCGAGGGTCGACAGGGGCATAGAATGAAATTAACGTAGGGGAAAGCTTGCGTTGTTCGTTGAGCGGTGTCGCCCGCTAGCGGTCGGTAAGGTTAGTGACACTCGCGGCTCCCTGCGGGAAGGGAGGTGCTGTATTTTTGCTGCCCTCAACCGGAGCCCCAGCCCGACGTTGTTTTGGCGAAAGCCGGTATAGAAAAGCTCCCAAACCCGAGTGCGATGTTTAAAGCAGGACAGCGGATCGTCTGCGTCAACGATAGCTTCGACGCCATCCAGCAGGCGACGATCCCGAACCTCCCGAAGCGCGACGAGCAGTACGTAGTCCGAGACGCCTTCCAGGTCACGCGCAACGGCACGAGCTCCGGGATCTGGGCCGTGCACCTCCGCGAACTCACCAATCCGCACCTTGCGCACCCGAGCGGCCTCGGGACCTTCGAACCTAGTTTCGCCGCCGACCGCTTCGCGCAACTCGCCGACGACGGCGCCGTGCACGAGGAGGCTGCCGATGTCATGCTCCGGCAGATCGAGGAGGAAGTGGAGTTGGAGGTACTTGTTTAGGGTAAGTGTTGAAGTGTGAAGGGTGAAGTGTTGAATGCTTACCGCGTATGAAGCGCCCGTCCGGAGGGCCTTCAACACTTCAACCTTCAATCTTCAACACTTCAAAACTATGCGTGATCTCCACGCTCGCCTTGAGCATCAGGCTCACCGAGCAGTACTGGTCCATCGACATCGCCACCGCCTTGGCCGCCTTCTTGTCGGGCACCTCGCCGGAGATGCGGTAGTGGAGGTGGATCTTCGTGAAGACCGACGGCACGGCATCAGCGCGCTCCGAGGTGACCGTCACCTCGACGGCCGTAGCCGGGGCACGCATTTTGGTGAGGAAGAGCTCGACATCGATCGAGGAGCAGGCGGCGGCCGCCATCAGGACGGTCTCCATTGGGCTGGCGGCGCCCTTGACACCGCTAAAGGTCTGGGTCTGGCCGCGGTCGTTGGTGCCGATGTAGCCGAGCTCGTCATCGGTGGAGCGGAGGGTGATGGTCATCAGGGAGTGCTAAGAGTGCTAGCTAAAGGTGAGCGTACGTCGCGTTTTACGCCTTTCGGCAAAACAACCGCCGAGGCCCTCGCTGGATGCCGCGGGTTTCGTTTGATCTTTTTTGTAGTTTTAAACAAAAATGGTTAAACAAGCTGTTTGTATTGATGTGGCCGCCTACATTAGCGTCCAGAAACCGACACGCCATGATCGCCATCGCAGAGCTCCTCGACCCCAGCCAGTCACGCCTCCCGATTAACCAGCGGCCCGTGGAGCCGATCCTGGTCCACCTCAGCCAGCCGCGGCGACGCGCGCTGATCCGTGCCATCGGTTTCGACCAACTGCCGGAGGCCTACCTCAAGGCCAGCTACGGTGCGAGCTGGGGCGACGTCCAGCACGACCTGCGTGCCCTGGTCAACGCTGGTGTCGTGATCATCCAAGACCTCAATGGCAAGGCGCACTACCACCTCGACCTCAGTGCCTTCCCCCGCACAATGGCCGCGAGTATGTTCACGCGCGAAGTGGCGATGGCGGCGTAGCTAAGGCCTTGACTCACGCGCCCGAGATCGCTGGTTTATTGTGCGGAACCCGGGGTGACATTCCAAACGAAAAAAGCCGCTAACACGCTTTCGGCGAGCTTGTTAGCGGCTTTTTTTGGTAGACCCGTAAGGATTCGAACCTTAAATGACTGAACCAAAATCAGTAGTGTTACCATTACACCACGGGTCTGTCGAGGACGGCCGCAAAGATAAGGGGAGCGCGTAAGCTGGCCAAGCCGCGAGAGAGAAAATTTTCGTCGCCCTTTTCTTGCGACTTTCGCCGCCGCCTATGCTCGCCAAACGCATCATCCCCTGCCTCGACGTCAAGGACGGGCGCACCGTCAAGGGCGTCAACTTCGTCGACCTCCGCGACGCCGGCGATCCCGTGGCCCTCGGGGCGCAGTACTCCGAGCAGGGCGCGGATGAACTGGTGTTGCTCGACATCACCGCCACGCACGAGCGGCGGAGCACCGTGATCGATTTGGCGAAGGCCGTCGCGCGTGGCGTGAGTATCCCGTTTACCCTCGGCGGGGGCATCGACTCCGTGAGTGCCGCAGGGGCAGTCCTGTACGCCGGCTGTGACAAGGTGGCCGTCAACTCGGCGGCGGTACGCAGGCCCGAACTACTCGACGAACTCGCCGGCGCCTTCGGGAATCAATTCGTCGTCCTCGCCGTCGACGCGCGTTTTGCCGAAGAGCGTTGGACCGTCTACACAGGCGGCGGCCGTCACGCCACCGAGCACGAACTCTTCTCCTGGTGCCAGGAAGCCCAGGAGCGAGGCGCGGGCGAGGTCCTTTTCACGAGCATGGACCACGACGGCACCAAAGCTGGTTTTGCGCTCGACGCCCTTTCTCAGCTTTCGCAAAAACTCACCGTCCCCATTATCGCCAGCGGCGGTGCAGGTACGATACAAGACTTCGCCGATGTCTTCGCGGTGGGTGTAGATGGGGCGCTGGCGGCGAGCGTATTTCACTTCGGAGAAATCGGTATCGGAGAGCTGAAAGGAGAATTGGAGCGGCAGGGCGTGGTGGTGCGGAACTAGGGGTAAGTCGTCATTTAAAATCGAGCTTCCATCGATTCATCATACCGAATCGTGGAGCTGCTTTGATCAACCCTGAAGCAGTAATGGCGGTGAGTAAATAAATAAATGACGACACGAGCTCGCAAGGTCGCAACTCTTGATGACCCGACGCTCCACCGTGCTGCCCGAGATCACGAATTACCATCCCCGCCTAGCTCATTAAGGCCATTGAGAGTTCAATTTCGTCCCCCAAATATTGACTCTTCCTTTGCCTCCACACGTTTGCTTTTACCTCCTTCCTTACCCCCCACCGTGTCTTAAACGGCCCCATTTTATCCCGGATTCGCTATCGACGAGTGCCCGGCGGCGTATCCTATGGCGGGCATCCCGCAGCCCTGCACCAACGAGCGCCTGGAATCGTCGAACCCATCGCAGTGCCAGCGCGACCCGGACTACGTAAGGCAAGCCCCCCGACCTCGCAGGACTTCCGTCCTTCCGCAAACCGGGCGGCCCAAGGAGTAGCGGACCATTATTACTGCATATGAGGTAATGCAAAAGGGTGCGAAGTTGGATTGTTAAATCTAAATCAAAAGTATTTACCCCAGTTGCGAGGCTATTTTCTACCCACGTATGAAATAGTAGTCCCGCTTGGCGTAATATCGTTGACACATTGTCGAGGTAGCATTTGTGAATGCTCGACTGCCACGCGATGACACCCGATATTACCCGGAATGAATACTTTTTTTAACGTAGGTACCTACCTATGTCGTCGCCTGAAGCAACTCGGCATCAATCATCTGTTCTCCGTACCGGGCGACTACACGAGTGACCTGCTCGAGATCGTCGACACGGATGGGGAGATCCAGCGGATCGGAAACTGCAACGAACTCAACGCCGGGTACGCCGCCGACGGCTACGCCCGCGCCAATGGCCTGGGAGCAGTCGCGGTCACGACGGGGGTCGGCTCCTTCAGCGTCCTCAACGCCACCGGCGGCTCTTACGTCGAAGACATCCCCGTGGTCGTCATCATCGGGACCCTGAGTAATTCCAAGCTGCTCGACGAGGTCAACGCCGGCGAGCGCTTCCACCACAACGTCAACAATGACGACTTCAACCGCGTCGTCTTCTCGCCGGTCACGGTGGCTTTCGAGCGAATCCAAAATCCTGTCACGGCGCCCGCCCAGATCGACGCCGCGCTCCTGGCCTGCATCTCGCAGTCAAAGCCCGTCGCCCTGGAGATCTCCGAGGACTGCTACTACATGCCCTGCGCCGCGCCGGTGGGCAACCTCATCGCCGAGCCGAGCTACGTCTCGCTGGAGGTCCTCCGGAGTCTCGCGAGCGCCACGCCGCCCAACAAGTACGCCGCGCAGATCGTAGCCGCCGTCACCGATGCCGCCGCCGCCACTTTCGCCTTACTCAAGGCCAGCCAGCGACCGATGCTCTGGCTCGGGAAGGAAGTCTCGACCTACGGCCTGCAGTACCTATTTACCGCTCTTCAGCAGTCCATATCTATTCCTTATGCCAGCAGTCTGCTTGGCAAGGCGGCCATCGCCGAGGACGATCCCTGGTTCGTGGGCATGCACGACGGCGTGTTTACGTCGGCTTTCGTCAAAACCTTCACCGATGAGTGCGATTGCCTCATCGGTCTGGGGGTGTGGAATACAGATCTTAATGTATTCGCCACCAAGTCGCTCGAGAGCGGCAACCCCGCGCCCGTCTTTGCGTCCAAACAAATGGTCAAGGTCAACGAGGACCTCTACGTCCAGGTGAGCCTCGAGCACTTCCTCCAAACGCTCCTCGACCTCGTCGCTACCCGGGGCTACACCTCGCCGTGGACCCAGCCTGCGTCTCCGCCGGCAATTGCACCACCGCCGCCGGCCGATCCGATCACCTACGACACCTTTTTCCAGCTGCTCGACGCGGCCATCTTGCCGAGTGACATCGTGGTCGCAGACGTCGGCCTGTCCACCTTCGGGGGCTCGAGCGGGCTGCGGATCAAACGCCAGAACGGCTTCCTCGCGCAAACCCTCTGGGCCTCGATCGGGTGGAGCGTGCCCGCTGGCCTGGGGGCGTCCTTCACCAATGATTCGCGCGTCGTCGTGATCGTGGGCGACGGTGCCTTCAAGCTCACCTGTCAAGCCGTCTCGACGATGGTGAGGGAGAAACGCAACGCCGTCGTGTTCGTGCTCAACAACAAAGTCTACGGCGTCGAGCAGATGCTACTCGACCCGGCGCCCTACCAGCCAAATTCTGAGGCTCCTTTCGAGGCCGCCAACGTGCTGCAACCATGGAGCTACAAAAGCCTCATGTCGGCCTTCACGAATGATGATCCCACGCTCGGCCTCGGCCTCGACGTCCACACCGTCCAGGACCTACACGACGCCCTCGCGCAGATTCACGCGGCACAAGCGATTCCCTTCCTCGTCAATATCAATTTGTCTGAACGCGACTACCCCGCCGCCTGGGCACCCTTCGTCAAACTGTAATCCCCCCCAAGCCAGAAGTCATGAGCAACCAATCAAACGACACACCCCAATACGATATCATCATAGCAGGCGCCGGGGTAAGCGGCCTCTTCGCCGCCTGGCGCCTCCTCAATGAAATCCAACCTGCGCCGAGCATCCTGATTATAGAAAAGCTCGGACGCACGGGCGGCCGCCTCCAGACCACTACCGTCGACATCACCGGTGCCGACGGACAAACCTACGCCGTCAAGGACGAGGAGGGCGCCATGCGCTTCGTGCCCCAAGACTCCGGCAAGATGCAGCACCTCTGGAAACTCATCGGCGCGTTGCAGGCGGAAGGCAACAGTTTGACGCCGGTGGATTTTGTGATGGGTGACCAGAACAACCGGTACCTGTTGCGCGGCCGCTCCTTCACCGAACGCGATGCCCAGGTCAGCGGGGACGCCATCTGGGCCACGATCTACAACCTGGCGCCCGGCGAGCGCAATAAGAATCCGTCGGCCATCCTCGGCGAGGTCATGGACAGCATCCTCAGCCAAAACGGCGAGACGCAAATTCCGGTGTCTCCGGCGGAGTGGATGACTTTCCGTAACGAGTGGACCTACGCGGACTTCGAGGGCAACGCCATCACTCTGAATCAATGGGGTTTCTGGGCCATCCTCCGGCAGTTCGGCCTGAGCGAGGAGTGCGTCGAGATGCTCGACCATACGCTCGGTTTTATGGGTCCGGTCCGGGCGTTCATCAATGCGGGCGAGGGACTGCAAATCCTGTTCGACTTCCCGAGCCCGCGCCAGACGCCCTTCAAGACACTCGCCGAGGGTTTTCAGACCCTCGCCACCGCGCTCACGGAAAGCATTACCGCCAAGGGTGCCCTCATCTACCTCAACGAGACCGTGAACGCCGTACGCGAGTCATCAGCGGGCATTACCGTCGAGTCCGACGCCGGCACCTACACCGCCGGGCGCGTCATCCTGGCCCTCCCCCGCAAGCCTTTGGCCAAGCTGAGCGCGGCCAGTCCGCTGCTCAATACCAACGCCAGCTTCATGGCCGCGCTCGATAGCGTTCGCGAGATGGAGCTTACCAAGGTGGGCCTCTACTTCGACCAACGTTGGTGGCACGCCAATCCCGCCGTCGCGCTCACGAATGGTCCTAATTTTACCGACGAGCCGCTCGGGTCGGTGTACACTTTCTCGCAGTTCCCCGAGGACGCTGCACAGGACGCCACCTACGTTGGCCCGGCCGCGCTCACGCAGTACACCGACTACGACCGCGGCAACTACTGGCAGGAGCTGCAAAACCTCGGCGAGGCCTACAGGACCTCCGCTTTCCCGACCAATCCCGCGGGTACGTTCCCGGCCTCCAAAGCGCTCGTCCACGAGATGTTGGCACAGGTGCGAAGGCTGTTCGGCATGCCGCCCGACGCCGAGATCCCGGCGCCTGTGCTCTCCACGTTTCGCGTGTGGGGCGCCGAGCCTTTCGGGCACGGCTACCACCAGTACAAGCTCGGGGTCGACGACATGGACGATGTCTACTTCAACATCTGGAATCCTGCGCCCGAGGTCTTCGTCTGCAACGAGTCCTGGTCGCCGGAGCAGGGCTGGGTCGAGGGTGCACTTATAATGAGTGACTTCGTCGCGGTGTTGGGTTTTGGACTTGCGCCCTACGTCGACGACGCCGGCAGCTTTATCAAGCAGCTCAAGGCTACGCCCGAGGCGACTCACGCTCACCACCACTAATACCACCTATCATGCAAGCAAGATCCATTTCCGGTGATTCGGTCGAAGGTATCCGCAGCGCAATCGACGCCGAAATTGTTGATGGCTTTTCGCCAAAACTCGCCATCGTTTTCCTCTCTATCCAACAGGACCGCGTTGCGATCTGCGGCCTGCTCGAAGCGCGTGGTATCTCCATCCTGGGCGCCACCACCGCGGGCGAGTTCATCGACGGCAACATCGGCGAGGAGTCGACCGCCATGATGCTGCTCGACATCGACCCGACGCACTTTCGGGTCGTGCACGCGCGGACCGGCGACCGCGATACCAGAGACCTGGCCGCTGGCATAGGGCGGGAAGGTCTGGCGCTCTATAGGCGGCCGGCCTTCGTGGTCGTCTCCGGGGGGATCGCCACCGACGGCGAGCGAATCGTGCGCGGGCTCGAAGACGCGGTGGGCGATGACGTGACCGTGTTTGGGGGCCTGGCCGGAGACGATTTCAAGATGACCGGCACCTACGCCTTTACCAACGGTCACTACGACGTACAGGGGCTGGTAGCCCTGATCTTGGACGAGGACAAGATCAGTGTCGCCGGCCTGGCCACCAGCGGTTGGCAGCCCGTAGGCACGGTCCGTACCGTAACCAGAAGCGAGGGCAACGTGGTCTACACGATCGACGATGAGCCCGCACTCGACCTGATGATCAAGTACATGGGCGTCAGCAAAAACATCGACGAGCTCCACGAGGTCATCGTCAACGTTGGCTCGGAGTTCCCGATGCAGATCCAGCGCGAGAACGCCGCTCCGATCATGCGGGCTCCCCTGTTTGCCAATAAGGAGGATCGCTCGCTGGTGTGCGCGGGGGCGGTGCCGCAGGGGTCGAAAATCCGCTTCTCGCTGCCGCCCGAGTACGAAGTGATCGAGAGCGTGATCGAGGAGTGTGCAGAGATTAAGGCCCGTGAAAGCCCCGAGGGAGATGCGCTGATTATGTTTTCGTGTAAAGCACGTCACCTGTCGCTCGGCCCGATGGTCAGCGAGGAGATCGAAGGCGTTAAAGACGTTTGGCAGACGCCGATGGTGGGCTTCTTCAGCTACGGAGAGATGGGTCGGTCGCGGGGCGGCAAACACGAGTTCCACAATAACACCTGTTCCCTGGTGGTCCTCCACGAACGCTAGGCGTAGACGTTGCTACCTCCTCGGGGTGACACAGGTGTTGTCTGCCGATCCAAGTGTAAGCCGTTTTAGCGAAAGCCAAATGTTCAAGAAGCTCCAAGACGTAATGGATTGTCTCGACGGACTTGATGGCGCGCTCGACCCCGCCACCCGGGCCACGATCTTCGGCGCGCTGACGACCACGGACAAGGCGCTAACGCTGGCGGAGTTCAAGCTGCAGCGAGCCGATAAGGTTAAGCGGACCACTGGCATCCTGCTCGAGGAAACGATCGACGAACTCGAACGCAAACGCGAGCGCGTCGAGCGGCAGAACTACGAACTCGGCATCGAGTCGGCCCTCGAGCGCGTCCGCGCACAGATTGTCGGGATGTCTTCGAGCGGCGGCTTCGTTGCGACGGTACACGCGCTGTTCCGCGAGGCCATCGACCTCGGCGTCGGGGGGGTGATAGAACATGGCTTCGGACAGGAGTCCGCGGAGGGGCAGACGTGGCACGCCTGGGACCGCGCCCGCGACGCGAAGTATAGCCTGGCGCTCGATGCAAGCGATCGACTCGCAAAAGCGTACCTCCGGTCACGACACCCGGTAGACGGCGCCCTCGTCGAGTCCATCCTCGCGCCATCAGACGCTGCAGCGTACTGGGATACATTGGCCGGTCACTTCGATCGCGAGCCGGGTCACCGTGCGTGGCCAGCGGTCACCCCCCAGCCCGTCATCGCGGCGGCCTACCTCTGGACCTGCGGAGGGTACTACGCGCAGGTGCTCACCGACGAGGTACTCGACGAACGCGAGCGCAGTATCCTCACGCGCTTCGCCAAGCTGTTCGAGCAGGCCACCCTCCGGCACAGGGAGCTACAGAAGCGTGAGGCCCAAGAGCAGGCCCTCCGCCTGCAGGCGACCCTCGACCGCGTGCGGGGCAAGATCGCGAGCATGCGCTCTGCCGAGGACCTCCAGGCCATTACGCGCATCATCTGGGACGAACTTACCCACCTCGGGGTGCCCTTTACGCGCTGCGGTATCTTCATTGTCCACGAAGACCTCCGCCGCGTAGACGCGTATCTGTCTGGCGCGCGGGGACAGCACTACGGGGCGCTGAAGATTCCGTACGGCAAGCACGCCCTCATCGCGCAGATGGTCGAGGCCTGGCGCGCAGATGATCGTTTGGCGTTGCAGTGGGACGCCGCGCAGGTCGAGGCGTGGTTAAAGGCGATCGACGTGGGCGACCAAATGGGTGAGGCGAGAGAACACCCCGCGCCCTCCACGGGGGACGAGGCATTCGCGTTAAGCTTTACCCCTTTCAGTCAAGGTCTCCTCTACGTCGCCGACCACCGGGAGCTCGGGGCGGAGGATGGTCACGTCGTGAAGGCGTTGGCCGAGGCTTTCGACATCGCCTACGCGCGGTACGACGACTTCCGCAAGTTGGAGGAGGCGAAGGCCCGTACCGAGAGCACGTTGCGCGAACTCAAGGCCACGCAGGCGCAACTCATTCAGAGCGAGAAAATGGCCTCCCTCGGGGAGCTCACCGCCGGCATCGCCCACGAGATCCAAAACCCGCTCAACTTCGTTAACAACTTTTCGGAGGTCAGTCGGGAGCTGATCGAAGAGATGCTCGAGGAATTAGAGAAAGGAGACAAAGAGGAGGTCAACGCCATCGCCGCCGAGGTCATCGAGAACCTCGACCGGATCCAACACCACGGCAAGCGCGCCGACGCGATCGTGAAAGGGATGCTGCAGCACAGTCGCAAGAGCGATGGCGCGCGCGCGGAGACAGACCTCAATGAACTCGTAGACGAGTATTTGCGCCTCGCCTACCACGGCCTGCGGGCGAAGGACAAACAGTTCAATGCGACCATACTCACCGAATACGCCACCGGTTTGCCGCTTGCGTGGGTAGTCGCGCAGGACATCGGGCGCGTAGTACTCAACTTGATCACCAACGCCTTCCACGCCGTGAAGGAGAGAAGCATGGACGCCGCGCGACGCGAGCCGCCGGAAGTCTATGAGCCTACGGTTACTGTGCAGACTGCCGTAGCGCCAGAGGGTGTGCTGATCACCGTGACGGACAACGGCAACGGCGTTCCGGAAGGGATCGTCGCCAAGGTCTTCCAGCCCTTCTTCACCACCAAACCCAGTGGCCAGGGCACGGGGCTCGGACTGAGCCTCAGCTACGACATCGCAAAAGCGCACGGTGGCTCGCTCACGGTGGCCACGGAGCCCGGGACGGGCGCCACGTTTACGGTCCGCCTGCCGCTGTCCATCTTGAGCGACACCAACGACTCCCCATGAAGAAGATACTCGTGGTCGACGACGAGCGCGACATCCAGCGGCTGTTCTTGCAGAAGTTCAGACGCGAGATCAAGGCAGGGACCTTCACGTTCGTGTTCGCGTTCTCAGGCCAGGAAGCCCTCGATATCCTCGGGGGCATGCTACAGGAGGCGGTCCTTATCCTGTCCGATATCAATATGCCCGGCATGAGCGGGATCGAGTTGCTCGCGGCTATCAAGCGCGAGATCCACGAGCCGCCGCCGATCGTGATGATGATCACCGCGTACGGCGACGAGGAGACTTACCGGCAGGCCAAGGAACTGGGTGCCGATGACTTCTTGACCAAACCCGTAGATTTTGTAGCCTTAAAGGCAAAACTCAACTTACTGCCATGATAGCGCACATCCTAGTCGTCGACGACGAGCCGGATCTAGAGGTCTTGATCAAGCAGAAGTTCCGCAAGAAGATCCGACAGGACGAGTACGCCTTCTGGTTCGCGGCCAACGGTGTGGAGGCGCTGGCGCAACTCGAGGCGCACCCCGAGATAGATGTCTTACTCAGCGATATCAATATGCCCGAAATGGACGGGCTCACTTTGCTCGGACGCATAAGTAAGGAAAGACCACTCGTCCAGTCGGTGATCGTCTCGGCGTACGGCGACATGGAGAACATCCGTTCGGCCATGAATCTCGGAGCCTATGATTTCGTCACGAAACCGATCAACTTCGAGGACCTTACCATCACCGTCGAGAAGACCCTCAAACACTCCGCGCAGATTAAAGCGACCCTGCTCGCGGCAAAAGAAAACCTGATCCTCAAGATGTACGTCGACGAAAGCGTGTTGCGCTTTATGGGCAGCTACGACCACGAGAAGATGGTGACCGCAAGCGAGGGTATTGAGGCCACGGTGGCCTTCGTCGACATTTGTGGATTTACGAAGATCAGTGAAGTCGCCAACCCAGAACTGGTGATCCGGATGCTCAACGTCTACTTCGATGTAATGGCCAAGGAGATCGTAGAATTTAGAGGATTCATCGACAAGTTTATCGGGGACGCCATCATGGCGGTGTTCCGCGGGGAGCACCACCTCGACCGCGCCATCGAGGCGGCGCTCGCGATTCGCAACAGGATGAAGGCCATGCCTGCTTTCGAAGAGTCCGGTTACCAACTCGAGGTCTCGATCGGGATCGACTCGGGACAAATGATCTACGGAAATATTGGATCGGCTTCGCTGAAGCGCCTGGATTTTACGGTGATCGGTGACACGGTCAACACAGCGGCGCGCCTGCAGGATGCCGCCGAGCCGAGCCAGATCCTCATCACCGCTTCCTCACACGCACGCGTTGCCGAATCCTTCAACTGCCTCGAGATCGGAGAGGTAGTCATGAAGAACAAAGCGTTGCCCATCTCCGTGTTCGCCGTGGTAGACTGAGGCTCCGTTATTAAACAGTTTAACTCAAACAACTAGACCATGAGTGAAGCACCGTTTCGAAAGCTGTTGCCCCGCCGCGAAGGGCACGACGAAGAACTCGTAGACCATTACTGGGGGACGATCAACTACATCTTCGGGTTGATGAAGTCATCGGAGTTGAAGGCCGGACTCATCCTCTCTTTCTACGGCATTCTCCTCAATTTGCTGTTGGCGCACCAAGACTTCTTCAGCGAGCGCGCTAGCGGCCAGCTTTTTGCCTACGTCCTGATCGGCGCGTTCTTCGGGAGCATCGCGATCTCTATTTATTTCAGCGTTCGGTGTTTCATGCCGCAGATAGAGGAACAGTACGAGCCGAACGTTTTTTTCTTCCAAGATGTCATCACCAAGTTTAGTTCCATCGAAGACTTCTCGAAGAGCTTCTATCGCATCAGTCAGGACGAAGAACTGTTGTTCGATCAATTGGGACAGCAGGTGTTCATCCTGTCGAAGATTACGGCTTACAAATTTAAGGCCGTCAACCGGGCATTGCGCTTTTTAGGCCTGAGCCTCATTTTTCTGCTGATCTATTCCGCATTTGTAGTCTACATGATGTCGGTGACTAGTTGACGAAACCCACGCAGTCGCTGGCGCCACCGATGATCGTTTTGGCGAAAGCGAAGATTCGCGCAAGCAAAGCCGCCCGCCGGACCGACTCCCGGCCGGGGGGCGTCAACGCGGCGCTAATCCTCGGCGGTCTTCGCCTCCGCCACCATCGCCTTCACCGCCTCCCGCAGCGCCACCGCGTCATACACGATCCCATCCTTGATCGTATACCGGATCCCCGCGGTCGTCGTCACGGTATTCTCCTCCGTGAGTCGCGTGGCGCCCGTTCCGTACAGCACCTTAAAGTCCGCCAGCGGATTCTCGGCGACCAACACGATGTCCGCCAGTTTCCCCGGCTCAATCGTCCCGATCTCCGCCGCCATACCCAGCGCCTCGGCGCCGCTGAGGGTGGCCGACCGGATCACCTCCAGCGGGTGAAAGCCGGCCTCGCGGAGTAATTCCAACTCCCGGATGTACCCGAAGCCGTACAGCTGGTAGATGAAGCCCGAGTCCGAACCCGCCGTCACGCGACCGCCGCGGTTTTTGTACTCATTGACGAAGGTCATCCAGAGCTGGTAGTTGCGCTTCCACTGCACCTCCTGCTCCGTGCCCCAGTGGTGCCAGTAGCTCCCGTGGCTGACGCGACTCGGGGCGTAGAACTTCGACAGGCTCGGCAGCGTGTACTCCGCGTGCCAGTCGGCGTTGCGGGCGCGCATCACGTCGCGGTTGGCGTCGTAGATGTTGAAGGTCGGGTCGAGCGTGAAGTCGAGCGCCAGCAAGCTGTCCATCACGGCATTCCAGTGTGCGCTGAACGGTGCCGCCGCCTGTGGCCAGAGCCTGCCGGCCTCCCCGAAGCGGTCGGACTCGTTGGCGTAGTTGTAGTCCACGGGGTAGTCCTGCACAGTCCGATCGGCGAAGAGCGCCTCCGGCAGCCCGTACCAGTGCTCCATCGAGGTAAGTCCGGCGCGCGCGGAGTGCAACACGTTCCAGCGGCCGACGTCGAGTTGCGCGTGGTGGCAGGCGCTCCGCAGGCCGAGGGCTTTGTTTTTGCGCAAAGCAGCCTCCATCAACTCCGGTCGTAACCCGAAGAGCTTGATGCCGTCCGCCCCGGCCTTGGCGTTAGTTTCGATCCAGGTCTCGACCTGCTCGACGGTGGTGATCGGCGCCTCCTCCCCCTGCCCGAAGGCTACGTAAGCCAGGATCCGCGGCGCCGCGATCGTATTGTTCTCCGAGAGCCGCTTGTGCCTCAGCGTCCAGTCGCGCCCATTAAAACTTCCGGGTTCGCGCACGGTCGTGATCCCGTGCCCGAGCCAGAGCTTGAAGACGTAGTCCGGGGTCGTGCCCTGCGCCAGGCCGCCGGTATGCCCGTGCATATCGACGAAGCCCGGCAGCGCGTACATCCCGCTGGCGTCAATCTCGCGGCCGCCGGCCCTGAGCTGTGGTCGCTTGGTCGCGTCTAACTCCACGCCCGGGAAGCCGACGGTACTGGTGGACACGATTCGATTGCCCTCAATCACGATATCGACCGGGCCGATCGGCGGCGCACCATTTCCGTTGATCAGCGTGACGCCGCGGAGGATGAGCTGGGTAAACGGTCCCTCGCCGAAGTCCGTGCCGCGTGGGGTGGCGTCGGGCATGGTGGGGGCGGCTTGCGCCAAAACCTGATGTCGGTGGGCGAGCGCGAGAAAGAGGAAGAGTACGACTGCTTTCATCTGGGCAAAGTAGCACCCGGCTTTCGCCAAAACGTCCTCGTCCCGTTCTCCCTCGAGATTAGAACCAAGGTTCCAGCGGGCCGATCGACAGGTAATCGGCGAGGAAGCGGCGTTTGAATCCACCCTCTTCCTGGTTTGAAATAAAGGCCGATAGCGGGACTTGCTTTCGTGGCCTGGGCCGTCGCGCTACTTTTCGGCCCGAAATGGTTTTCTCGAAAGAGGAACGCCCTCCCACCCTAGGGTCAACACGAGGACGTGCGCTTGCAGATTAAACTCTGGGCCTCCATTCCATATTTGGTAAATTCGACCGAAGGTTCGCCCGCTGTGCAGCAAGACCTTCCGGAAGCGTCGACGGAGGTCGCGTAAGCCGTTGTATTGCGGGGTCGGTTGTGCGCGCGCGACCTATCAACTTCCTTTGCTACGCCCGACCTTGACCGCCGCCCCGAACGCGCTGCCGCGGCTGGGTCTCCCCCCTCACTCAATTCCTCCCGTGATATGCCCTCGATCCGATTCTCCGCGCTACTCCTGATTGTTGCGAGTACCGCGACTCTCTCGCTGGCGCAGTCCGGACCCTTGCTACAGGTGCAGACCCCCGCCGCCACCGTGCGACTCCTCAACGGGGCCGGCGGCCTGTGGGAGTACCGACCGGGGGGACCTGGATCCCGGGCCCTAATCATCGAACCGCCACAGTTCGAGGTCGACGGCCGCGCGGTGGCCGGGCTCGTCACTGGTTTCACGGCGGCAGCGCCACAGCTTCTGCGCAACGGCGCCACCGAGTACCGTTTCGTCGGACCCCTCCGCGCGGACACCACCTTGCGCTTCGAGGTGACCTTCCGAATGGCCCCCGACAACCCGGTGGTGCGCTTCCGCTACGGTCTCGAGGCTCCGCGCCGCGCCCACGCACTTACGAAGAGCGGGGGGCGCGACGCCTTCACTTACCTCGCGGTCGCGGCGGCCGACCTGCCTACGGCTACCGAGATCCGCCTCTCGTCTTTCGATGAGCGCGTCCACGCCACGACCCTCGCCGAGGCCGAGGTGCCGTCGCGCGCGTTCGAGAACGAACTATCGGTGATGGGGCCGATCCTCGTGCTCGGCGACGGTGCCGACGCGCAGTTCCTTCTCGCGTACGAGCACGGCTCACAGTTCCCGGAGCGCTTCCTAGAGTACCGGCTGACCCCCGACCGCCGCGTGTCGCTACAGTCCGTAAAGGGCAACTACCTCAATGGTCAGCCGCTCGACGCCGCTAACCCTTACCAGACGCTCTGGTTCGAGGTCGCGGGCGTGGCCGGCGACGAGGATGCGCTCGCGGCGCAGTACCGCGACTTCGCCCTGCGCTACCTCAGCGAACTCGACGAGAGCCGGCAGCCCTACGTGTTCTACAACACCTGGGGCCGCCAGGAGCGCACGCAGTGGCGGGGCGGGAAGTACCTGTCGAGCATGAACCTCGCGACGACCCTCGCCGAGATCGAGGTCGCGCACCGGATGGGGGTAGAGGTCTTCGTCATCGACGCGGGCTGGTTCGCGAAGACGGGGGACTGGCGCGTCAACACCGATCTGTTCCCGGACACCCTCCAGCAGGTGCGCCGCAAGCTCGACGCCTACGGCATGAAACTCGGGCTGTGGTTTAATCCCACGGTGGCGGCCCTGAGCAGCGCCATGCTCGACCGCAACCGCGCCTACGCGATGAGCCGGGGCGGGGTCGAGGCCGCGCCCTTCGCCGTTTGGGAGACCGAGGAGAGCCAGCCCCTGAGCGTTGTGAGTCCGTACTGGGAGGAGTTCGCCGACGAACTCATCCGTCTCACGCGCGAACTCGGCGTGAGCTACTTCAAGTGGGACGCCGTCGATCAGCACGGCTCCGATGCCGCCGGCCACCTCCACGGCACAGCCGCGAACTCGCCCGAGGAGCGCGCCGACGCCTACGCATTTCTGCTGCCGCTGTACCTCACGAAGATCGTCGACAAGGTCACCCGTGCGGCCCCGCAGACGATCTTCGACTTCGACGTCACCGAACCCGGTCGCTGCGTGGGCCTCCAATTCTTAACGGCGGGCAAGTTCTTCCTCATCAACAACGGACCCTACTACCACAACTACGACCTCGCGCCGATGTGGAAGAGCGTCAACCCCAACGGCAACGCCAACATCTTCGTGGAGCCCGGGCCTGCCCGCGGGTGGTTCACGCGCGCGGGTTTGCGCTACGACCGGTGGCTGCCGTCGATCCTGTTCCTCACCCACTACCAGCCCGACGAGCCGCGCAGCTCACAAGTGCTCAACCTAGCGTCGCTCATCCTGGGCCAGAACGGGCTCTGGGGCGAGCTGCTGGCGGTTTCGCCGGAGGGCGTGGACTACATCGCGGACGTTCTGGCGCACTACAAGCAGGTCCGTGATGACATCACGCGCGCGCCGCCGATCGTTGTCGGGGAGCCGGGAGGCAGCCCCGAGATCCACGAGAAGATCGACCCGACGACCGGTCGCGGGGCCGTGGTCCTCTTTGCGAATGCCGGGGGGCGCTACGTGTACGTCACCCAGCGTGAGCCGAGCCAAATCACTTGGCACACGGGTGGCCCGGTAGGTATTCGCTACGACGCACAGGGTCGCGCCGTTATCGAGGCCGAGTTCACGGAGCCGGGGGCGCGGGTGGTGTTTTTTGGGGTGGAGTAGTGCGAATGGTAGGCACCTGTTCTTCGCTATCCGCAGGTGCTGTGTGGGGCGCCTGCGGGGGGCGGTGCGGAAGTGCTTCGCCGGCGGCTCGGCAAGGGCTTTCGCCAAAACCTACCTCCCCTTTCGCCCTCAGATCCGTCACGCTGCAACTCTCGAGCGGCACGCGCAGGGCCGTCGCCTAGGCCACGAAGCGGCTGACCTCCACGAAGGTGATGCCGATACTGAGGCGGCGGGGTCGTGCCACGGCATTAATTCACCAACCCTACCTCCGTCGCGACGCCGAAGAAGGTAGCTTCCATCCTTTAGCCCACCATAAGCTGTGGACGCCGGTGGTTTTGAGTGCGTTGGAGTCGGTTCGTCATAACACAAATGTGGGCCGCGCGCAACTACCGTTCGTTCGCGGCTACCGAAGCCATGTCCCGCCAGCAGGCATGCTGCCCGCCCGCACGAGGAAGCTGCTTCGCTCGATAAACATTAGTCCAAGATCTCTACCTCCATAACACTGGCGTAGTATCTACCCTTGACCAGGCCCCCTGCGCTAAAGGTGCCCTCGATCGGCTTCGTCCAGACCCGCTCCACCGTGACGGACGCTTCTCCGGTCGGGACCTTTTGTAAGGTCTCTTTGGAAGCCCTGAACAATTCAGTTCCAGTCTGATTGGCGTTCAACTTAACGATCGGATGGCTCGGGCCCGAATCGATGAACATCGACGCCAACTCGAGGTCGGCTAGGGCATCCCCGACCCAGCGCACCTCGATGGCCTCAGCTCGCGAAATTCTACTTAGGCTCTCCGGTAGGCGCAGGGGGGCGACTTCCACAGCAATGGTATCGTAGCGCTCGAAGGCTTGGTCGCCCCAGATGAAAGTGCCTTGCGTGATCAGGCCGGGCAAATCCAACCGGTACCGGCGCAGGTCTGCGTCCCATGTAAGCTCCTGCCCGTTGAATGTCACCACCGTACGGTCCAGAAACTCAGCCGTAACGAAGAACTCGTCCAGGCCACTGCCAAAGAATCGGGTAAGGAGCTCCGTGCTATCGCGCTTTTCGTGAACGATCATCTCGAATCGCGTAGACCAGTCCGGATAGTCGATCGGCCTCAGCACCTCTGTTGCCGGGGGCTCGTCCGTTTTACACGATGCGAAAAATTGAAAAGCGAGTGCGACCCAAATGAGCGTGCTAATTCTGTTGAGCATAGCGCCTAAAAGTAAGACAATCATTTTGAATAGCAACAACGTGTACCCGATACTTCCCTGCCGAATGTACAATTTCATGCCTTTAACGCCACTGATCATCAATGACCTCAGGCGGCCCCGGTGATCGCGGCTCCTTACCACGCCGCACCAGTACAGCCACCCAAACATTCCAAACGATACCGAGCAGCCAGTATATCGGGAAGCGTAAAAACACGAGAAGGTTCCCCCATCCTTCCCCCATCCCAGAGCATGCGGACGTAGGTATAGGTAGTCGGGCTTGTATCGTGAGCGATATCACTGGCAGGATAAATCCGAACAAGGAAATCGAAATCAGCGCCACCGTATACCAAGGCCCCAATCGCTTCCCGTACCGGATCGTCAGAAGCGCCACAATCGCACACAGCAGGAGATCCTGAATGTTTAAAATAGCTATCATAAGTATCACCTACATCTTTCTATCTACGTGTCTAGTCCGCCATCCTGACCCCCGCGGCGGTAAATTCAACAATTCAACCTTCAACAATTCAACAATTGCCTACTCCACCCGCATCACCGGCAATCTCCCGTACCCGCTTTCATAATTTTCACTCCGCTCGTACAGCCACTGCAACTGCGCCCCTGCGTTTTGCCGAAAGGCGTCATCCCCTTTCCGCTTAGCCTCGAACTCCGTCCGCAGCCGTGGTTGCTGCTGCAACATCTGCGCCGCCGTCTCCTCGAAGACATAGCCACTGAAGTGCTCCTTGGCCTGTAGCCAGCTATCGAACATCCCCCATGCAAAATAACTGTCCGGGGCCTCGGGCTCCAGGGTGGCGGCGAGGACCTGAAGATTAGCAGGCGTCACCTCAATCAGCAGGTCGCCCGCGTGCGCCTGGACCTGCGTCGGCCGACGGCTTACCTCCACGCCGTAGTGTAGGTAGTGACCCTCGTACGGCCGGGCTGCTGTCTTGTAGTCTTCAATGTGGTAGGCGACGGCCGAGAGAGTAGTGTCGCCCCGGAGGACGGAGGCCGAATCCGCCAGATCGCGCAACACGAGATCAGCGTAGGCCTTCGGGACGTAGTAGTAGCGCGGCTTCGCGACACTTACCGTCTGCACGGCGTAACTCCGGAAGGGTACCCGCGCCTCGATCGGCTGCTGCTGGTCGTAACGTAGTCGCTCGCCGCCCGTCACCACACTTCGCTCGCGGATGGCCCGGTAGCCGGCGAAGTCGAGCGTGTCGGCGCGCGTCGTGTCGACGCGCCACTGCAAGACCACGCTGTCCGCCGCAAACATCTCCGCGGCGTTCTCGGTGCGCAACTGCCTGATCTCCGTCAGGTGAGCGAGCCAAAACTCGATCGTGCTCTCGAGGAAGGCCTGCGTCGCGCGCACCCGCGCAGCGAACGGCTTCAGCATGTGCGCCTCCGACACGAAGCCGATCGTGTGCTGCAGACTCGTAAAGCCCGTGGAATAGCGCGGGCTCTCTACGAAGATCTCGATGACGTCCTCCTGCGGCGGTCCGTCGGCATTGACGTACGGCACCACGAGGTGGCCTTTCGCACTGACCGCCTGGTACAGCGCGGGCTCCATCTGCTTGCGCAAAAACGGCCCGAGCACCGGCCCCAACTTCTCGTACTGCGTCGCGATCACCGTCATCACGTATTGGTAGTCCGCGCCGTTGGTGGTGTGGGTGTCGATGAAGACATCCGGATCCAGGTCGCGCAGGTAGCGCGTCAGCGTCTGCGTATTGCGACTGTCGCGCTTGACGAAGTCCCGGTTGAGGTCGAGGTTCTGCGCGTTACCGCGAAAACCGTAGGACTTCGGACCATTCTGATTGGCGCGCGTCATACCGCCACGGTTTAGCATCCCACCGATATTGAAAGCCGGGATGATGACGATGGCATTGTCGCCGAGCGCAACGTCGCCGAGACTACCGACCAGAAGTTCCCGCGCCAGCATCATGCTCGCGTCGACGCCGCAGGGCTCGCCGGCGTGGATGCCGTTATTGATGAGTAGGCTCTGGCCGCTGGCTGTCCCGTGTGCACTTATATCGCCGTCGCTGATCACGAAAGCCAGCAGCGGGTAGTGCGTATCGCTTTCGCCGATTTCCACGAGTCGGCAGCGCGAGGGGTAGGCTTTCGCCAAAACCAGATAGTAGTCCACCGCCTCGGCGTAGGTGGTGGTACTAAGGGTGTCGCGCTCGAAGGGAGTGAGGTAGGCGGGGCGGTCCGGGGCGGTAGTGCGGGGTTGGGCCGAGCCGACGCCCCCGACGCAAACCGCGAGGAGCAGCGTCCCGAGGCATTCGCCGAACCGATACTTTAACCTGATTTTAAGACCCATATGCCGGGTGAAAGTAGCTAAAGCGGTGAGGTCGTGCGTTTTAATGCGTGCTGCCGAAAGCCGCTCACGCGCGGCAGGTTTTCACGAAAGTGCCCCAACCAAAACTCATGCACACCATTAAATCACACCTCGCCGCCTTCGGGTGGCAGTACCTCGCCTTCGCACTCCTGGTCGCCTTCACCATTGGCTCCCGCACTGCCGAGGCCCAGTACTTCGGCCAGAACAAGCCCCGCTACGAAACCTTCGACTGGAAGGCCTACCAGACGCCGAACTTCGAGATCTACAACTACCTCGAGCAGCCGGCAGACGGCGGCGTCAACCCGCGCCTCAACTGGATCGGGCGGCTCTCCGAGGACTGGTACGCCAACCACTCGGCCGTCCTCCGGGACTCCTTCACCGAGCGCAACCTCATGCTGCTGTACAACGACCACGCGGACTTCCAGCAGACCAACGCCATCTCAGGTGGGATCTCGACGGGGACCGGCGGCGTAACGGAGGCCTTCAAGAACCGCGTCATTTACCCGTTCGCGATGTCGAACCACCAGACGGACCACGTGCTCGGCCACGAACTCGTGCACGCGTTTCAGTACCACATGATCCTCGGGGGGGACTCGACCAACATCAAGAACCTCGGCAACCTGCCGCTGTGGATGGTGGAGGGCCTCGCTGAGTACATGTCGATCGGGCGCGTCGACGCGCACACGAGTATGTGGATGCGGGACGCCGTGCTGAGCGACGACGTCCCGACGATGAAGCAGATGAACAACCCCAAGTACTTCCCCTACCGCTGGGGGCAGGCTTGGTGGGCGTTCGTGACCGGGATGCGCGGCGACGACGCCATCCGCCCCATCTTCGAGAAAACCGCTCAGTACGGCCTCGAGCACGCCATCAAGAATGAGCTCGGCATGCGGATCGGGCAGCTCGACACGCTCTGGATTCAGGGCCTCAAGAAGACCTACGGCGAGTGGAACGACACGCGCCCCGACAACAAGCCCGCCGGCAAACTTCTCGTCGGCGAGAAGCAGGGCGGCGGCCGCATGAACATCGCCCCGCAGGTGAGCCCCGACGGCAAGTACGTCATCTTCCTGTCCGAGAAGAACCTGTTCTCGATTGACCTCTTCCTGGCCGACGCCCGCTCCGGCGAGATTATCCGGCAAGTGAGTAAGAAGACGCGCGCCGGCCACATCGACGACTTCGCCTTCGTCGAGAGCGCCGGCGCCTGGGCGCCGAAGTCGGATCGCTTCGCGTATGTCGGCGTGGCGAAGGGGCGCAACGTGCTGATCGTCTCGGATGTCGCGAGCCGAAAGACTCTGGCCGAGTACGAGCTGCCGGGCCTCCAAGCCTTCGACAATCCGACGTGGAGTCCCGACGGCAAGACCGTCGTCGTGAGTGGCCTGAAGGAAGGCCAGGTGGACCTTTACGAGTTTACGCTCGCCAGCAATAGCTTGCGCCAACTCACCAACTCTTTCGAGAGCGAACTGCTGCCTTCCTTCAATGCCGACGGCACAGAGATCGTCTTCTCGCAGGACGCTACGGCTTTCGCCAAAACTCGCCTCGGCGCCTCCGCCGGCTTCGACATCGCCATCCTGGACGTGGCGAGTGGAGTAGTGCGCGTCGTCCCGACCTTCGCCGGGGCCGACAATCTCAACCCGGGCTTCGACGACCAGGGCGACATCGTGTTCTTGAGCAACTACGACGGCTTCCGGGACGTGTACCGCGTCAACGTCGATAGCAATGTGATCTATCGCATGACGGCGCTCAAGACGGGCGTAAGCGGTATCACGGCCTACGCCCCGGCCATCAGCCTGAGCCCACGCCGTGACCGGATCGCCTACACCTTCCTCGAGGACGGCAAATACAGCATCTACTCCGCCAAGCGCGCCGACTTCCTCCAGACCCCGGTCGAGGACCGGACGGTAACGCTGGCCGCAGCGGTGCTGCCAACGCTTAACAAGATGGCTCCGCGCGCCGTCGACGCCTTCCTACAAATCCGCAGTGATTCCATCGTCGAGGGCCTCGCCGTTGGCCAGTATGCCCCCGTTCGCAATCCATTCAAGGTCGACTTCATCGGCGGTGGTGCCGGAGTCGGCACGAGCGTCGGCAACCCGGGCCTCGGGACGCAGTTCGGCGCGGCCGGCGGCGTCAACGCGCTCTTCAGTGACGTACTCGGCGGACGCCAAATCTTCACGGGCGTGAGCCTCAACGGCCAACTCACGGACGCCACCGCGCAGTTCGCCTACGTCAACCGCGAGCGGCCCTTCGGCTACGGCCTTAGCCTGAGCCACGTGCCCTACCGCGCGGGGTTCTTCTCGCCGCAGGGCACGATCGACACCGTGCCGGGTACCAACTTCGAGGCGACCCGCTACGACCTCGTGCAGCGGCGCATCTTCGAGGACAGGCTCGGGGTCTTCGTCGACCGCCCCTTCTCGCGGACCCTGCGGGTCGAGGGCGGCGCCAGCTTCGCGTTCTACAACTCACGCCAGGACATCTCGCAGCAGTACTACGACCGCTTCGGACGCCTCCTCTACCAGGAGCGCGAGCGCGACCGGGAGGCCGACCTGCCGAAGTTCAACCTCGGTTCGGTGAGCGCGGCGCTCGTCGGCGACAACAGCGTCATGGGGCTGGCCTCACCGCTACAGGGCTACCGCTTCCGTGTTGGCGTGGAGCAGATGTTCGGCGACTTCAACTACACCCAAACGACGCTCGATGGCCGACTCTACCAGCGCTTCAAGCCTGTGACCCTGGCTGCGCGCTTCGTGCACTACGGTCGCCACGGCCTCGGTGAGGGCGGCACGGGCGTGTCGTATCCCTTCTACGTCGGCAACCAGTTCTTCGTGCGCGGCCTGAGCAATCAAGGCGACGTGGCACAACTCGGGGCCGCCAACGACTTCAACTTCAACGCCCTGGTCGGCAACAACATCGGTATCGTGAATGCGGAGGTGCGCCTGCCTTTCACCGGACCGAAGCAGCTGTCGCTGATTCCCTTTAAGGCGGTGTACTCCGAGTTGACGGCCTTCGTGGATGGAGGTCTGGCATACAACAGTCTCGCGGACGTACGTCGCTACTATGCCGAGCGCGGCGCATCCGGCGACGAGAACGGCGCTCCGTCTGCAGACTTCGCGAGCTTAAGTCGGCCGATCATCACGGCGGGCGTGAGCCTGCGGGCCAACGTCCTGGGCGCCATCATCGTCGAGCCTTACTACGCGCGGGTCATTAACCAGGCGGGCGGCAGCTGGAAGTTTGGGGTGAACTTGGTACCGGGGTGGTGAGGTTGGCGCTGGGCGCGGCGTAGGCCTTCGGCGGCATTTACCTGCGGTGGCGTTGACCTGCGGTGGCGATGGCCATCGCCGCGCTTGCGCCCATGCCACCAACGGTCATTGCCATCAACGGCCAACCTCTCACTCGGCCGCCATCAACTCCGCCACCTTGGCCCGCAACGCATCGCCCCTCAGATTCCTAGCCACGACTTTGCCGTCTCGGTCGAGGAGGAAGGTGGCCGGGATGGAGTTCACGCCGTACTGCCGGGCGGCGTCGTTGGTCCAGCCGCGGAGGTCGGAGACGTGCGTCCACGTCAGGCCATCCTTCTCGACGGCGCCCTCCCAGGCGGATTGGGTTTTGTCGAGGCTCACGCCGAGGATCTCGAAGCCCTGGTCCTTGAAGTCGTTGTAGGTCGCCACGACGTTCGGATTCTCGCGGCGGCACGGGCCGCACCAGCTCGCCCAGAAGTCGATCAGCAAGATCTTACCGCGGAAGTCCTGCGGGCCGGACTCGCCGGAGCCGTCGATGAGGGCCTGCGTGAACTCAGGCGCCGGCTGCTCTCCGCTGAAGGCCGAGAGGCGCTGCACTTCGGCTCCCAACACCTCGGCCGCCTCCGGCTCCTCGATACCGTAGCGGCGGATGTACTCCTTGGCGAACGTGAGGGCGATCGGGCTCTGCGATTGGCGCAAGGTCGCGATCACGCCGCCGAGCGCCAGCTTGTGCGTGGCTGGGTAGTTGACCGCCAGGGCTAAGTATCCCTGCAGGTACTCGGCCGCGGCCTCGGCCGGCAGGCCACTCTGCAGCAGGATCCCAGTCACCTCACGGAAGCTCTCGAACACCCAAGGATTCCCCGCGAAACTGGTTTTGGAGAAATCCGCGTACTGAAACCGCTCGTTGGCGAAGTAGTCCAACTCGGAGTTGTAGCCCTTCTGCGTGTTGGCGAAGCTCGTGTACAGGTCCGCCGCCCACACCGCCGCCTGGAAGCCATCAGCCTGCCGGTCGAGTGCCTCGAAGCGCTTCACGCGCTGGTCGTCGTTGGCCTTCAGGTCGGTCTGCGCCTTGGCGTACGCCGGGGAGTTGACGGGCGCCAGGCTCAGTTGCTGCGTTAGCTTGACGCTCTCCTCCTTCAGCTGCGCCATCTCCTGCTTGAGGGCATTGTAGGCGTCGTTGCTGGGAGATCCGGTGATGACGGCCTGCGCGAGCGCCTTGCAGTTGCCACTCACCGCGAAGCTCTCCTTGCCGTCGAGCACGATCGGGATCTGCCCACCGGACTCCGGTCCGATGTAAACCACGGAGGTCTGCTCGACGTCATTCGGCAGCGTGAGCATCCCGTTCTCGCCGCTGAGTTGGGCCACTTTCGTAAAACTCACGCCGTTGAAGGCAAATCGGTACATAGGCTCTTGACAATTCGGCACGCGGACAGTGACCGTTTGGGCAGTGGCGACATGGATGGTGGCCATACCGGCCGTCACAAACGCGAACGCGAGACCGATGGAGGAGCTATTGAAGCGCATGGGGAGAATACGGTAAAGGATTAGGCTAAGTTGTGCGGCTTTCGCCAAAACCTGTGAAGCGGAGTTCACAACAAACCTATAATAATGCCCCGCGACCCTCGATCCACCCGTTATTTACGTGGTCGGGACCGATACCTTTGCCCTCTTCCGACGTTAGGCCTACCGAATACGGCCTACGCCGCCGTCCGACACCTCAACCGCGCCACCCGCTATGACGAAGCTTACTGTCCCCTTCCCGCAGATCAACGAAGCGATGATCAAGCACGAACTCGCGGACTGGAAGAAGATCGTGGCCAAGTATCAGAGCCCCGATTGGCGTAAAGCCACCTGGCAGATGGTCAACACCTTCGGACCCTTCATCGCGCTGTGGGTCGCGATGTACTTCGCGCTCGACTACAGCCTCGCGCTTACGCTCGGCCTCGGGGTGCTCAACGCCTTTTTCCTCGTGCGCATCTTCATCATCCAGCACGACTGCGGACACTTCAGCTTCCTCAAGAGCCGCAAGGCCAACGACGTGATCGGCTGGGCCTGCTCCTTCTTCAGCACGATCCCGTACAGCTACTGGAGCCGCGTGCACTCGTACCACCACGGCCACACCGGTCAGCTCGAGCACCGCGACATCGGCGATATCGACTTCAAGACCGTCGGCGAGTACCAGGCGATGACCGCCAAGCAGAGACTCGCGTACCGCATCTTCCGCAACCCATTCGTGACCTTCGGCGTCGTGCCGGCACTCTATTTCGGTATCGTGCTGCGGCTACCGCGCATCAGCTTCCCAGGGTGGAAGCCGGTTCACATTAAGCAGCATATCAATAACGTGGCTCTCCTGGCGGTGTACGTGGCCCTAGCCTCCATCCTCGGCTGGCGCCACTTCCTCGTCATTCAGGGCTCGATCGTGCTGTTCTTCGGCACCATCGCCTTCTGGTTCTTCTACGTCCAGCACCAGCACGAGGAGACCTACATGCGGTGGACCGAGAAGTGGGACTACCTCCTCGCCGCCATCCGGGGCGCGACCTACTACAAGCTCCCACGCGTGGTGCATTTCCTGACCGGCAACATCGGCTACCACCACATCCACCACCTCTCGTCGCGAATCCCGAACTACAACCTCGCCCGCTGCGCCGAGGAGAACCCGATCCTCCAGAAGTACGTCACGAAGGTTACTTTCTGGCAGTCGCTCCCGATGATGTTCAATAAGCTCTTCGACGAGGACACCAACCGGATGATCAGCTTCCGGGAGTACAAGAAGCGGTGGGAGGAGTAGGCGATAGTTGAATTGCTGAAGGCGGAATTGTTGAATGGACGACGACGCGCCGATACTCTGGTAGCCGTGTGTCTGAGGGTCGTGCTAGACGAATCTCACGCCACCTCGAAATTCTCCGGCGCCGTGTTTCTGCCTTTCGGCAAAGCGTCGACTTCTTCGTACTCGAAGATGCTGAGCTCGCCGGTCCGCTCGAACCACGCGAGCCGCACGGAGGCCACGTCCTCGATGCCCCTCAAGCGCAGGAGCGCCAGCACCTCATCCTCCCGCATGCGCGCCCGTGAGACCGCGGCGTCCAGAAGGCAACCGTCCCGGATGATGAGTAGGGGCTTACCGTCCATAAAATCGTTGAAGCTCGCGCTACGGGTCTGCCAGTTGGCCATGAGTCGGCTCAGGCCGACGATGACGGTGACCACGAGGCAGGCGTAAGTGAGTGGGATCTCCGGGTAAAACATCGAGTCCCCAACCGCCGAGCCGAGCGCGATGATGACGACGTTCTCGAGGGGCGAGAGCCCTTGCGATCCGCGCTTGCCCATGACCCGTACGAGCAGGACAGAGTACACGAAGACGAAGGCCACCCGGAAGGCGATCTCGAGGTAGAAGAGCGGCGGTTCCTCGCCGACGAAGATGCGGTGCCAATCGAAGGGGGTTGCTGGTTCCATAGTTGAGGGCTAGGCTTATTTGTACGAGTAGTCAGGGGCGGGGGTGCGCTGTTTGTTGATACTACCCACATCCGCAAATCCACGCGGGCATGCCAGAACCATGGGGTTTTGCCCTGAGACCCAGCCCGAATCAGGTGAGCTATGTGGGGCCCCCATAAACGCCTCAGCGTTTGCTGATCCTATTCCCACTGATCGCCCGCTGTCGATCACACTTGAAACGGCCTAGCGCGTTTTGCCGCAAGGCCCTGTGCTTGGTACTCCGGCCCTGGACGCGCTTGCGCCACATCCGGAAGGAGCTGGCCTTCAGCTCGCGGCGCATGAGGTCGATGACGGCGGATTCCGCCAGGCCGAACTGGGTTTCGATTGCGCCGAAGGGCGTACGGTCCTCCCAGGCCATCTCGATGACGCGGTCTACGTCGCGGGGGTCTAGCTCCGTGCTCATGCGTAGGTCAACGTCGCGCGGCGATAACTTGTAGGCGGTGGCGCTCGCCGTGGATGGCCGTGAAGTAGAGCCACTCCACCAAGGTCATGTGTCCGAACATCGGATGGGCCCAGCCCATCACCACGAGGCTCGGGTCGTCGGCGAAGTCGACGGCGCTGAGGATGTCGGCGCGCTGGTCGACGAAAGCGTCGAGCTGCTCGCTGCGGGAGTAGCGGGTCTCGGATGTGGGGTGGAGACTCTTGGGGGCCGGGAGGTGATCGGAAGTGAGTCTGAAGTCGGCCTCGATCGCGGCGCACTTCTCGTCGGCTGCGCGAACGGCGGGCGTAAAGCCTTCTGCCGGGCCGGTGAGCAGCCCCACCGTGCCGCGCTCCCCTTTGAGGAGATGCTCCATCAGCTGCCCCGGCGACCACTTACCCGCCGCGATCGGCCGGTGGTACGCAACCTTGTCGATCGCGGAGAACGTGTCGATGAAGTCTTCCAGATAAGCGTCGTACTGCTGGACGTAGTACGCCAGGGGTTGAGTCTGCATGGCGGTGAAGGTAGCCGCGCATCAGTCGAATTTGTGGCCAGGCGGGCGCGGGGTATCAGAAGACGCCTACCTTAAAGCCCCCCAAAGCAAGTGACCCTCAAACCAAATTCCCATGTTCTTGCACTTCTTGAAAATGGTGATCCTCCCTGATCGCGTCGACCAGTTCTTGACCTTATATCGCGAATCCCATTCCCCGGTCTTTTGCGATCAGCCGAGTCATCGCGGGACCTACCTCTTCGAAGACTTCTACAATCCGCGCCAGTTCTTCATCCTCAGACGCTGGTCCGACCTACCCGGCTTCGAGACCTCCCTCCAAAGCGAGTCCCACCGCGGGTTCCGAGCGCGGTCGCAGCGCCTGTCCATCGAACGCGACCGCAGCTACGTGATCTCGCGTACGCGCGCCGACCCGAGGCCCTTCGTGTCGATCAGTGCCTCCACCGGGGCCGCCCGCCTCGTCATGCTGACGGAACCCCCCGACAAGCGCGGGGTCTTCACGGACCTGTTCGACACCTTCACCGACGAGCACGCCCGCCCGCAGCCCGGCTGCCGCAGCATCGAGCTCTACCACCAGGCCAGCTCCCCCCACCGCGTCTGGGTGTTCGGGCTCTACCGGACCAGCGGCGACCTCGAGGCCTGGCTCCACAATCCCCTAATCTTCACCCTGCGCGAGAATGCGCAGGCCCACGTGTACGAACGCATGGAGTCGTGGGACATGCACCTGCGCATCGACGACCGCCAGAGCCCCTTGAGCGAGCAAACCATGGCCCTCGTAACGGTGCCCGAGGCGAGAGAATGAAACGGGCCCCCCACCGCCACCTTGCTCGGCTCGTGTTGGTGGTCGAGCCGCCGGGCCACGTAGGCGTCTTTACCACAATGTTCGACGGCTACGTCCAATGAGTCCGCCCGCCAACAACCTGGCTGTCGGCCTATCGAACTCTTCCGACAGATCGAAAGCCCCAATCTGGTGTGGGTGCTCAGGCTCTAAGAGTGTGTCTAAAAATTTCATAGGCCATTTCGTTCAAGCGACGAAAGGACCATCTGCATATTTGCTACGAGAATCCACGTAGCCGAATTTTGTATCGTCCGTTCGTGATCCCGAGTGACCCTCCGGAAGAACGTCAGCCA
>JBGTKC010000004.1:0-12700 GCA_041744755.1 Saprospiraceae bacterium
CCCGAACGTCAGCGAGGGGCGGGATTTACACGCGATCGACACGCTGACCGCCGCGATTACGTCGGTGGCGGGGACGCGCCTCCTCCACCGCGACATCGGTGCGGACGCCAACCGCACGGTCTTCACGTTCGTCGGCCCTCCGGAAAGCGTACGCCTTTCGGCAAAACGTTTGGCGGCTGCGTGCGTCCAGCACATCGACCTGCGGAGCTACTCCGGGACCCATCCCTACGTGGGCGCACTCGACGTCTGTCCCTTCGTCCCGCTGTGGGGCCTGGACCCGGTTTTGGCGAAAGCCGCCGCCCGAGACGTCGGGCAGTACCTCGCCGGGGAGCTAAAGGTCCCCGTGTACTTCTACGAGCACTCCGCGAGTCGCGAGCGGTTTCGGAGCTTGGCGGAGGTGCGGCGGGGTGGCCTAAACAGCATCGCGACCCGCCCTCCCGCAGGTGCCCCCGATCTCGGCGGACCGCTCCCCCACCCCACCGCCGGGGTAAGCGTGGTCGGCGCGCGAGATATCCTCGTCGCCTACAACGTCAACCTCGCGACCACGGACGTGAAGGTCGCGAGGCACGTGGCGAAGCGGGTGCGGGAGGAGCTGCCGAAGGTGCGGGCGATTGGGTGGTACCAGGCGGCCTTCGGGTGCGCGCAGGTGTCGCTGAATCTGCTGGACTACCGGGTGACGGATTTGCGGGCGGCATTCGCCAAGACGCGGGACGTGGCGGGTAGTATCGGGGTCGGAGTGGCCGGGAGTGAGTTGATCGGGCTGGCGCCGGCGGGGGCGATGGGGGGCTGGGCGGGGCTGGGGCTGGATGCCGTTAGGCCGTTTGAGTGGGGGGAGCGGGTGTTGGAGGCGGTGGTGGCGTGAGGCGGCGTTCGACCAGCTCCCACCGGTGCCGCGTGGGGCCGACTGGTGGACTCCGCAGCCGGGGCCCTTCCCCATCGCTTCGTGCGAACGGGGCTTACAACGGCGGCGGATTCGCCCGCAACTGCTCATCGGTCAAGGTGTGCATATTGTACGCCTGCCAGTCCTTGGTAATCCACCGGAAACGCCCGATACCCACGTCGCCGTTGGTCTTCCACTGGTCCCACGGCGTCTCACGGTCTTGCCAGTAGTCGGCCCCGGCGCTCATCATCCACCGCACCTTGCCGCGGTTGTCGACGCCGGCGGGGTCGTCCTTGACGAGGCGCGCCTCAATGCTTACCCAGACGCCCGCGATATCGGCGGAGTCGGGCAGCGCCATACGGCCCTCGCTCGGCCAGAAGTGGAAATTGTAGCCCGGGCGCAGCGTCGCGGAGTAGCCCTCGGCATTGGCCCGGAGGTCGGCCGCGACGTTGAGGTCGTTCTGGAAATCCTCCGCGTAGTTGGCCCCACCGATGGCGTCGGTCTGTTGGAGGCGGTGCCACTGGCCGTCGGCCTTGCTGAGGTAGTGCGCCTGGAGGTTGCGGATCTGGAAACGGGTATTGGCGTCGGGGACAGTGCTGCCGGCGGCCTTATAGACCTGTCCCCAGGTGATGAAGGCGTTCCATCCTTCAGTCGGGGTGTTGCCGTAGCCCACGCGGGGCCCACGTTTCCAGCCCTCTCGGTCGAGCACGCCGCTCGGGAGGGCAACGTGGGGCTCGGTCATGTCGCCGCGCACGAGGTCGAGGGAGTTGAGCGGCGGCACGGCGCGTACGTCATCGGCGGCATCGGTCTCCGTGCGACTACAGGCGAAGCAGAGCGAGAGGACGAGCGGAAGCAGGAGGTTTCGCATCGTGGGAAGGTAAGACGGGGTAAGTTTTGGCGAAAGCCGCCCCCTCCGCACATTCAACAATTCAACCCTCAAAAATTCAACAATTGCCCTTGCCCTCCCCTACTCGACCACCCCCCGCATCAGCGTCGCACACAGAATAGCTCCGTACGTCCCGACCGCGTACCCCAGCACCGCCAGCAGCACCCCCACCGGCGCCAAACTCGGACTGAAGGCCGTCGCCACCACGGGCGCACTCGCCGCACCACCGACGTTCGCCTGGCTCCCTACGGCCACGAAGAAAAAGGGCGCCCGGATCAGCTTCGCCACCACCAGCAGCACCGTGATGTGGACCAGCATCCAGATCGCCCCCACCGCAAAGAGCGCCGGCTTCGAGATCGCCTCCGAGACGCTCATCTCCATCCCGATCGTGGCCACGAGCACGTAGATCATCACCGTGCCCCACCGACTCGCCCCGACGCCCTCGAGCCTGCGCAAGGGCGTGAAGGACGCCAGCAGACCGAACGTTGTCGCGAAGACCACCAGCCAGAAGAAGCCACTCGCCAAACTCGTCAGGCCGTACGTCTTCAGGCTTTCGCCAAAACCCGACACCCACGGCGTCACCACGTCCGCCAGCGCGTGCGAGAGCGCCACGGCCCCGAAGGCGACCGCGAGTAGCGCAAACGTCTCGTACGTCGTCGGCACCTTCAGCACCGACGCTTGGTAATCGGAGACGCGCCGTTTCAAATCCTCGATCGCACTCGCATCGGCCCGCAGCCAGCGGTCGATGCGCTCCGCCTGCCCCGCGCCGTACAACAGGAAGGCCAGCCAGATATTCGCCACGATGATGTCCACCACCACCATGCTCGCGAACAGCCCGTCCGGCACCTCATAGATCTCCCGCATCGCCGTCTGGTTGGCACCCCCGCCGATCCAACTCCCCGCAATTGTGGACAGCCCCCGCCACAGCTCGTCCGGCGTGACGACGAAGGAACCGGGGAAGAGATTGGTCGCAATAATCAGCGCCACCGGCCCCCCGAGCACGATCCCCAGCGTCGCCGCGAAAAACATGATCAGCGCCTTCGGCCCGAGGTTCAGCACCGCCTTCAGATCAATACTCAGACACAGCAGCACCAGCGCCGCCGGCAGCAGGTACCGTGAGGCCATGAAGTACAGACTCGACCCACGCTCGTAGCCCGCGAAGTCGCCCGTCGCCAGACCCGCCCCCTGGATCGCCTCCTGTACCTCCGCAAAGCTGGCCGTCGCGGGGACAGTGAGTCCGGCTTTCGCCAAAACCGGCCACAGCTCACCGACGTACCAGTGCGGCGCGATCATATGCAACGGGTCGTGCAGCAGCGCCGGGATGAAGTAGCACAGCAGCAGCGCCGGCAAGAACTTGAACACCCTCGGAAACCGCCGCTCGGCCGTGAATACCAATGCCAGGGTCACGATCAGGATCCCGAGCACCACCGCGTCATTCGTAAAGACTGGAGCCATACGGGCGGAAGGTACCCGGATTGAACAGACCCGCCCCGGTATGCGGTTTCCACCTAAATTGTCCGCCCATGTCGCAAACCGCTACCGCTCCCGCCCCCGCCCGCCAAACCTCCGCCCAAAAAGCCAATAATGCCTCGCTCTGGTACAAGGACGCCGTCATCTACCAAGTCCACGTCAAGAGTTTTTGCGACAGCAACGACGACGGCTACGGTGACCTCAAGGGGCTGATCTCCAAGCTCGACTACATCAAGAGCCTCGGGGTCACCGCGGTCTGGGTGATGCCCTTCTTCCAGAGCCCCCTGCGCGACGACGGCTACGACATCTCCGACTACTACGGCGTCAACCCGAACTACGGCAACGCCGACGACGTGGCCGAGCTCGTCGCCGAGGCTCACGCGCGCGACCTCAAGATCATCATGGAGATGGTCATCAACCACACCTCCGACCAGCACCCCTGGTTCCAGCGCGCCATCCGCTCCCCGGAAGGGTCGAGCGAGCGCGATTTCTACGTCTGGTCCGACGACAAGACCAAGTACGACGGCGTGCGCATCATCTTCCTCGATACGGAGGAGTCGAACTGGACCTGGCAGCCGGACGTGGAGCAGTACTACTGGCACCGCTTCTTCCACCACCAGCCCGACCTCAATTACGAGAATCCCGCCGTCGAGGAGGCCATTTATGAAGTGATCGACTTTTGGGCTGGCTTGGGCGTGGATGGTTTCCGCCTCGACGCGATCCCGTACCTCTTCGAGGAGGAAGGCACGACCTGCGAGAACCTCGACCCGACACACGCCTTCCTCAAGCGCCTCCGCGCCCACGTCGACGAGAAATTCAAAGGCGAGATCTGCCTCCTGGCCGAGGCCAACATGATGCCCGCCGACTCGGCCGCCTACTTCGGCGACGGCGACGAGTGCCACATGAACTACCACTTCCCCCTCATGCCGCGGCTCTACATGGGGCTCGCGCAGGAGGACCGCACCGAGATCGTCAAGGTCCTCGAGCGCACGCCCGAGATCCCTGAGAGCTGCCAGTGGGCCACCTTTCTGCGCAACCACGACGAGCTCACCCTCGAGATGGTGACCCCCGAGGAGCGGCAGTGGATGTGGGACCACTACTGCTACGTGCCGGAGGCCAAGCAAAACATGGGCATCCGCCTGCGGCTCGCCCGCCTTATGGAGGGCAGCCGCCGCAAGCAGCAGCTCATGAACATCCTGCTGTTCACGATGCCCGGCACGCCCGTCATCTACTACGGCGACGAGCTCGGGATGGGGGACAACGTCTACCTCAACGACCGCGACGGCGTCCGCACCCCGATGCAGTGGTCGGCCGAGACCAACGCCGGCTTCTCGCACACCAACCCGCAGCGCCTCTACCTCCCGACCATCACCGACCCGGAATTCTCCTACGAGGCCATTAACGTCGAGGTCCAGGAGCGGCGCCCGAGCTCAATGCTGCACTGGATGCGGAAGATGATCGCGATCCGGAAGCGCTACCAGTGCTTCGGGCGCGGCAAGATGGTGATGCTGGAGCCGAGCGATAAGTCGGTACTCGCCTACGTGCGTGAGTACGGCGATGAGCGCGTGCTGGTGGTCTGCAACCTCGGCAAACGCGCCCTAGCCGCCAACCTCGACCTGAGCGCCTACGCCGGGGCCGAGGCCTTCGAGATCATGGGTGGGGCCCAGTTCCCGGATGTCGACCACAAGTACTTGCTTACATTACAGGGCTACGGAGCGTATCTGCTTGAGTTGAAGATGGCGTAAGGGCGGGTGGGTCTTACGCCTTCTTCTCGGCCACCGCCCGGCTCGACAGCCGGATGAGGCGCAGCTGCTTCCCGCTAATCGGCTCATTGTTGCCGAGCCGAAATTTCGACTTTATGGATTTGCTCACCCACTGCCCGGCACAGGCCGTAAGCGAGTCGTCCTCCGAGGCCTCCAGCGCGATCCCAACCTCGAGGTGGTCGCCGTCCACGGGCCGCACGCACGCGAAGGCGATCGGATTGCGCGCCGAGGCGTAATCGCGGAACTCCTCGACGATCACGTCCTTGCCCATGTGGCTGAAGGCATCCAGCACCGCCTCGTAACGCAGGGCCTGCGCCGCCGAGGGCAGTCGCTGCAGCAAGGTCTCCTTACGGTCGTCCGCCTCCGAGGCCCCCTGGTCCGAGAGGGTGGAGCGGGTCGCCGAGAAAATCGATCGATCGCGCACGAAACCGCCGCTGGCGCTAGGCGTCGTGGTGGCTTTCGAGCGCGATGACGTGGGATGGGGGGTCGAGTTAGACATAGTAAGTATGGTGGGGGGGGGGGCGGCTAATTATCGAAATCCTGGAAACTTACAAAAGTCCAGTCACATCGGCCATACGCTAGGCGAGTTTATAGACCAAAGCTTCCCATTCCGCCGAAATCCGAAGCGTTTCGCAAACCGCTTCAAGGGATTCGTGCCGCCCGCCTGGTGTGTCCCGGGCGAATACCTTCGGCCGGGCAAAGCGCACCCATGCCCAAATACCCAATCAACACCGACGGTCGATTCAGATTTATCGAAAGCGGCGGCGAGGGACCAGTGCTTATGCTCCTCCACGGACTCTTCGGCGCGCTAAGCAATTTCGAGGGCATTATCGCTCACTTCGGCAAGCGCTACAACGTCGTCGTCCCGATGCTCCCGGTCTACGAGCTCTCCATCAAGGACACGGGCCTCACCGGACTGCTGGACTTCGTGACGGCTTTCGCCAAAACCCGCCACCTCACCGACCTCAACCTCCTCGGTAACTCCCTCGGGGGACACATCGCCCAACTCTACACCCTGCGCAGCCCAGAGCGCGTCCGCAGCCTCACGCTCACCGGCTCCTCCGGGCTCTTCGAGAGCGCCATGGGGTCGGGCTTCCCGAAGCGCGGCGACCGCGACTACATCAACAAGAAGGTCGGCGACGTCTTCTACGACCCCGCCACCGCCACCACCGAACTCATCGACGAGGTCTTCGACATCACGACCTCCCGCGACAAGGCCCTGCGTGTCGTCATGACGGCCAAGAGCGCGGTGCGCCACAACCTCACCGACAAGCTCGGTGACATCCGACAGCCAGTCTTGCTGGTCTGGGGCCGCCAGGATACCGTCACCCCGCCTTTCGTCGGGGAGAAGTTCCACGAGCTGCTTCCCAACTCCCGGCTCGTGTGGGTGGACCAGTGCGGGCACGCCCCGATGATGGAGCACCCGCAGCGCTTCAACGAGATCCTCGCCGATTTCCTCGCGGAGGTCAACCCGCTCGCCTAGTCCGGGAGGTGAATCCAAAAGCCCCGCCGACACGCAGGTCGACGGGGACAGAAATCACAGAAGCTCGTCGGGGCACTGGGCACAAAGGTCTCGGCGTCTTAACCCGTACGTTTAGTTCCAACCGGGAGGACACATTCCGCTGGCGGAGCTGCCGTTGCTGCGGTTGCCATTGCCATTGCCGTTACTCTTACTCTTGCCCTTGCCCCGCCCGCGACCGTTGCTGCGGTTGTCGTCTCCGCGGTTGTCATTGCTGCGGTAGCGGCGGTTCTCGACGTCGGCGAGGCGCTCCTCCCGGTTGATCAGCAGACGCGTCGCGTCGTCGAGGCGATCGCTCCACTCGCACAGTTCGCGCTCGGACAGGAGGCGCTGGGTGTTGTACCCGTAGTAAGGATCGAAGCGGTCCTGGCGGCGGTAGTCGCGGCCGTATAGCTCGGCCTCCCAGGCGTCGAGCTCGTAGTCCCAGCGACCTACCTCCTCGGCGCGGCGCTCGAGGCGGTTCTGCAGGTCGCGGCGCTCATCGCGGTCGAGGCCGCCGTAGTAGATGACGCGGTTGTAGACGCGCGGCCGCTCGGGGCGGGTGGTCGTCGTGGTCGTCGTCGTGCGGCCGTAGACCGTGGTCGGGGGAGTCTCATAGCGCGGGCGGCTGGGCGCGGTTGTGGTCCGGGCCGTGGTCCGGGAGCTCGTCCGGCTCGGGCTCGTCGACTCCCGCGGCGTGGTGGAGCGCGAAGAAACCTCGGCCGGTGCGGGCGTAGACTTGACGGTCTCGCGTTCGTTACGAGGGCTGTTGCGCGAGGGCGCGGTCGAGGTCGTCGTACCCGAGGTTGACGCGGTAGTCGTGCGGCTAGGGGTCCCCGCGCCGGGATAGTCCTTTCGGGAGTACTGCGCGGAGGCATCGAGGCTTGCGCCGACGAGGAAGGAGAGGGCGAGGGCGGAGGTGAGGAGCTTCATGGTCGGTGTGCGTTGTGAGGGTTTAGAGTCGTTGTCTACTCAAGACGCGCTCGCCCCAACCTTTGCTACACCTGGTGCGGTGGTTTAATCCAAGCTTATGATAAGTCGTTAAGGTGGGGTTAGGGGGTGCGCCCCACGGGGCTTCACATCCGCATCACCCGGCTCACCAACCAGTCGGCATTCGAATTCACCAGCGCGTCCAGGGCCGAGTCCGCCTTCCCGCTAAAAAGCTTGATGTCCTTGATCACCTCCGCGAACTGACGCTCCTCGGCGCTCGCGCCACCCACTTTCCCCAGCTCGTCGAGTACCCGCAAAAGAGGCTCGAGCTCCCGCTTCTTGCGCTGCACGATCACGGCCTTGATCACCTTGTACATGTCCTTCTCGGCCTCGAAGAAGTCGCGGCGCTCGCCGGCCTTGAGGGCCTTGTAGATTAGGCCCCAGTCGATAAGCGCGCGCAGATTCATGTTGGCGTTCCCGCGGCTGATATTGAGCTGCTCCATCACCTCCTCGGCGCTGAGGGGCTCCGGACTCACCAGCAGCAGCGCGTGGATCATGGCCATCGTCCGGTTGACGCCCCACTCCGAACCTACCGTACCCCAGGTCTGGATAAACTTCTCTCTCCCTTCTTCAAGTGTCATGCGCTGTGGTCCGGCCCGGTTTGTATGAATGTAAATGGCGGTGCGTCAAATAGTTCCCCCCGCGCCCGCGCCTACTTGGCGCCGAAGCCTACTTAGCGCCGAAGAACGGCAACGCGACTACTTCCGCATTCAATCGTTTGCCGCCGGTATCGATGAGCACCTTCGATCCGGGTGTCCGCAAGCCGAATGGCACGTACCCCATCGCGATCGGGTATCCGAGCGACGGCGACTGCGACCCGGAAGTCACGTGCCCGATCGGCTCCCCGGCCGCGTCCAAGATGCGGTAGCCGTGACGCGCCACGCGGCGGTCGCCTACGCGCAGCCCCACCAGCCTTCGCTCGAGCCCTTCCGCCTGCTGTGCCACAAGGAAATCCCGCCCTACGAACTCCCCCTTCTTCATCTTCGTAACCCACCCGAGACCCGCCTCCAGTGTGCTCGTCGTGTCGTCGATGTCGTTGCCGTAGAGCGCGTACCCCATCTCGAGGCGGAGGCTGTCGCGCGCGCCCAGTCCCACTGGCGTCACGTGGCGGTCGCCTGGCCGGTCGCTCGGGTGGTGCGCCCCGGACACGATGGCGTCCCAGATTTGCACGGCCCGCTCGGCCGGGATGTACAGTTCGAAGCCGCCGGCCCCCGTGTAGCCCGTCGCCGACACGATCACATTGTCGATGCCGGCGAAGGTGGTTTTCACGAAAGTGTAGTACCTCATCTCCGCCAGCTTAAGCGTCGTGTGCCGCTGCAGGGCCTCGGCCGCCTTCGGGCCCTGCACCGCCAGCAACGCCGTCTGCTCGGAGATGTCGATGAGACTTGCGTCAAAACGGTTGTGCTCCTGGAGCCAGGCCCAATCCTTGGCGATGTTTGACGCGTTTACCACGAGCATGTAGGCGCGCTCGCCCTTGGAGCAGTGCTCCTCCGTGAGACGGTAGACCAGGAGATCGTCCACGATCCCGCCTTCCGGCGTCGGGAAGGCCGAGTACTGCGCCTCGCCGATCGCGAGCTTCGAGGCGTCATTGCTGGTCACGTACTGGATCAAATCTAGGGCTTCCGGTCCGCGCACGATGAACTCACCCATGTGGCTCACGTCGAAGATCCCGGCGCGGTTGCGCACGGCTTCGTGCTCCTCGCGCAGCCCCACGTAGCTAATCGGCATGTCGTAACCTGCGAAGGGCACCATCTTGGCTCCGAGTTGCAGGTGACGCTCGTGTAGGGGCGTGATTTTGAGAGTCGAAGCTTCCATCGTAATAGATTTTTAGGCTAGCGCAGTTGCATCCGCATGGCGTCTCCGCGGCGCAGCGCGAGGACCACGTCCATCCCGGAGACCACCTTGCCGAAGATCGTGTAACGTCCGTCGAGGTGAGGCGTGGCCGTGTGCGTGAAGAAGAATTGGACGCCCTCTGTGTGCGGCCCGGCGCTCGCCATCCCGAGGTAGCCCCCGTCGTCGTAGTAGATCGGCGGGGTCTCCGAGCGGACCGTGTAGTCGAGGCTCCCGTAGCCGTCGCCCCCCGGGTCCCCGCCCTGGGTCACGAAGTCGGGCACGACGCGGTGGAAGACCTTCCCGTTGTAAAAGCCCGTGCGCACGAGCTGCACGAAGTTGACGGTCGTGGCTGGGGCCCGCTGCTCGAACAGGTCCACGACGATCTCCCCGCGCGGCGTCGTGATCGCGACGAGGAGCCCGGGCTGGAGGCTGCGGAAGATGTCCCAGTTGACGGCGTGGTTGTACCTCGGGGCTCGCCTCTCGGGAGTGAAGCCGGGCTCGAGCGCGGCGCGGGCGTCCTCGATGGCGTACAACGTCTCGACCGACTGCGGGAGCGTGAGCCGGGAGGCGGCTTCCGCCAAAAACCCGACCTCCGCGAACTCCGTCTTAAAGTACAGAGCGGGAATGGCGATCGTACCCGCGGCCACCGCCTGCAACGAGGCGTCATCACCGGCGAACACCCGCCGGAAGTAGTCGGCGTACTCGCGCTTAAAGGCCGGGAAGCTCGTCCGCATGTAGTCCACGATGTCGGGTCGGCGCGCGATCGCGTCGAGGGCCTCGGCGGCGGCCGTGCGCTCGGCGCGGCTCCCACCCGCGAGGGTCTGCTCGATGAGGTAGCGGAAGTTCCACGGCCACTCTCCCATCGTGCGGATGAGGTCGGATTTGTAGTACTCGTCGGTCTTGTTGGCGGTCGGGAGCGCGAGCTGCCGCCGGAGTTCGCCGTTGATGTACTGGCGGTACTCGCCGTAGAGGGGCGGCAGGTTGCGCAGGGCCGCAGCGTACATCACGGGCTTCACGGCGCGCGCTACGCTGTCGCGGGCCAAGCCCCAGTACGTCGTGGCCTCACCGGGGGTGCCTACCTCAATGAGCTGCTCGGCGGCCGTGCGGGCCACCCAGCGATTGGTGTCTAACACCGCCCGCCTCAGCATCCCCCGCACCACCGCGTGCGGGTGCCGGCCAGCCGCGCGCACCAGCTCCACCTTAACGCGCACGTCCTGTGCTTGGCTCAAGAGACGCGGGAGGGCCAGCGCCACGGCGGTATCGCTCGTTTTGCCGAGCGCACGCGAGAGCGCGATCGCCAGGTGCACCTCGGCAGTATCGCCGCGCAAGCTCACCAACTCCGGACGCAGAGCCGCGAGCAGGTCCGCCGCGAAGCTGTCGAGCGTCACGTCGGCCCGGCTGGCATAGTGCGCCGCGTACAGCCTCACGCGCGTCGGCAAGGCCGGATTGAGGGCCGCGCGCACCGCCGTCGACGTCCCCCGCGGCGAGACGATCCCACGGGCGCCGAGTCGGAAGAGGCCCTGCATCTGCCCGAGCAGCAAGAGCGTGTCCTGCGGACGGTAGGTCGTAATCGTGGCGAGTGCCCGCAGGCTCGCCGTGTCGCCCACTTTCCCGACGGCCTCTAGGACAGCCTGGTGGAAAGGCGCGAAGAAGCCCGCCGTGTCGTAAGGTTCGAAGGCCGCCATCAGCGGGGCCACGGCGCTGGCCTTGCCCTGCTGCCCGAGCGCGTAGGCTGCCATCGTCCGCACCTCGAGGATGGGATCCTTGAGCAGTCCCACGAGCGCCAGCGGCAGACTGTCGGCTAGTAGGCTCCCGAAGGCCCGCGCCGCGAGGTAGCGCTGTTCGGCCACCGCACTGCCGAGGTAGGGCAGCAGCGAGTCGACCAGCATCCGGTCCTGCAGATCTGCAATCCGGCGGATGGTGGCGTCCTTATAGTCGATCTCGAGGTCGCGGCTCTGCTCGACGGTATCGCCGACGGGCACGCACGCCGCCGCCCAGACCGCGAGGCAAGCCAGCACGCACCCGCACCACCAACTCGACGTAGGCCGCCCGGACCGCTCCCCTCTCCGCATACGCGGCAAACATAGCGCTCCGCCGCAGGCCAGACGCCGGACGCGGGCGCTCTACCGATAGGTCGCCTTGAAAAAGGTGAGGTACTCGCCGAAGCTCTTGTTGCGCAACACCTCGCGGTAGTTGTTCTGCGAGATTACGGCCGCCTCGAAGGTGGTCCCGCCTACGAGCTCGGTATCGCGGGAGACGGCGTCGCGGTAGTACTTCATGGCCGCCTTGTCGTCGTCGAATCGGCGGATCACGATGACCGGCATCTGCTCACCGTCCTGGACCATCGACACGTTGCTTACCGCGAGCTTGTCGAGGCGGTGGTACTTGCCGTTGTAGTCGCTCACCTTGATGCGAGATTCACTCATGTTAGCGCCTTTCGGCAAAACCGCCAGGAAGTAGTGCGGCTGTCCAGCCCCGGGCTCGAACTCAGAAGGTTTGCCGTCGGTGTTCTGCTCGCGGGCCTGGTCGAGGTCGGCAGCCGTGGCTACGTTCTCGCCAAGTAGACGCAGGACCTCTTTGGCCTTGGTCGCCTCCTCGGAGGAGGGGTACTTCACCACCACTGCCTTGAGCTGGTCGGTGTAGGCCTCGCGCCCGTCGAGCTTACCGGCCACACTCGCCGTAAGTAGCGCAAAGCGCGGCATGAGCGCGTGCTCGCTGCCGAACCTCTCGGGGGCCGCCGTCAGGCGCGCGCGGGCCTGCTCGGCGTCGTTGCCCTGGAAAAGATCGTAGGTCTGGTCGTAGTACTCCACCAGGGCCCGCTCCGCCCCGCGCGCCTCGTCGAAGAAGGCGGGGTCGTTGAGGGAGCGGGCGTATTTCGTATCGGGGTAGTCGCGCTTGAGCTGCTCGCGGGCGGCGGTCGCGGCGGCCGCCTGCCCGAGGTCGTCGTAGCCGAGCGCCAGGAGGTACAGGGCCTCAGCTGCGTACTCGGTCTGAGGGTAGCGCCTTAGCAGCTCCTGGAGGGCCTCACTGGCGCGTTTGTCATTCTGGACTTTGTCGCGGTAGTCGCGGCCGAGGTCCACGAGGGCGTTCTCGATGATGAGATTCGCCCGGAGGACTGCCTCTGGACTGTTAGGTACGTCGGCGAGTAGGCCATCGATATCGGCGTCATTGGCCCCGGCCAGGGTGTTCTGGAGGGCGTCGAGGTCGTCCACGGCCGCGAGCGACTCCCGGGAGGAGAGCGTCCGCCAGTTGTCCACCAGCTGGCGGTCGCCCCACGTACGCGCGAACTCCTTGGCGCCGCGACGCACGGCCTTGCTGTCGTAGGCGAAGAACTCGGATACGGCGGTAGCGTTGGGGCCGGCCTGCGGACTGGGGCGCCG
>JBGTKC010000005.1:0-15130 GCA_041744755.1 Saprospiraceae bacterium
AAAGTAAACCCACCAAGCGCCGATCTCCAGTAAGCCTCCGACGATGTGGAAGCCGCGTTCTTCATCGGCGATCAGCCACTTCTGAATGTAGAATCGGATGACGAAATTACTTATCGTGAGTGGGGCAACGATAATGAGGAACAGGAGGAGATCACCCTTCCAGGGGGTCTCCGCCCAGAATAAGGACAGAATCGGGATCATGAAGCCCATTAGGTAGAAGGGGCCTATGAGATAGTGCAACGAGGATAACAAGTAGTGTATATTCTGATTGGCGGTTAGTTTTCCTGCGATCTTCGGGTAGACCCTGAACAAGAGATCAAGCGTGCCACGCGACCACTTCAGTTGCTGGTGGTAGTAAGCATCGAGGGTGTTGGGGACGAGGCCCTGCGCGACGATCTTCGGGACGTAGACCGACCGGTACTGCTTTTCGTAGAGCCGCATGGCCGTGTGCATGTCCTCGGCGAGCCCCGGGGCGTGTCCGCCGATGGCGTCGAGGGCGCTGCGCCTAAAGGTGCAGTTGGCGCCGATGGCGTTGACGGCTCCGTAGCCGTTCATACTCAACATCATCGGCCCGTAGAAATGGTAGGTCTGTTGGGCCGCCCCCTTGGCTACTAACGACTCCTGGGTATTGTAGTAGATCTGGGCTACCTGTACGAAACCGACTGTCTCGTCTTCGAAATACGGCAGGACTTCATCGAGGAAATGCGGCTCCGGGACGTGATCGGGGTCGAGGATCAGGCAGATCTCTCCCGTGGCCTGCCTCAGGGCATTATTGATGTTACCCGCTTTGGCGTTCACGCGTACTGTACGGGTGACGTGCGTGACCCCCAGTTCGCGGCAGACCTCACGGAGCTCGGGGTCGTCGGCTTCGTCGCAGAGGTAGGCCGTGTGCGGATGGCTGATCTTCTGTATCGCGGTTAAAGTCTCGATCACCATATCCCGGGGTTCGCCGGGGTAGTACGTCGTCAGTACGTCGACTGTGAGGGGTCTCGAAGATGGCCCCGGCGACGGCACCTGCATGTTGAGGTAGTGGTAGTAAAGATTCAGGTTTTTAAGTATCCCAAACACAACGACGGCGAGCAGCATGCCGTACAGGAAGGGCTCCCCCCTTAGCGAAGGCCGAAAGAAGTACCAGCAGAACCAGATCGTGCTGAGTAGCCCAAACCCAATGAGTGCGTTGATCACGAATCTTTCCCTCTGGGTCGGATTCCGGATCGGTTCGTTAATTTTCAATTTCTGGGATTATCACTTCGAAAGGAATATTAGCAGTCGCGTACCTCCCCGAACTGTCGGTAGCCGTCACGAACAACCGATACGCCCCCTGTTCGCGTGGGATCACGAAGCGAGTCTCGAGCGGGCCGGCCGGCGCCCCGGTCGAATGCGCTTCGATCGGTAAAGCCCTCGCGGGGTCGAGGTTGTCCTTGCGGCTCCAAACCTCCGGCTTCACCTCCCAGGTCAGTAAGGTGTGCGCCGCGTTAAGGCCGTTCGCGATAACGTGGGCCGATACTCGTGCTCCAGCCGCGAAAATGAGGTTGTCGCCAGCGCCGCCGCCGTCTAGCAACAACTGATCTATCTGTGGGCCGTCGTACGCCTTCGTCTCCCCCTGCCACAGGCCGGCCAGTGCGTTCACCATCTCGGAGGTCCGTCCCGCTTCGTCGAAGAGGCTGAACCACGTATCCGTACTCTCCTGCTTCAGTCCCCAGTAGAAAGCGAGACTCCCGAGGCACCTCCCGTCGTCGATGGTCGCGATGTGGGTTTGGTAGCGCTCGCGGAGCTGCTCGGCCTTCTTCATGCTCGTTGGCTCGATGGGCGCGCCCCAGCTGGTGAGCTCCGCTTCCCAAGGCCCGTTCATGCTCCACTCCGCCAGGAGATAGGGGCCGCGCCACAGGGCCGAGATCCACCCCATCCGATCGTCGAGTTTGGATAGATTGCCGAAGGTGTTAAACGAGATAAAATCGAGCCCGAGCTTATCGAGCTTCCAAGATCGCGCTATGACCTCGGTAGGGATCATCGTCGTGCTCACCGGGTGATTGGGATCCGCAGCCCTAACCACGTCGACTATCGAGGCGAATAGCTCCTCGAACCCACCATCCGCATCACCTGCGATCACTTCATTGCCTAGCATCCAGCACAGTAGCGCGGGGTGGCGAGCGTACCTGGTGACGATCGCGCGGATGGTATCGGTGAGCGCCGTCACATCCTCCGGGTCGTCGTAAAAGTTATAGCGCTCCGTTACGTTCGGCATCGGCAGGTCCGCGATGATGGCGATCCCCAGGCTATCTGCCTCGTCGAGCAGCCTGGGCAAAAGCTCCGGCGAATACACCCGCATCGTATTGCCACCGCTGCGTTTTAGCTCAGCTAGATAGCCTTCTCCGCTCCCACCCTTGATCTCGAAAGGCTCGCCATTGCGATAGAGCTGGTAGCCCGCGTCACTCGCGACAACGTGGACACCTGTCCGTATGTCGACCTCCGGGCCGGCAGGCTGACTCGTACAACCGGCTGCCCAAATTATACAGACCGCTACGACCAGCAGGCTCCACACGGCTGCGACAGGGAGCTCGCATTCGCCATAAGAGATGGCGAACGCCTCGGGTCCCCCCCTCGGAACGGCTGAGGACTCAGGCTGCTGCCTCTCTGAATGCTCAGTGCTCATCGTTCTCACTTCTATTTTGTACGTTGACGCAAGCTGGGAGGCACACGCGAGTGGCCCCGCTGGTATGCGTTGGTGGGGGACGCCACTATCCAACACAATTTCTCCGCAAACGTAACTCACTTTACAGTCGTCCAATATGCTCATCCGCCGACCGACGGGCAAGAAAATCGCTGGCACATTAACTAATAAGTGTGCCGAGGGTCTCCAAATTCTACCTGCGGTCTACGCTTTAGGGATGTGTAATCGTATAGACTTCTTCGGATCTTTGCTAGGATTTCGGAATTTACTTTCGCAAGTATCTTGCCCTCGTCTCTACTGAATAGTAGGGGAGCTGCGGCTCAGACGATTCTGAGTCTGATCGTGGATCACCAGATGTAAAAATTCATGCCGCTATCCTCGGGCTAAACGACCCAGGGAATCTAATCATAGGCGGAGTTCAGCTTCGCCCACCCGGGCCCCCGCGCCTAAATCGCGCCTAGCTATCGAAAGTAGTTTTGACCGCTGAATAGACTCGCTCCACGCCCTCGCGCAAGGGGATACTAGCCGTCCACCCGAGCGAGGTCATCTTCGAGACATCCATCAGTTTGCGGGGCGTACCGTCGGGCTTGCTCCTGTCGAACGTTAGCTCACCGCCGAAGCCCGTCACCTCACCGATCATCTCGGCCAATTCGCGGATCTCGAGATCCTCCCCGGTTCCGACGTTGACGAAGCCGGGCTCGTCGAAGTGATCCATCAGAAACAGGCAAGCCTCCGCTAAGTCGTCGACGTGCAGGAACTCCCGCTTCGGCGTCCCCGAGCCCCAGAGCTCGACAGTGGCTTGGCCCTCGGCGGTGGCCGTGTGGAACTTGCGCAACAACGCCGGAAGCACGTGACTCGATTTTAGGTCGTAGTTGTCGTTCGGGCCATAGAGGTTCGTCGGCATCGCCGAGATGTAGTTACAACCGTACTGGGCGCGGTAGGCGTCACAGAGCTTGATGCCCGCGATCTTCGCGATGGCGTAGGGTTCGTTGGTCTCCTCGAGGAGCCCGGTCAAGAGCGCCTCTTCCTGGAGCGGCTGCGGCGCCAGCTTCGGGTAGATACACGAGGAGCCCAGGAAGAGCAGTTTCGTCACCTCGTGCACGCGCGCGGCCTCGATGACGTTGGCCTCGATCATGAGGTTGTCGTACAGGAACTGCCCACGGTACGAGTTATTCGCGAGTATCCCCCCCACCTTGGCAGCGGCGAGGAATACGTAGGCAGGTTTCTCCTTACGGAAAAACTCCTGGACGGCCCGCTGGTCGCGCAGGTCTACTTCCGCGGAGGTACGCGTGACGAGGTTGGTGTACCCGCGGGTCTCGAGGGCGCGCACGATGGCCGATCCCACCATCCCGCGGTGTCCGGCGACGTAAATACGGTCTGTGGTCTCCATCGCGCTACTCGTACTGTTGCTTGACCTCGAAACCGGCGTTCTTGAGGATCTGCTCGCGGCGGAACAGCTCGAGGTCGGCGCGCACCATGTCACCGCAGAGTTCGGCGAGGGTCGCGGTGGCCTTCCAGCCGAGTTTGGCCTCGGCCTTGGCGGGGTTGCCGAGCAGCAGCTCGACTTCGGTCGGGCGGAAGTAGCGTGGGTCGACGAAGACTAGGTCCGTGCCAATGGCCACGTCGACGTCGGGGTTGCTACACGCCACGAGCGTGCCGACCTCCCCGAGGCCTTCGCCTCGGTAGGAAATCGTCATCCCCACCTCCGCGAAGGACATGGTGACGAAGTCGCGGACCGTAGTCGTGACGCCGGTAGCGAGTACGTAGTCGTCCGGCGTCTCTTGCTGCAGCATGCGCCACATGCCCTCAACGTAGTCCTTCGCGTGGCCCCAGTCGCGCTTGGCGTCGAGGTTGCCGAGGTAGATCTTGTCCTGGAGCCCGAGCGCGATCTTGGCCACGGCCCGGGTGATCTTGCGGGTCACGAAGGTTTCCCCGCGCAGGGGGCTCTCGTGATTGAAGAGGATACCGTTGGAGGCGTGCATCCCGTACGCTTCGCGGTAGTTGACTACGATCCAGTAGGCGTACAGCTTGGCTACTGCATAGGGGCTCCGCGGGTAGAAGGGCGTCGTCTCCGACTGCGGCACTTCCTGCACGAGGCCGTAGAGCTCCGAGGTAGAGGCCTGGTAAAAGCGGGTCTTCTCGGTGAGGCCGAGGATGCGGATAGCCTCCAGGAGGCGCAGGGCCCCAATACCGTCGGCGTCCGCGGCGTACTCCGGCATCTCGAAGCTCACCTGGACGTGGCTCATCGCCCCGAGGTTGTAGATCTCGTCCGGCTGTACCTCCTGCACGATGCGCACGAGGTTGGTCGAGTCGGTCAGGTCGCCGTAGTGGAGGATCAGGCGACGACCCTCGACGTGGGGGTCCTCGTAGAGGTAGTCGATGCGATCGGTGTTGAACATCGAAGCCCGGCGCTTGATGCCGTGGACCTCGTAGCCTTTGCGCAGGAGGAGGTCGGCGAGGTACGCCCCGTCCTGACCGGTGATCCCCGAAATGAGGGCTCGCTTCATAAATGTCGTCGTTGAATAAGCGCGCGAAGGTAGGTCCCCGCGCCTAGCGACGCAGGGGCGCCAATCGATTCTCTACCGCAGGAACGTGCGAGCGAGAGCTTAGGGCGCTGGCACGAAGTAGACCTTCCCCGAGGTTACGTCGTAGGCGGCGATGGTCTTGCCTCCGTCGACGAAGCTCACGGCCGAGGCCTCGACGGGGAAGTAGTCCTCGATCCCGAAGCGGGTCGCGTTCCAGATTTGACGCTCGCCCACGACGAGGCCGACGTTAGGGCTGCAGGCCCTGACGTTCTCCCCGATGCTCCCGATCGCCTGCTTGAGGTTGGACACGCTGTACTTGGTGGGCCCCCAGAAGACGAAGTTGCCGTCCCGACTCACGCAGGGTATGGCCTCGCGATCGACCGTCGCGGTTGCGGACTGATCAGCGAGCACGAGGCTGCGCCCTTCGAGCCGGAAGCGCGCTAACTGTCCCGCGGTGGCGGCAGCCGGGTAAATCGAGGCATACAGGTCGGTACCGTTGGCGCCGACGGCCGCCTGCGTAAGTCCAGGGGCCGATACCGTGGCCACGAAGGCCCCGGTACTACCGTCATACAAACCCACGCGGCCCGTCGCGCCCATCTCGACAGAGGCAATCAGGCCACCGGCCAGCGCAAACACCTGGGACAAGGTCTCGCGGGCGCCATCCCCTGCGGCAGCGAGGGTAATCGGGGCCCTGAGGGTGAATCCATCTAGGTTGACGCGGACCAACTCCCTGGAGCCGACTGCGTAGGCGTAGAGCGTAGACCCGTCCGGAGCGAGCGTGATGCCGTCGAGCCGACGGCCGACCGTAATGCGCTTCGCAATCTGTCGGGAGTCAGTGTCGATGGCGAGCAGCTCACCGGAGGCGCGGTTGAGGCCGTACAGCAGCCTGCGGGTGCCATCGGGCAGGATCGCAGCGAGGTCGCCCCCGACGGAGACCCCCGGCCCCTCGACCCGTATGGAGCGCGTCTGCGAAAACTGGTCCGGGGCGCCGGCGGTCATGAGGGCGATCTGATAGCTGAATTCCCGCCCGTAGAGGACGGCGGCGTCGACGAAGGAGGCCTGCGTGCTGTTGACGATCACTGCGACCACGTCAAACGGGCCCGCGGGCGACTGCGAGCGGAGGATCCGGTAGCCGCGGAAGCCTGCCGCGGACACGGGCGACCAGCTAAGGCGTACCCCCGCGGCGCTCTGGACCGGTTCGCTAAGCAGGAAGTCACTCGACGGAGACACGACGTTAATGGTGAGCTCGCGCTTGCTCACGAGCTGATCCGAGTCGGTTGCCCGGATGGTAATAAGGTGAGTACCGGGGGAGAGCTTGGCGGTCGTGAAGGACGCCTGACCCGAGGCGTCGGGCGTGAGCGTAGCCAGAAGCCCATCGCGGTCGCTCGACCACGTCACCGAGAGTTGGCCGGGCTGATCTTTGCGGTCGGTGACCTTGACGCGGAAAAAAATGCCCTCGCCTGTGCTATAGCTGGCATTCTGGTCCGGGGCAAGCTCCGAGAGCTGCGGGTAGGCCGCGTCGTCTACTCGGAGCTCGATGACGACCTCTGTTAAATCGCCGGATTTCACCGTCACGGGGACGCTCGTTGCCCCGAAGCGGGCGTCTTCGGCGCTGAGCTGGTAACGTCCCGCCGCGACACCTTTCAGTATGACACTTCCCGATTTACCTGTCGTGGCGTCGACGCCCGCCGGATCACTCGTGAGCCGGATTCCCTCTACGGGATTGCCTTGGAGGAGGACTGTCACGAAGAGGTCGCCGGTCGGAAGACTGTTGCTGTCCTTCTTGCACCCGGCCAGCCAAAGGCAGATCGAAAGCAGTAAGAATGGACGGAGGGAGAAGTGTAACATGGTGGTTTGGGTAAAGCTGGACAGCGCGTGATAACAACGCGGTTGCTAGGTAGATCTGAGTGAGGACATTCCACGGGGCCTATTAACGTAGCCTGCTGAGAAATTATTCAGATTTCGGATATGTACGTTTACCGTCATACAATCGGCAAGGCTGGGCCTCGGGGAGACGCAACGTCAAAACACGCCTCTTTGCGCGAGGCAAACAAGGGGGCCAACGCAGATTTTCTTTAGCTTGATTAGGATCCAACCCTGGCTTGAGTCACGGCCCGCCACCTATACGCAGCGGCTGGCGCGCGGGACCAACTCGCCCCACGGCTACACTCCGGACATGGATATGTCCTCGTGCGGCTACCGGTGGGCCCAGCCGCGAACCCGCCGGATGCGCTAAGCCTGGGTCTTTTATCCTGCATCCGTCAGCGCCGCCAGGAGCGCCATCAGATCCGCCACCGCCCCCTCGTCGAGCTCGAGGGCGTCCAACGGTAGCGTCTGGCGTGGGCCGTCGAGCCCGATACTGCCGCCGCCGAGTTCGTGAAACTCGACCACGCCGACTAGGCTCCCGAAGACGCGGTTTCGCGTATGCGGGGCGGTGCGCGTAGGGTTCCCCGTAGAGGTCTTAAAGCTCAAGGTGACGCCGCCACCGTTGCCGAGGCGGTCGTCGCGGTAGATGGTCTTGTGGCTGACCGACACCCACCCGGGGTCATCGGCGTCGGGGTCGGACGTGAAGCCGATGAAGTCGTGCGACTCCTTGCATGCTTCGCATCCAGCGAGTGTCGCGCGTCCCTAGCTAGGCGCGCGACCATGTATCGTCACCGGCACTAAGACAAGACCCGTAGACGGTCGACGCCCCCAGAGGCGGGAGCCATTCGAGCGGGCCTACCTAGAGCAGCCGCGACTCCACCACGAACCGCAAGCCCAGCGGTATCTCCAGTGAGAAGCTCGCCCCGCGCCCCTCGGTCACGTCGATGGTCATGTGCGTGTGCTGCCAGTAGGCGTACTGAAAGCTCGACATGTAGTACGGACAGCCGTGCACCTCGCCGAGCAGCACGTCATTGTCGTCGTCGAGGTAGAGGTCCCCTTCCGGAAAACACATCGGCGCCGAACCGTCGCAACACCCGCCCGACTGGTGGAAGATGAGCGGCCCGTGCTCCGCCCGCAGCTTGTCGACGATGGCGGCCGCGGCATCGGTCATCGCGACTTGTGGAGCGGCGGCGGCATTGCGACGTGCGGTACGCGTAGGCATGGGATCGGAAATCATAGTGGCATTTTGTTAGCACAAATTGCGGCGTCGGCGCAAGCGCGGCGAGGGCCTAAAGGCGGCGATGGCCTTCGGCGTTCCCGTCATACGTGCCATCCGGACGTGCCCGTCTGAACAGCCATCATGACGAGAACGCCGAAGGCCAACGCCACCGTAGGTCATCGCCGCTTTTAAGCCATTGCCGCCTTCAGGCCTTTAGAAGAACCCCATCGCTTTCTTATCGTAGCTGATGAGCATGTTCTTCGTCTGGCGGTAGTGGTCCAGCATCATCTTGTGGTTCTCCCGCCCGATGCCCGACTTCTTGTAACCCCCGAACGGCGCGTGCGCAGGGTACAAGTGGTAGCAATTGACCCACACCCGACCGGCCTGGATGGCGCGCGGGATACGGTAAGCCTGGTGCATGTCGCGCGTCCAAACCCCGGCGCCGAGGCCGTAGAGCGTGTCGTTGGCGATCTCGATGGCCTCGGCCTCGTCCTTAAAGGTCGTCACGCAGAGCACCGGTCCGAAGATCTCCTCCTGGAAGACGCGCATCTTGTTGTTGCCCTTGAGTACCGTTGGCTCGATGTAGAAACCGCCCTCGAGACCTTCATTGTAGGCCGCCTTGCCGCCCGTGAGCACCTCGCAACCCTCGTCCTTGCCGAGGGCGATGTACTTGAGGATCTTCTCGTACTGATCATTCGACGCCTGCGCGCCCATCATCGTCGACGGGTCGAGCGGGTGACCGAGTTTGATGGCCTCGACGCGCTCGATGACGCGCTCGATGAATTTGTCGTAGATGTCCTCCTGCACCAACATGCGGCTCGGGCAGGTGCAGACCTCCCCCTGGTTGAGCGCAAACATGACGGCACCCTCGAGGGCCTTGTCGAAGAACTCATCGTCGGCCTCCATGATGCTCGAGAAGAACACGTTCGGCGACTTGCCCCCGAGCTCGAGGGTGACGGGGATGATGTTCTTCGAGGCGTACTGCATGATGAGCTGCCCGGTGGTCGTCTCGCCGGTAAAGGCCACCTTATTGATACGCGGGCTACTCGCGAGCGGTTTGCCGGCCTCCGTCCCGAAGCCGTTGACGACGTTGATGACGCCTTTCGGCAAAACGTCCGCCAGGAGTTCCATGAGCACGAGGATGCCGACGGGCGTCTGCTCGGCGGGCTTGAGCACTACGCAGTTGCCGGCCGCCAGCGCGGGCGCGAGCTTCCAGGTGGCCATGAGGATAGGGAAATTCCAGGGGATGATCTGGCCGACGACCCCGAGGGGCTCCCAGACATTGACGCAGACGGTGTTGGCGTCGAGTTCGGCCACCGAACCTTCCTCCGCGCGGATGACGCCGGCGAAGTAGCGGAAGTGGTCGATGGCGAGTGGAAGGTCGGCCGCCATCGTCTCACGCAGGGCCTTGCCGTTGTCCCAGACTTCGGCTTTCGCCAAAACTTCCAGGTTGTCCTCCATGACCTGCGCGATCTTAAGCAAGATGTTGGAGCGCTCCGTGGCGGAGGTCACGTTCCAGGTTTTGGCGGCAGCCCAGGCTGCGTCGAGGGCCTTGTCGACATCCTCTTGGGTCGAGCGTGGGATGCGCGTAAAGGATTTGCCGTCGACCGGGCTCACGTTGTCGAAGTAGTCCCCGCGCGTGGGCGCGACCCACTCCCCGCCGATGAAGTTTTCGTACTGCTCGCGGAAGTCGGGCTTGGTATAGGTGGTGGCTTGCGCCTGGATGGTATTTGACATGAGGCAGGGGAATTTTGTTGGACGGGTAATCTACATAAGGATGTGGGGTGGATGGGTACGGGGACAGAATAATTTGACGGTATTTTGGAGGAAGGGGGTGCCGCTACACAGTTGTGAGGATTCTGACGCAGCAACGTAATGGGGTAGGGGCCCTGCTACCGAGCAGCGGAGGACGCGAAGGCTGTTCGTTGGTGTGGGGTAGCGATGTGCTTTGGGGGCCGATGCGGTACGCTACTCCATCTTGAACACGATCGGCAGGACGAAGGACACGCGCACCGGCTCGCCGTCGACTTTGCCGGGGATCCAGTTGGGGAATGACCGCACCACGCGTAAGGCCTCGGCGTCGAGGGACTGGCTGAGGTGCTGCACGATTTTCGGGTTCTCAATCGAGCCGTCGCTGTCGATGACGAAGGCCACGATGATCTTCCCTTGGTAGCCCTGGCTGCGGGCGCTTTTTGGATATCCAACGTTACCGAAAATATACTGCAACATGGCCTGTTCTGAGCAGCGCTTCACGGCGGCCTGTTGCTCGGCGTTCTGCCCCGGTGCGTAGTTCGGGCATTCGCTCGAGGGAAAGCGGGGCATCGATTCGGTGCCTCTGGACACGGCGTCACTGGTTTTGACGAAAGTCGTATCCGACTGTCCATTCCCAGCGTGCTTGACGCGCAGCGTGAGTTCGCCCACCTTGTCGTACGACAACTCTTCGCCGTAAAGCTGGTCGGCGCGGAAGCTGAGTTCCTGCAGCGTGAGGCCGTCGAGTCTAGATTGAATGCTCAGGCCTTCGCGCTGGCCATTTTGATACGGCTGTCGCCAAAACTTGACGCGGCGCTGCACGGCTGTGTCGGGGAAGCAAGTGCGGAGGCGCTCGATGGTCTCCTCGATCGGGTCATCGGGATGGGGGTAGAAACAGGCCTCGAAGGAGAGCGTGTCGAAGTTGACGCGAAACCACTCGCCCGCCGGTCGGCCGTCGCGGTAGGTGCCGTAGGTGAACTGCGTCCGGTCGGGCCGGGCGTACCAGGCGTTTCCGTCGGCGATCGCCTGCTTAAATTTACCCTGGTACGGCACCTCGCTGGTGACGATATCGGTCTCGCCGTAGACGCCGACGTAGACGCTTTCGTCATTCGGCAGTTCGAGGTAAGCGCCGTAGCCGTCGGCGGCCGTGAGTTGGGCCCTCGGGTAGTCGCCGAGGTGGATGTCGGCGCGGCCGAGCATCTTTTTTTGGAACGGAGGGATCGGGTAGTTGGGGGCGAGATTAATCTGGGCGTGGGCGACCGCTGTGGCGAAGAGGAGGGAGAGGACGAGGAGCGATGCTCGCATTGGTGAAGGTCTGGTGGTTGAGTTGGCCGTACGAAGCTATCGCATGCCACCAAGTTCCGCATCTGTCGAGGTGCAGCGCAATGGAAATGCAAGAACTGGGGCACATTACGTAAGCAAAACTGCCCTTTCAAGCTAACCCCGCCCCAAGATCAGCTCGAACCCTGCCGGATCACGCCGCGATGCAAAGACACCTAGAATGACTACCTCCTTCTGGCCTTCGTCGACGCGATAAATGATTAGGTAAGACCAGATCGGCAGGCGACGAATGACAAGCGGATCTTCCGGCAGGAGCGGGATGGCTTCGTGGCGGTTTGGGAATAGGGTAAGTCCCTCAGCTAGCTCCAAAAGCCTCAAGTACACCCTCGACGCTTGGTTTACCGAAGAGCGGCCCCACACGTACCCACGAATCTCAGCAAGCTCGATCTCCGCTTCCCGGAGGTACCTTACTTTGTATGTTCCTTGAGCCACTGGGTGTGCTTTTCGAGTAATTCTTCCCCTGATATCGTCTCCCCCCGCGCGATGGCCTCATCGGCGCCCCGCGCCCTGTCCCGCAGCATGCCGACCGTCATCACCCGCTCACCCGCGTAGCCGATCACCGTGTCATCGGGGGCGTTGCCCTCGCGGAGTGGGTCGCTCGGTATGAGGATGTCGGCAATGACCTCGACCGTCTCCGCGGGGGCGGTTTGGAGGAGGGCGATGAGTTCTTGGCGGGTCTCCTCTAGGGTCTTGGGGCGGGGTGGGGTGAGGGTCTGTGGCTGGCTCATGTCGTGAAGGTAGGAATTGATATGGACGCAAGGAGCGCAATGGAGACGCGAGGAGCGCGAGGGACGAAGGGCCCTAGGCGGAAGCGCGCCCGGCGCACAGCCCATCTAGCCAAAGGCGTCCCTTCAGCGTAGCGTCCCTTCAGGCAAAGCCGTCCCTTCAGGCTCGCCGCCCTTCCCCCCCTTACTCCCACGTCTGCATCACCGCATTCAACCACAACCGCTCACTCCCCCGAAAAAAACCTCGGAACAGCGGGTCGTCAAAGATCAGCACCACATGGCCGCGCCCCGAATCTTCCACCACCACGGCCGCCTTGCCGCCGGCCTGTGTTCTGCGCTCGCGACTGAGGTAGCCGCTCGCCAGTGGATCTTTCGCATACCGACCCACATTCGCCCCCGGCACTTTGCTCAATTCAAAAAAGCGCTCGTCCTGGCGGAAGAGCGCGAGTTTTGGCGAAAGCCCGTAAGCCACCGGATGTGTCGTGTCGAGCTGCACGCTCATGATGGCACCGCCGATGACCTGGGCGCCGCGTGCGTCCTCGAGTTCGGCGTAGGTGCGGAGGCGCACGAGGCTGTCGACGTCGAGCTTGGCTTCCTTGAGTTTGGAGAGTTCCTTGTCGACGGCCCAGTTGGCGGCGCTGCTGGAGGCCACGAGGGTGCCGCCGCCGCTGATCCATTTTTTGAGGGCCTCGAGGTCGATGCCGGCGTAGCTACCACCGGTCATCGCGATGTGGGTGTAGCGGTCGAGGTCGATCTTACCGATGCGGTCCTGCTCGATGAGGCTCACCGGAATGCGGAGGCGCTCGCTGAGGAGGTGCCAGGCCTCGCCGGCGTTGTAGCTGCTGGTGCCCTCGCCGACGAGCAGCGCGATCTTCGGTTCGCGCAAGACGGTGGTGGAGCGGCCGCCGAGGTCCGGTCCGACGGGCGTGAGGCCGGTGCTCACCGCGTAGGCATCGACGCCGTACTCCTCGGTCATGCGGCGCACCACGGCGCGGACGCTATCGACGCTCACGATCACACTGCCCGGCAAACTCGAGTACGGTTGCTGGATCGGCACCACGAGACTGCCGCGTGGCATCGTCACGGCGCGGCCGTCGACGGTAACCTGGAAGGGGTTGTGCATGATGCGCGCGTGCACGCCGCGGGCTGCCAGCCGGTAGCTCGCGCTCGCCGCGCCGTAGTCGCGCCAGGGGATGACGTAGGCGTAGGCGGCGGCGTTGGTCTCGCCCATGATCTTGCCATTTGGCATCATGGCTTCCGTCATGGGGGCGCCGAGGTCGCCTTTCGGCAGGCTCGTGAGCCGGTGCATTTCGAGGTCGTAGGCCAGCGGCAAATCCCAGGTCGACACGTCGTAGAAGAGCGAGTCGACGAACTTACTATTCGGCTCCAAGACCGCGTTGAGGAAGCGCGCCTGCGGCTGGTCGAGCGGGATGACGAGGGCCTCCCCGGCGGCGTAGGTTTTGCCGCCGGCGGAAATTTTGTCCCTTGTCGGAAAAACCTGTACCTGGTGCCGCTGCATAAGCCTTGCGAATTCCGTGGCCCGCGTCCGTTGCGCACCCAGCGGCACGACGTAAGCGCGGGTGTCGAGAGTTTTGGCGAAAGCCGAGCTACCCTTGTAAAAGTCACGACTGTGCGCGAGCAGTTCATCCTTGATGGCGGCAATACCCTGCAACGTCCCGAGACTGGCCGTCAACTGGTTGCGCACCGAGAAGGCGTAGCTGATCGTCCCGCCAGGTATCTCCCGATTGAGCGCCCGGCTCGAGGCCTGCTCGAAGAGGATCCCCACCGCGCCGTTGACATCTGGGTAGGTGGAGCCCTTGCCGTAGTAGAAGTCGTCGTAACTCTCGCGGGTGTAGTACAGGCTCCCGATGCGATCGAGGCCCGCCGCGGCGTAGTCGGTGATGCGCCCGGTGAGAACTTGGTTGTTGGGCGGCGTGAGCGGATTGGTGCGACTCGGGATACCGGGCTGGAAAAAGTAGGTCGCATCGCTCCCCATCTCGTGGTAGTCGGTGAGCACCTGCGGGCGCCAGGCGTAGAAGAGTTCCAGGCGCGCTTTGGACTCCGGGTGCACGGCCGGGAGCCAGTCGCGGTTGAGGTCGAAGTAGTAATGGTTGGTGCGGCCGCCGGGCCAGGGCTCGTTGTGCTCGAGGTCCTGCGGGTCGGTGGTCGCCACGCCGCCGCGGTTGCGGTTGGCCCAGTCCGTGAAGCGGTCGCGCCCGTCGGGATTGAACATCGGGTCGATGATGGTGACGACGCGATTCAAGACACTATCGACAGCCGGCCCCTGCCCAGCGGCGAGGTGATACAGCGTGAGGATGGCCGCCTCCGTGCCGGAGGCCTCGTTGCCGTGGATGGAGTAGCCCATGTAGGCGACGGCGGGAGCGGAGGCCAGACTGGCGTCCCCGCCGCCAGTGACGAGAGTCGCGTGCTGCGCCTGGATTTCATCGAGGCGATTTTGGTCCTGTGGGCGCGTCACGATGGCGTGGATGAGGGGCCGGCCTTCGTAGGTGAGCCCGTGCTGGCGGAGGGTGACCCTATCCGACGCCGCGGCCACGGCCTCGAAGTACTGCACCACCTGGCTGGGGATGGTGTGTCGCTCGCCGATGTCGTGACCGAAGACCTCTTTCGGGGTCGGGATGGACGGGTCGTAGCTCGTGGTCCCGGGCCAGCTCAACGTCGTATTAGGGTAGCTGAGGAGCTGTGGAGATTGGGCGAGGGCGGCTTTCGCCAAAACGAGGGAAACGAGCAGCACTAGTGAGCTTGCTGTAGCGGAGTAAATTCTTCTCATCGGCGGGGAATGTACGGTGGCGGCCGGTTCGACAGGCTCCGCGCGCAAACCGCCTCGGTGCAAGCTTCGCGCTAGCCTCCATCAACTTCCCTTAACACAGCCTTGCCGAAACGCTAAACCCCCGGTTCCTCAGCCTTTACAACAGACTTCCACCTTCACGTCAACCAAAACCACACCGTCGTGAAGCTCCTCTACCTGTTCGTTTTAACTCTCCTACTGGGCGGCTTTCGCCAAAACCTCCACGCC
>JBGTKC010000006.1:0-5554 GCA_041744755.1 Saprospiraceae bacterium
GAACCGGGGAGCGGCTCGACGATCATGAGCTACCAGGGGGCGTGCGGCCCGCAGAATAACGTGAGCGAGAAGGGCGACAACACCTACTACCACGTGGGCTCGGTCCAGCAGTTCCAGAATTACCTCGCGAGCGCCCTGGGCGCCTCCTGCGCCGACGAGATCCCGGTGCCGAATAACGCGCCCGTCGTCTCGGCCCCCGGCATCGACGGACTCACGATCCCGAAACAGACGCCCTTCGTGCTGCGGGGCTCGGCTACCGACGAAGACAACGATCCGCTGCTCTACAACTGGGAGCAGTACGACCTCGGCCCGGCCGTCGACCTCTGTGACCAGAAGGAGGACACGCCGCTGTTCCGGAGTCTCCCGCCGACCAGCGGTGGCAACGTGCGCTATTTCCCGACCTTGGACAATGTGCTCAGCGGCCGTAAGAACTGTGAGGAGCAGTTGCCGCTATTCACGCGCGACCTCACCTTCCGACTTACGGCCCGCGACCGCAAGCCCGTCGGCGGAGGTACCACCTGGCAGGAGGTCAAGATGCGCGTCGACGCGGGCGCAGGTCCGTTCCGGGTGACGAGCCAGGCCTCGGCCGCCGTACAGTACGCCTCAGAAGACTTCGTCAATGTCACCTGGGACGTCGCCGGCACCGACGCCGGTGCGATCGGGGCACAAAAAGTCGAGATCCTCCTGTCCACCGACGGTGGGCTAACCTTCCCGACCGCACTCGCGGCCTCCACCGACAACGATGGCTCCGAGGGGGTGCTGCTGCCCAGGGTCGAGAGTAGCAACGCCCGGATCATGGTCCGCCCCATCGGCAACGTCTTCTACGCCGTCTCGGCGTCGACCTTCACGATCAGCACGCCGACCGCACCGGGGTTCAGCTTCGCGCCCTCGGCCTCGACCACGTTTTTGTGCCTCCCGGCCAACGACACGGCCTCCGCGCGCGTCGAGCTATTCACCGGCGCCCTGCTCGGGTTCAGCGAAACTATAACGCTCTCGATCGAGGGCGACGTCCCGGCCGGGATCGACGCGACCCTTACGAAGACTACGATCCAGCCGGGCGAATCCTCGACGCTGGTCCTCAACCTGGACGACTACGAGGAGTCCGCCCTGGTCGCCATCAACATCGTGGCCACGGCCGACGGCGTCGAGAGAGCGACCCGCCGCATCGAGTTCGACCTGGTGAGCAACAACTTCGACGACTTGGCGCTCGAGGGTCCGCACGACGGCGAGACCGGGCTGGGCATCCTGCCGACCTTCGCCTTCACGCCCTCGCGGCGCGCGGATGAGTACGTGATCCAGGTCAACGCTGACCCCAATTTCGGCTTCGGCACATTCGAGATCACCGACCCCGATCCGAACGGCGACCAGCTCCCTTTCCAGCTCGAGATCAACACCGTGTACTTCTGGCGCGTCGTCCCGAAGAACCGCTGCGGGGAGAGCCTCGACGTGCCGGTCAACGCCTTCCACACTTACGCCGCCGACTGTCGGACCTTCAGCAACGATCAGAGCTTCGGGATCCCGGCCAACTCTACGAACTCAGTGACGATCCCGGTGCCGGTGCCGGAGTCCGGGATAGCCAATGACATCAACGTGCCGCTGGTCGACATCCGCTTCGGCGGCGGGATCAACAACCTGGTGGTGTCCCTCGTGAGCCCCGACAATATCGAGGTGCGGCTCTACAACAAGCGCTGTAGCGGTGGCTTACTGATCTCCGGCTACGACGATGAGGCTCCCTTAGAGAACAACTGTACCCCGCAGCCGATCGACGGGCAACTCCGGAAGCCCAACCGCCCCCTCAGCGCCTTCGACGGCAAGGAGATCCAGGGAGTGTGGAAGCTGCGGCTCGACATCTCCGCGGCCAGTCCCGCCGGTGGTGAGTTCAAGTCGTTCAACCTGCAATTCTGCGCTGATATCGTGAGTCAGGTGCCTTCCTTCAGCTCAAAGGTCGTCCCCGTGCCCCAGGGCGGGTTCCAGTACCTAATCACCGAATACCTCTCCGCCGTCGACCCGGACAACGGCCCCGAGGACCTGGAGTACATCCTCGTCACCCCGCCCACGCGCGGCCACCTCGAGCTCTACGGTCGGCGGCTCGAGAAGGGCGCGCGCTTCAACCAGGCCCAAACCCAGACCCAGGCCCTCACCTACGTAGACGACCGTAACGCACCCGGCACGGACAGTATGCGGGTCGTGCTCTCGGACCACGCCGGCAACCTCGTCGCCACGCCCCGCGTCGACTTCGTGATCGATCCGAACAACACGACGGGCGTCAGGGAGGAGGCGGTTGTCGGGATGACGCTCGCGCCAAATCCGGCTGGGAGCTGGAGTCGCCTCCGCTTCTCCGTACCGAGCGAAGGTGGGCAGCTAACCATCCTCGACGCGCAAGGACGCGCGGTCCACACCGAGCGCGTGGCCGCTGGGCAGTCGGAGGTGGACATCGATGCGAATGCCTATCCGGTAGGCATTTACCTGGTCAACTACCGCGGGGCGGAAGGGGCGCGGACGATGCGTTTGGTGCGGCAGTAAGGAGATTGTAGATGAAGAGCCTCCGCGATATCCTCACCAAGACCCGCTTCAAACTCTCCCGCTACGGGGGTCTGGTGCGCGTGATCCGCAACTGGCCTGCGTACTTGGTGTGGAAGGCGAGCGGGCGCTCAGAGAGCTTTGAGTTCGACATCCGAGGTTTAGGCCGACTGGCTGTCAAGGGGAAGGCCGTGGGCCCTTTTCGGGAAAACTTCCTGGACGATGTCTACCACAGCGGCGTCCCGCGGCGCCTGAGCGAGGCGTTCGGCCACGCGCCCGTGGTCTTAGATGTCGGGGCTAACGTCGGCTACTTCGCGCTGGCGACCTTTCGGCTCTACCCCGGCGCAAAGGTGATCTCCTTCGAGCCGCACCCCTTCTGCCTCGAGGTCCTCGACGCCACCAGGGCTCAGTTCGGGCAATTCAACTGGCACATCGACCGGACGGCGTTGTCTGATCACGGGGGCACAGGCCAACTCAACACCAACCTCGTCGACGACTTCACGAGCATCTCGTCGATCGGGCCGGATGCCCGCAATACCTCCGCCGTCCCGATCGAACTCCAAACCCTGGGCGAGGCACTACAAAAGCACCGCCTCGAGCGAGTAAATCTGGTAAAGTTCGATTGCGAGGGCGGCGAGTATCCTACGCTCTACGGAGCCACCGCCGCGGACCTCGCGAAGATCGACGTCCTCTGTATCGAGACGCACAAGAACCCCGCGCCCCGCTACAACCACGAGGACCTAAACGACTACCTCCGCGGACACGGTTTCGTCACCAATCACGGCACAGAGAGCCGGGATGCGGACCTGCTGTATGCCTGGCGGAAGTAACTATGCAATGCGGAGTTCAGCCCACATCGTGTGATCGATACCGCGTGCGGGACGGTGCGCACTTCCCACCTCGCACTCCAGACTCCGTGCGTTCCTTTGGCCTCGTTATGGACACACGCCTAAAAGTCGGCATCATCTTCGGCGGGCCGAGCCGCGAACGGGAGATCAGTTTCGCCGGGGGGCGGACGGTGTACGACAACCTCGACAAGCGCCTCTTCGAGCCGGTGCCGCTGTTCATGACCGCCACGCGGCGCCTCGTGCTGCTGGACTGGTCGTACGTCTACAAGGGCACGATCCGCGATTTCTGGCCACCGGTGAGCGCCTACCCCGCAGACGCAGGCGCGTATCAGCTCTCTGAGGAGAGCCTCGGGACCCTGAGTGAAGCCGCGCAAGATGAATTGGCCCGCCAGATTGGCGAGCCGGTTGGGTACGGGGAGCTGCCGACCCTGATCGACGTAGCTTTCGTCGCGCTGCACGGCGTCGGCGGGGAGGATGGCGCGATCCAGGGTTTGCTCGAGATGCTCGGTATTCCGTACACCGGCAGCGGCATGGCCGGCAGTGCCATCGGGATGGACAAGGTGCTCCAGAAGCGCCTCATGGCCGGTGGCGGCTTCTTCGTGCCGCCGGCGATGAGCATCGAGCGCGAAGCGTGGACGGCGCTCGATCCACACACGGATACAGGGCGCAACGGCATCGGGGAGTTGTATGCTCGTTCGCTCGAGGTCTGTGGCGCACCGCTCGTCATCCGGGGCGCCAATCAGGGCTCGAGCATTGGGGTCACGATCCTGAAAGATCCCGATCTCGAGAGTTTTGCGGAAGCCGTAGACAGGGCCCTCTTCCGCCAGCGCGTCGACACCCTACTGTACAGCGTCCTCAGCGCCGAGTCGCGCCGCACCCTCATTGGCAACATCGCCGACCTCCGTCACGGGGTCGGCTTCCCGATGCGGGTCGACGGTCAGCTGATCCACCAGCCGTCAGCGCTGCAGCACTTGCTCGACACCACGCAGGCGAAAGAGGTTTTGCTGGAAAGCGAACACACCGAATCCCGCGTCGTGATCGAGGGATTTCTGTCGGGTAAGGAGGTCTCGACCATCATCTTGCGCACCGACGATGGCGGCGCCCTGGCCCTACCGCCCACTGAGATCGTGAAGGGCGGCGAGGTGTTCGATTACCGCTCGAAATACTTGCCGGGTCTGAGTCGCAAGAAGACCCCGGCCGAATTACCCACCGAGCAGCTCAACGCTGTCCGCGCGGAGGCCGAGCGGCTCTTCCAGTACTTCGAGTTCGACACCTACGCCCGCATCGACGGCTTCGTGGGTGAGGACGGACAGGTGGCGCTCAACGACCCGAACACGACCTCGGGCATGCTGCCTAGCTCTTTCTTCTTTCACCAGGCAGCCGAGATTGGCCTGAGCCCGCGCGAGATCCTCACGTACATCGTTCGCACGAGCCTGCGGGAGCGCGCGCGCCGGAGTACGGTGCCCCAGGCTTTCGCCAAAACCGCTGGTCACATCGAGGCGACCTTGCACGAGCTTAAGCAAGCAGACGACTCGCGCCGCCGTATCGCCGTGCTGCTGGGCGGCTACTCCTCGGAGCGGCACATCTCGGTGGAGAGCGGGCGCAACGTATTCGAGAAGCTGGCGAGCTCCGGGCAGTACGCGCCGCGCGCCGTCTTCGTGGCCGGGGATGAGCACGGGCACCGCCTCTACGAGCTGCCGATCAACCTGCTGCTCAAGGACAACGCCGACGATATCCGCCAGGCGATCGAGCGTCCCGGTGCCGTGCACGAGGTGACGGACCAGATCCGCCGCGACGCCGCGCCGATCACGCGGCTCTTCGGCGACCACGAGACGGCCTACGCGGTGCGGGAGTTGAGTTACGAGGATTTGGCGCGCGACTTCGACGAGGTCTTCATCGCGCTCCACGGCCGACCCGGCGAGGACGGCGAGGTGCAGAGGCGCTTGGAGGAAGTGGGTTTGCCTTACAACGGCAGCGGCTACGACAGCTCGCAAGTGACGATCAACAAGTTTGAGACGCTGCACAGACTGCGCGAGGCGGGTTTTCCCACCACGCAGCAGATCCTGGTGGACGTGGCGACCTTCACGGGCGATCCGCAACGCACCGTCCGGCACCTCGGCGAGCAGTTGGGCTACCCACTAATCGTCAAGCCCGTGGACGACGGCTGCTCGTCGGCGGTGCAGAAG
>JBGTKC010000007.1:0-70245 GCA_041744755.1 Saprospiraceae bacterium
GGTAATCGTGACGGTGCCGTTGAGCTGCGCCTCGATGTAGGGACTGCTCCCGAAGGGGAGGGCGATCTTGAGAAAAGTATTGGGTTTTAGCGTAAGCTGAGCCGCCATGATCGGCACCCCGAACGGTCGCGTCGGGTCCACACTTACGCCTAGTTCGAGTCCGCGCGTGTTGAGGGCCGCGCGGTAGAGGAGGTGTGTGCCCGTGTCCGCGATCGGCATCTGGATACGCCCGACGATGCCGGCCTCGAGGTCGCGCGTCTGGATGAGCGCCGCGTACAACGTGTCGATGGTCACGCCCCAGCCGTCGATGTGGGCGCTATTGTCACCAACGACATTGTACGCCGCCACCCGGAAGCTGATCGCCGCCGGCGCGAAGTCGATGATGAAGTGGTCCACGCCCACCGTCGCCGGCGGACCGTCACCGTCGAGTTGGTCCGGCATCCGCATCATGACCCGCGGAATGTAGATCCCCTTCCAGGTGTCGCGCGCGCGGCCCTCCGCCGGCCAGCGGTAGCCCGTCGGCACGTCCATGCCCGTCGGGTTTTCGCGGTCGGACAGGTCCACCCATAGGCTGCTCTCCTCCCAGGTGAAGTTGTCGGCCCCCGGCGCGATGAAGGATGGCATATTCCCTTCCACCAGCAGGTCAAACCCATCCTGCACGCAGACCTTCGCCCGCAGCGAGGCCGTCACTTTCGCGTCCGGATCGGTGATGGTGGTGGTGTCCGGGAGGATGATCGAGCGGTCGAACTCCAGCTCGCCGCGCAGTTGCAGGCAGGTCATGCCCGAGCAGTCGAACTCCGCGTAGGTGATGTTGGTCGAGTCCGACGCCGCCCCGCCCGAAATCTTGAAGACGATGTCCTCGCCGGGATTCAGCGGGATGTCCTGCGGGACGTACAGCCTGCCGCCCGTACCGAGTCCAGATGGCTTAAAGCACCAATCGCCGATCCCGAGTCCGATGTAGCCCCCGAACTCGGGCAGCTCCAGCGAGCAGACGATGTCCAGGTCGGCCGCCGTCGGCGTGAAGTCCATAGCCACGATCCCGAGGATGGCCTGGTAGCCGCCCAGCTCCCGGTCGAAGCCAAGTGGTAGGCCGATGGCCCGCCGGTCCGTGAGCCCGCTCACGAGTCGCTCGGCACCGGAGATGGCCGCGTTGAGCAATCCGAGTTGGTCCGGCGAGACGGAGGGCACCGGATTGGAGGAGCCCAATCCCGTCCCCGCGATGATGTCGAAGGGCATCGGGTCTTCCACCGCCTTGGCGCTCCCGGCAAAGGCTTCGCCCGCGCCGTTGATCCGGATGCCGCTGAAGTTGACCATTACCCGCAGGTCGTTCATGAAGGGCATGTGGATGGTTCCGCTTCCGCTAAAACCCGACCCGTCGCCGCTCACTTCCGTGGGGACGAGCGTGAAGCGCCCAAGGCGTACACTATCCCCCACCAGGAGAATACTGCGCGGCGAGGTACTGGCCGGTAAGTCGGTCACACAGGTGCTCTCGCACTCGCTGTCGTCGGGCGTCGTGGCCACGGTGGGTGTCTCACCGCCATCGCGACCGCCCGCCCCGATGCGGAAGCGCCGCGTGGGACTGTCGTGGTAGCTGCGTCCGGCGGCGAGGTAGCCGTTGGCGGGCACGGTGTAAGTGATGTCCTTGAGCCAGACCACGCGCCAGTAGTAGGTGCCGGTATCGGTGACGCTTATGCTAAAACGCATCTCGCGGTAGAGGGCCGCCGCGATGGCGTCGGCGGATTGGTCGAGGTCAGTGAGCCGCAACTCGACCTTCTGCCCGCCCACCATTTCCGCCTCGCTGAAGTCACGCCCGCGAGCCACCTGCACCACGTAGGCCTCGAACACCCCGCCGACGCTCTCGTAACCGACCACCTCCGAACGCTCGGCGCGGATGAGGTTGAGGTGTTCTGGCAGGAGTTGACCGGGGGCCTGGCCACTCTGCCAGACGAGGTTGACGGTGCCCGGAGCGATCACCTCCTCGTCGGCCGGACTCGCCAGGCGCGGACGCGGCATCCCGTGGACGAAGTTCTGCGGGCTGCTGGCCCCGGTGTAGGTGGCCCCGCTCGCCGAGCGCATCGTGCTGGACGTGTTCCACGAATAGTTGCCGCCCGCCTCGAGCGGACCGATGGCCGCGGTCTGCTCGGCCTCGAGATTGAAGACGAAGTGGCTCGCGCGCTCGCGGGTCACGGGATGGCCCAACAGATTTTCGAGGTAGCCATGTGGCCCGAGCCGCGTCCAGACGTTGCGATCGGCGCGGCTGTAAGTCGGCCCCCCGTTTTGCGAAAGCGTAAAATCGAAATCGAAGCGCCGGTACTCGTCGCACAGTGGCTCTACCTGGGCCACGCAAGGCGTAAAGTTGAAGGGAATGGTATCGCCAGTTAGTGGATAGCGCGCCGTGAGTTGGTAGTCCGGTGAGTCACAGTCGCCGCTACCGCCCGCCGAGCCGTAGGTAAAGACGTGCACCTGCGAGTGTCCCCCTTGCGGGAAAACCAGCAGATCGTCCGCCTCGAAGGCCGTGACGCGCACGGCGTACTGGTGCCCCGGCACGAGCCGGTAATCCGTCGCGTCGAAACCGTAAGTGTAACTCAGTTCGCCGAGCCCAAAATCGTCCGTCTCGTAAATGGCCGGCACCCCCGAACTCATCAGCTCAATGGTGGCCAATTCCGGCAGCACCGCCTGCTCGGTGAGGTCGACGACCTTGAGTCGGTAGCGGATGTCGTAGCCCCCCGAAAAGCCATTGTACGCCCAGCTGATGAACACGTCCTCGTCGCCGTCCACGACGTCGATCACCTCGTTGTGCTCGGGCGTGAGCAACTCCGCGTACCCTGGGTCGGCAATCTCGAAAATCGTACAGATCTCGGGCGCGCCGTTGATGTTGATCCGTGCGCCAGTCGCAAAATCGTAGGCACGAATACACAAGCTGTACTCCGCCGGCGGCAGCATCTGGAAGCGGAGGATGGCGTCGAGTTCGGTAGCGTTGACGCCCGTCACGTCCTCCTGGGTGAAGCGCAGATTCAACTCCCGGAGCGTGCCCCCGTCGAAGTCGCGCGTGTCCATCGGCTCGAGGCGAATGGGCACCGTCGGCCGGAAGGCCGGGTCCATGGCCGCGAAGACGCTGCCGCCGCGGCGGATGGTGGCGAGCACGTAGATCTCGCGGGCCGCGGCGCCGGTGTTGGTGAGCGAGATAAAGAGGTCGCCGTTGTCGGCCAGGTCGCGGTAGTAGTCGAAGTTGTTGGGGTGGGGCGGAGCGAGTTCGATGGTGCCCTCGAGACCCTGGGCCAGCGCACTAAGCATGCCCGTTGCGCCCAGCAGCAGGAGGAAGAATAGACGGTAGAGGGGGAGTTTCACGGGGCGGGGGTCTTAGAAGGTGAAGCCGTAGTTGAGGTGGGTGCGCAGTTCTCGAAGGCGCCGCGCCGGCACGGGACTGCTGGCCGTGATCTGGTTGAGGCGAAGGCCGAGCGTGCTCGACTTGCCAATACGGTAGGAGAGATTGACGCCGAGCGAGAGCACGCCGCCGTCTGCGGTTTCGGCCACGCGCCGCACGGTGTAGTCGACGTTGACGCCGGTGGTGAGGGCTTGGTCGAGCCACCCGGCCGAAGCGCGGACGCCCATTTGAAATTGCGACCGGGGACTCGTCTCGCTCAGGTTTTGGCGAAAGCCTACTGTGCCCGTGACCGAGAGATTATTGGCCTTCCAGCTCCGGCCGCCGCTGAGGCGCATGCTGTACTGGTTGCTGCCGCGCCGCTGGCCGTCGGTGCCGTTGAAGGCCAGTTCGCGGTAGTCGGCGCTGAGGGCGAAGTTGAGGGTACCGTCTTCGAGGCGCTTGCGGTAGCGGGGCGCGAAGGAATAGGTAGCGGTTTGTTGGCCGAGGCGCAGCGTGTCTTCCACCACCAGCAGACCATCCTGAAGCTCGGTCGAGAAATTGTAGTAGCGGCCGCGTAAGGAGAGCTCCTCGGACAGTTTTGCCGAAAGGCTCACCGACCCAATCGTGCGGCGCCGCGTGCTCGGCAGCAGGCCGGAGAGGTTGTTGCGCTGCCTGCCGAGTTGGGTCTCGATGCGGACGCGCTGCTCGAAGAGCCCGAAGTTGATCCGCGCCGAGAGCCGCTGGATGTCGTTGGTGAGGTAGGGCGTGCCGAGCGAGCGGAAGGAGGGATCGACGCGTTCGAAGTCGAGGCTTGCGCCAAAACCCGCGCCGGCGTAGGCGACGCGGTAGTCGTGCGCGAGGAAGGCGCCGGAGGTTTCGTTGACGGCCACCAGTTTGCCGAGGACATCGACGAGGGCGCGATCGGTGGCGAGGGTGTCGCGCTCGACGTCGTTGGTGACGAGGCTCAGGGCCGTCTCGCCGTTGACGCTCACGCGCTCCGCGATACGGAAGGCGAAGGCGGTGCCGAGACCGAGATTGTCCGCCGGCGGGGGTACGGGCGCGTCACTCGGCAAATCCGCATCCTCCCGCCGGCGATCCTCGATGCGGGTCACGTTGAGGTCGAAGAAGTTGGCGTCCGTCCCAACGCCGACGCGCGCCGCGGTAAGGTTGCGGTGGTAGGGCTCGAAGAGTTCGGCGCCCTTGACCAGTGAGTCGAGTTGGAGCAGTGGCGTGCGTAGTCGTCCCCGCAGGGCCGCGAATCTGAACTTGCCCGGATTGAGTTCGAGGCCGACGCCGAGGAAGGTCTGGCCGGCCAGCAAGTACTTGCCCATCGGCACGCTGCGGTGGCCGAGGTGGAGCGTGGCCCAGCGGTAGGAGGGGCTGATGCCGAAGTACTGAAACGGGTTGGAGAGGCTGCCCTGCTGGTCGCGGTAGGTGACCGACACCGGGATGGCAAAATCGCCGTAGCTCAGGTTGAGGCTCCCGGACAGGACGTAGGCGAAGGGGCTGGTGCGGTCGGCGCCGCCGTCGCCGCGGGAGTAAGCCGAGAGCCCGGCCCCGAGTCTCCCGTGCGCCTGCCAGGAGGCGTCGGCGAGGGACTCGATGGTTTGGGCGTGGAGTGCAGGGGCGACGCAGAGTAGGGCCCCGAGGAGGAAGATTTGATGGAGTTTGAGCTTGGGCACGGGTCACCGGGGGGATTGGTGGTGACGAAGCTCTTACGGGTGGGGGATGGGATTTTGGGGTGATATATAAGTGGGGGCGGTGGGTATGTCGGCGGCGTTCAAACCTGGAAGTAGCATCGCCTACAGCGTCCTACATTGCTGTGTTCCATTTTTGGGACGATGTGCTTTGGTATAGGAGTCGCGTCTGCGACGCTTATCGCAAAGGCACTGGACTCCGCAAAGGGCGCAAAAGCTCGTGCTCTGTGGAGAGGACGCCAAAAAGGGTATCTACCCCCGCCATGAACCGCCTACGCGCCAGCGCCTCCAACACTTTCCCCTTCCCCTTCAACGCTGATCGCTCACCGCGCCTTCGCCAGCGCCACCGTCTCCCCAAATCTCAATATCCGATCGTACTTGATCGTCTCCAGCAGCTTGTCCAGGCCGGCCTGCCCCTCCACCACGAACACGATCACCGCACTCCGTGAGGCCTCGTCGTAAAAACTGTAGTGAAAGTTGCGATCCGTAGGCAGGCGCACGGCGGCCATGTCGGCGTAGCGGCTCCCGAGCTCGGTCCAGCGCTGCTCGCGCTCGCGGTCGATGATGACCACCTTCGTAAGCTGCGGGTAGCCCATCGTCTGCTGCGTGGCACTGTTGCGTAAGGGCGCGCGCAAGTAGCTCGAGCTCACCTTGAAGCGCTGCATAATCGCCTCGGAGTAGCCCGTGAGCGTCGCATCGTTCTCGGTGTCGACGTAGAGGCCCATACTGCTCACCAGTACCGCGAAGTCACGGTCGGCGTCGGGGAAGGTTTTGGCGAAAGCCGTAATCGCGGCCTCCACAAAGGCGCGATCAATCTTCTGGTGCTCCCGCAAGTAAGCCTTCACGAGCGGATAGAGCGCGTGCGCGTAGCCGTCGATGAACTCGTCGGCGTACCAGGCAGCCGTGTCGATGCGACCGTTGAGCTGCTCGTAGGCCCAGCCGTTGCCGATGGCCGTGGCCAAACCCTCGTTGAAGTAGCTGTAAGCGTGCGTGGCGTACGGGCTCTTCGACAGCATGAACCAGTTATCGATCGCCGTCTGGAGTTCGGCCGGCTGCTCGTCGTAGATCGAGTGACACATCTCGTGGACGCTCACGCCCAGCGTTGCGCGATAATCCTCCGGATTCTCGGCCAGGTAGCTGCACACCAGCGTGTTGCCCATCGGCACGGCCACACTCACGCCACTCGCCATCGGCAGCGGGACGAGCGAGGTCACGAAGGGCACGTCCGTCGGCCAGGGTGTCCCGTAGAATTGCGTCACCTGATTGAAGAGCATCCCGACGCGATCGGCGTAGGCATCGAGGAAGCGCTCAGTCCGTTCTGCATTCGCGCGCTGGGGTTCGGACACGAGGCGGCGGTAGTAGGGGGCGGCTTTCGCCAAAACCTGAAACAGGCGCCCGTGCTCGGTGGCCGACAGCAGGCCGACACTCCGCTGGCTAAAGTCCGCGACCGAGCTTGCCGCCGAGCTCTGCATCCACAGCAGGTCCATCACCGAACGCGAACGGTAGCGCCGCCGCGGCAGATCGGGTCGGCGGTAGCTCATCGACAGGTCGATGTCCCGAAATTCGCTGACGGTTTTGGCGAAAGCCGCATCCCCCGCCGTGGCCTCGGCGATGAAGGCGCGGTACGTCTGCGAGGTGTGCTCCCCGCCGGCGGCCGTATGGACGAAGTGCAGGACGCACAGCGCCTCCGAGGTAGAGTAGCTGAAGTTGGGTAGCTGGGCGGACTGCGCCTGCGACAATCCGCTGCCGGACAGGCAGATGAGCAAAAGGCAAAGCAGGCGATTGGGGGGAATCGGCATCTGGGGCGAGGATCATTGGGCGCGTGGCGGCAAGAACGCCACAAAGCGGCGGCTTATGGCCAGGGGGCCGGATTATCCACAAAAAAGGCCCCCGCCTTACACACTGTAAGGCGGGGGCCTCTTAGAGGCGTGGCGCAGAGGTGTGAGGGTCAGACCTAGCTCCGAATCACCTCCCCGTTCTTATCCAAAATTACCGGATCACCCAGCCCCAGCTCTTTCAAACCTTCCAGCTGCGTGGCCTTGTCGCCCACCACGATGAAGCGCATTTCCTTCGGGGCGATGTACTTCGAGATGAGGCCCTTGGCATTGGCGAGCGTCATGTTGTTGAGCTCGTTGGCGCGCTGGGCCTTGTAGTCGGCCGGGAGGTTGTAGGTCGAGATCTCGAGCAGCTGGCCGAGCTTGTCGTTGAGGCTCTCGTTGGCCAGCGCCTCCTTGCGCGTAAGGCTGGCCTTGGTCTTGTCGAGGTCGTCCTGTGTGAAGCCTTCGGCGTAGCCGCCGAGGATCTCCTGGAACACCTGCGCCGACTCCTTGGTCACGTTCGCGCGCACGCTCGACATGGCCACGAAGTAGCCGTCTTGCTTGGTGGCCGGCACGCTCGAGTAGGCGCCGTAGGTGTAGCCGCGGTTCTCGCGCAGCTCCTGGAAGAGGCGCCCGCTACCCGAGCCCCCGAGGCGCTCGTTGACGACCGTGAGTTTGTAGTAGTCCGGATCGTTGATCCCGGGGGCCGGCTTACCGACGAAGATGACGGACTGTTTGGCGTCCGGGACGTCGACGAAGAAGACCTGCTCGTCGCGCTTGGCGGCGGTGTCGACCGTCGGCAGCGTCACCTCCGGACCTTCCCACTTCTCTTCATATTCCTCGAAGGCGTCCTCGGCCTCGTCGTCGGTGACGTTGCCGACCACGTGAATCGTGGCCAGGCGCGGGTTGATGTACTTCGCGTAGTGATCCTTGAGGTCCTGGAGCGTGAGCTTTTCGACGCTCTGCACGGTGCCGGCGGTCGGGCGCGCCATGCGGGAGTCGGCCCCGTAGATCACCTTCCCGAAGGCCATGCGCGCGGCGTAGCCCGGCTGCGCCATCTGCCCCTGAATGTTGCTGATGGCGGCCGACTTGAGGCGGTCGAATTCGGCCTCGTCGAAGCGCGGCTGCGTCAAGGCCTCCATCACGAGGTCCACGCTCGGGCGGAAGTTGCGGGCCAGGGTGTTGACGTACAGCGTTGCGTCCTCGCGACCGGCGCGGAAGGAGTAGCTCGCGCCCAGCTGCCCGAGGGCGTCGGCGTACTGCTCAGGAGTTTTGGTTTTCGTGCCCTCGAGCAGGAGGTCGGTGAGGATGCCCATCAGGCCTTCCTTGCCCTCCGGATCGGTGAGCGCGCCGCCGTCAAAACGGATAGCGTAGGTGACCAGCGGTAGCTCGTCCGACTCGATGCCGAGCAGCTTCGAGCCGTTGTCGTTGGTCTCGCGGTAGATCTTCGGCGTCGGCGGGATCACCTCACCGACGAGGGCGGGCCGCTTCGAGCGATCGATCTTGGAGGCCGTGCGCGGAAAGTCGGTAGCCGACTCATCCATCGGCGGCGCCTCGGCGCCCTCGACGATGGCCTCCTCGACCACGTCGGCCTTGGTGCTGCCCTCCACGGTGAGGTCGAGCTGGCCCTTCGGCACGAAGCTCGTCATGACGTGGGGCTTGTCCTTGATGTAGTAGTTGTAGACGCGCATCACGTCGGCCGGCGTCACGCTAAGTAGGCCAGCGGCCTGTTTCTTGAGGTGCTCAGGACTTCCGAAGAACTCGTTCGACTGCGCCAACGCGAAGCTCTTCGAGAGTACGGAGTTGAGCTGTCCATAAAACTGCGTCTCGAGTTGATTGCGGATGCGCTCCATGTCGCGCGGGTCAATGCCGTCCTTCTCGAAGCGCGTCATCGCCTCGTTGACGCCGGCCAGGACCTGGTCGAGGTCGGTTTTGGCATTAGCCCGCACCGAAATCTGGAACTGCCCGGCGATGTTGCTCGCACCGTTGTAAGCCCGCGGCTGTGGCGCCAGCTTCTTCTCTTCGACCAACACCTTGTAAAGGGGCGCACGCTTGCCGTCGCTCAGCAACTCGGCCAGGTAATCGAGCGCGTACTCGTCCGGATTGCCGGCGTTGATGCTCGGCCAGGTCATGGTAAGCTGCGGGAGCTCGGCGAAGTTGTCCTCGTGGTACAGATTGACGGTCGAGGCCATCTTGACGGGCTGCGGCTGCATCACCGGCACCATCTTGCGCTTCGGGATCTCGGAGAAGTAGTACTCGACGAGCTTCTGGACCTTCTCGGGGTCGATGTCGCCGGCGATCACCATCGTGGCGTTATTTGGGCCGTAGTAGGCCTCGTAAAACTCCTTCACGTCGGCCTCGGTGGCGGCCTGTAGGTCCTCCAGACTCCCGATCACCTGCCAGTTGTACGGGTGGCCCTCCGGGTACATCGCTTTGTCGATTACGTAACCCTCGTGGCCGTAGGGCGCGTTGTCGACGCGCTGGCGCTTCTCGTTCTTGACGACCTGCTTCTCGTTCTCGAGCACGGGCGTGGTCACGGTATTGATCATGTAGCCCATGCGGTCGGCCTCCATCCAGAGGATGCGCTCGAGGGCGTCCTTGGGCACCACCTCGTAGTACACGGTGCCGTCCTGCCAGGTGCCGCCGTTGAAGTCCCCGCCGAGGTCCTCGATCTCCTTGAAGAAGGCGCCCTTGCCGACGTTCTCCGAGGCCTGGAAGAGCATGTGCTCGAAGAAGTGCGCGAAGCCCGTGCGTCCGGGTTTCTCGCGGTTGGATCCGACGTTGAACAGGATCGCCACCGCCACCACCGGGTCGGAGTGGTCCTCGTGGAGGATGAGGTCGAGCCCGTTGTCCATCAGGATCTTCTGGTACGGGATGTCGAGCTTAACGTCGGGGGTTTTGGCGGCAGCCGTGGCGCTCGTTTTGGCGGCAGCCGGCATTGCCTTGGTCGCCGTGGTCGCCTTGACGGCCTTGGCCGGAGCTTTTGTAGTGGCGGGGGCCTTCTTCTGCGGGGCTTGCGCCAACATGGGGCCCGCCAGCGTCAGACAGGCGAGTCCCGTGACCGCAAGTCGGCCGAGCGTACGAATCGTATTAATCATAGTTAGATTTGATTGTGAAGGGGGGACAAGTTACCACCTGCGTATTTAAGCGTATACGCCTTGCGGCAAAACGGTATACCAACGGGCGGCGGTCTTCGACCAATGGCGCTAATCTCAATGCGAAGACAGGTCGTGCGAGCACGGCGCCATAGCGCCACCGCGTTCAAAGGTTCCACTACATCGGGCGCTGGCAGAGCCAGTCGAACGCCCGCCTCTGCGTACCTCTGCGGCCTCTATGCCTCCTTGCTAACCCGCATCCCATGCTCCACCTCCGCCCCATCGCCCCCGCCGACAATTTCGCCGTGGCCCGCGTCATCCGCACCGTCATGCCCGAGTTCAACTGCATCGGTGAGGGCTTCTCGATCGAGGACCCCGAGGTCGACGACATGGCCGGCGCCTACAGCGCACCCCGATCGCAATTTTTCGTCGTCGAAAGCGACGATGACGCGGGAGCAGCTTCCGCCAAAACGATCGTCGCCGTGGCGGGCTACGCCCCGTTGACCGGCGGTGACGCCAATACTTGTGAGCTGCGCAAGATGTACGCCCTGTCGCCCGCCCGCGGCAGAGGCGCCGGCAGGCTCCTCATCGACGCCTGCCTCGCCGGCGCGCGCGAGGCCGGCTTCACGCGCATATACCTCGAGACCGTTAACGCCATGACGCAGGCCGCAGAACTCTACCGCAAGCACGGCTTCGAGGACCTCGACGCGCCGCTGGGCGGGACCGGGCACACGGGCTGCGATCGGTGGATGGCGCGGGCGCTGTAGGGATGGAGCCGGAACCCCGGTGTATGTGGCTATTCCGGCCTATGTTCGTGTCACCTCAGCCAGGCGCTTCGCATGCCCCAGAACACACCGGACCGACGTTTGGCCCCCCCTGTCTTACTGGTCCTCCTCGGCCTGTGGCTAGGGGTCACCTCCGCGCTCGCGCAGCGCCCGGAGCTCACCTTCTTCGCCGGGCCCTCAATCGCGTACCGGACCCTCTCCGCGCAGGGCAACCACAGTTACCTCGCGGGGGCCTTCGACGACACCGACCGCCGCGCCGTCCTCGGGGAGGTCGGCCTGCGGCACAGCCAGGCCGTCGGCAAGCGCTCGCGCCTCTCCGGGGGCCTCACCTACGGCACCCTCGGGTACAACTTCTCCGAGGCGCCCCTCAAGTGGGGCAGCCAGTGGAACGGGACGGCGTTCGACCCGACGCTACCGAGTGGCGAACCCGACGCCTCCCCGCTCATCGGACACCGCTTTACGTACGTAGCCGCGCCCATCGAGTACGCCTACCAGCTCCTCGGCGACGGGCACAGCGTTCGCCTCTCGCTGCGGGGGGGCGCCGAACCGGCTATCCTCGTCGGGCAGGTCCAACGGCTGCGCGCCAGCGACAACAGCCGCTACTCGAGGGAGCTCGACGGGCTCTTCCACGGCTACAGCCTCGGGCTCCGCACCGGCCTCAGCGTCTCGTACGGGATGGCCCCCGGTTGGGCCATCGTCGCCGAACCTACCTTCCGGCACCAACTCCTGCCGCTCATCGAAGGCCTTCTCCAAACGCGCCTCTACTCCACGAGCTTGATGCTCGGGATCCAGCGAACGCTGTAGGGCGAGTCCCTGAATCCACTATGCGCCAGCTTAATCCTCAGGTCAACTCAGCCGCGAACTCACGCGTGCCGAAGTCCTCGCCGCTTAGCCAGTACTCCGAAGTCATCAATCGATATTGCCCGTCACCCAACGCCTCCGACCGCCACAGGATCGACTCCGCCTCCGGGAAGTCGGCCTTGCCGGCCATGCGCTCCTCGTAGAGCCGCGGGAGGATGGCGTGCCCGCGCAGTCCCGGCGACATGAGCCGCAGTACGTCGGCTTTCGCGAAAACTTTGCCCCCGGCCTCCGCCGGCGTGATGCTACACAGGATGACGCTCGCCTTCGTATTCGGGAACTTCCCGTTGTAGGCGCGGTACAGTAGTTGATTGACGTGCCACAGGCGCTCGTGCAGGCTGATGTCCGGGTACTCCTCCACCACCTTGTCGAGCAACATGTCGTGGGCGATCTGCTCGATCTGGTGCTCGTTTAGCTCCTCCTCGGTGAACGTTTGCCGCAAGGCGACCACGGCCGCTTCCGCTGGGGCCAGGTCACTCGTCACCAGGGCCAGATACTCGCGGAGCTCACTCGCCGGCAGCTCCTCCACGTTCTCGACATCGTAGGCGTCGAGGAGGGCGCGCAGGCGGGCCTCGGTCCAGAAGCCCGGGTCTTCGGAGACGGTTTCGATGTCGGAAATGGCGATCTGGTAGGTCATGATAGGTTTTGCTGAAAAGCTAAACGTCACGAGATCGAAGGTGACTGCTCGAACGAGTATTGGATCGCGGAGGACGCAGAGGTCCGCTGGGCGCGTAGCGTCGTCCATCGTCCGCCAGCCGCCGTCACGCCCTCTGTGCCCCTCGTGTCTTCTTCGTACGCTTTGTGTCCTTCGAAGTTTACTTTCGCCCGCATGCCCTTCGACCCGACCACCCAACGCAACCTCGACACCTGGCTCCAAGGCGACTACGACGCTGAGACAAAGGCCGAGATCCGAGCCCTCCTCGACGCCGGCGACGACACCGCCGTCACGAACGCCTTCTACCAGGACCTCGAGTTCGGTACCGGCGGCATGCGCGGCGTCATGGGCGTCGGCCCGAATCGCGTCAATCGCTACACCCTCGGGGCGGCCACGCAAGGGTTTGCCAATTACTTGAACGAGCAGGGTACGCCTTCCGGGACGTCTCAGCGTTCGCCGCAGGCGAAGGCCCCCGCCGTCGTCATCGCGCACGACTGCCGCAACAACTCCGACACCTTCGCCAATCTCGTGGCCGATGTCTTCAGTGCCAATGGCATCACGGTCCACTTCTTCGAGGGGATGCGCCCGACGCCGGAGTTGAGTTTTGCCGTAAGGCGCCTCAACGCCCAGGGCGGCGTCATGCTTACGGCCTCGCACAACCCCCGCGAGTACAACGGCTATAAGGCCTACGGCACCGACGGCGGACAGCTCGTGGCCCCGGCCGACGAGGCGGTGCTCGAACACGTCCGCGAGGTGAGCTCGGTCGGCGACATCAAGTTTTCGCGAAAGCCGGAACTCGTGCATACCATCGGCGAGGACATGGACGAGGCCTTCTACGACGCGCTCGTGAAGCTCTCCTTAAGCCCCGACGCCATCGAGCGGGAGGCCGATATGCCGATCGTCTTCTCGCCGATCCACGGCACGGGCATGGTGAGCGTGCCGCCGGTACTTAAGCGTTTCGGCTTCACCAACGTGGTGACTGTCCCTGAGCAAATGATTCCCGACGGCGACTTCCCGACCGTCGTCTACCCGAACCCTGAGGAGGCCGAGGCCCTCTCGATGGCGCTCGCCAAGGCCCGCGAGGTCGGCGCCGACCTCGTGATGGCCACCGACCCCGACGCCGACCGCGTGGGCATCGCCGTGCGCGACGACGCCGGCGAGATGCGGCTGCTCAACGGCAACCAGACCGCCTGTCTGCTGGTGCACTACGTGCTGAGTGCGCACAAGCGCAAAGGCGACATCCGCCCGGACGATTACGTCGTAAAGACCGTCGTGACGAGCTACCTTATTGATCGCATCGCCGAGGATTTTGGCGTCGAGTGCATCAAGACCCTGACGGGCTTCAAATTCATCGGCGAGGTGATGACCGAGCGGGAGGGCAAGGGCCGCTTCCTCGTCGGCGGGGAGGAGAGCTACGGCTACCTCGTCGGCGAGCACGCGCGGGACAAGGACGCGGTGATCAGCTGTGCGATGATCGCCGAGATGGCGGCCTACCACAAGTCGCAGGGGTCCTCGCTGTGGGATGCACTAAAGGCACTCTATAAGGAGTACGGCTTCTACAAGGAGAAGCTCGTATCCCTCACGAAGCAGGGCAAGTCCGGCGCCGAGGAGATTCAGGCGATGATGGCGGGCTTTCGCCAAAACCCACCGCACGCGCTCGGCGGTAGCGAGGTGGTCACGATCAAGGACTACAAGTCCGACACGAGCCACGACCTCGCGAGCGGCGAGAAGACCAAAATTGGCCTGCCGAGCTCGAATGTTCTCCAGTTCTTCACCGCCGATGGCACCATCGTGAGCGCGCGTCCGAGCGGCACGGAGCCGAAGATCAAGTTCTACTGCCAGGTCAAGGACACCGACCACGACGGCGACACCTTCGCCGCCGCGATGGACAAGCTCGACGCCAAGGTGACGCGCGTGATGGCGGATTTGGGGGTGTGAGGTTACTGGACGAGTAGGCCCTAACCATAACGACGTCACCGCAGTTTGCGATGCTCGTGTCTGCCTGAGCTGATGTGGTCCATGCGCTGACCCTCTAAGCTCACAGAAAGATCGCCACGTTCAGCACCGCCGTCAGTATCTCCATCGCCAGCAGCCCCCGCTGTGGACCCCGGTCGCAGTAGTACACATTCCCCGCCGCCGTGGCGTCACCGTAGCGCTTGAACACCCGCCGACTCATCCGCTCCTGGAGGCGGTCGGTGAAGACGTGCGTGTAAGTAAGGCGCTCACTGCCGGAGTAGACCTCGTAGTCGTACACACTGCGGCCCGTGCGCCGGCGCCCACCGTAGGGCGCCCCCGGGTGCTGCGCCATCCCGTAGAAGCTGTGCCACTGGCCAGGCAGCAGATAAAGGGAATTGCCCCCAGGCGAAAACCGCATCCCCGGGTAATTATAAACCAGATCGGAGTAGCCGCTCGTCCCGCCGCCGAGCACCCGCCCGAGGGACTGCCGACTCCAGCCGCCGTCTACCGTCGAGGTCCGCAGGTCGAGCTCGAGGGTGTCTCGTGAAGCGTTGTAAAACGAAATGTACGGGACGCCGTCTACGCCCCAGAAATCATACGACACCACGAGCGTGCTGTCCTCCGAGACGTAGGCATCACGCTGGACCTCGAAACCGCTTGCCCTGACCTCATGGATGCTGTAGCGCGCCGCGCAGGACGGCAGCAAGCCGATGGCGAGTACCGCCACGAGAAGAGCGGTCGACTGCCGTAGGGTAGCGCTGGACATAATCGCGAAGGAAACCTTCGGCGACGACCTTCGCGCAGCCAGCGGTTCACTTTAACCCAACCCTAACGCTATCTCGGTCGCGCCGAACAATCCAATACCGCCGGGACTTCAAATCTACGGGACGGACCCACCCGCCCCCAGATTGCTATGGATCAACACACCCCTGCCTCGGACATCCACCAGGTGGCCAACGAGGGTGAGCTCAGCGACGCCCTACTCGGCGCGCTTGACAACTACGACCCCGACGCCTACGACCCGCGGGGCGTGAGTGCGGGCATCGACCTGCTGCGCCAGGAGGGCTGGTTCTCGCGTTCGCACAGCCTCGCGTTCGCTTGCCACGGCCACGACAGTGAGGCGGGCGCGCGGGAGGGCTTCGGGCGGCAGCTGCAACTTCTTTACGATGTCGGCCGCGGGAGTTTGCCGCTCGGGCGCATCTTCGAGGGGCATGTAAACGCGCTGGAGCTCGTGGCCCGCTTCGCGACGCCCACGCAACTCGCGCGCTACCACGCCGATGCCGCGGCGGGCAAGATGTTTGGTGTCTGGAATACGGAGGCCGGCAACGGCATCAACGTCTACGACCTCGGCGAGGGCCGCTACGAACTCAAGGGCGCGAAGACCTTCTGCTCCGGCGCCACCGACGTGGAGCGCCCGATCATCACCGGCCACCTCTGGCGCGACGGCAGGGTGGTCGGCTGGCAGATGCTCGTCGTCCCGATGGAGCGCGTGGCGCCGAGCCGCGTCGACGACACCTTCTGGAGTCCACTCGGGATGGAGGCCTCGGCCAGCTTCGCGGTCGACTTCGAGGGCGTCCTCCTCGAGGAAGAGGACCTCCTCGGCGCCCCGGACGACTACCACCTGCAGCCACACTTCAGCGGCGGCGCGATCCGCTTTGCGGCCGTGCAGCTCGGTGGCGCACGGGCACTCTACGACCAGGCCACGGCCCTACTCAAGTCCATGCACCGCGAGCACGACCCGTACCAGTGCCACCGGATCGCTGACATGGAACTGGCCCACCAGACGGGGCTCAACTGGCTCCAACTCGCGCCACAGTACGCGCTACCGGTGTGGCACGCCGACGAGGATGTGATCCACTACGCCAACATGACGCGCACGGCGATCCTGCGGGTCTGCAGCGAGATCCTGGACACGGCCGAGATGGCGGTCGGGGCGCGGGGCTTCCTCGAGCCGAAATCTATTCAGCGTATCTACGCAGACCTGAAGATGTACCTCCGCCAACCCGCCCCCGACAACGCCCTGGCCGCCGTAGGTCGGCACGCCGCCGAGCGCGCGCGATTGCCGGCGCGCGAGGCCAGCGGCCAGCCAGCCATTGTATGAATGATATGCCGCACGCCGGGGCCTGGGCGGCTTTCGCCAAAACCGCCCGTCTCCTCAAAGCCAGCGCCGTGGTCGGCAAGGTGTTGGCCCTCGTGCCCCACGCCGACGACGAGGTGCTGGGGTTCGGCGGGCTCTACCGCAGGCTCCTCGACCGCAACGTTGCCATCGACATCATCCTCGTCACCGACGGCGTTGGGTCACACCCGCAGGCCAGCGGGCACACCGCCGATGAGCGCCGCGACGTGCGCGAGGGCGAGATCCGCGAGGCCGTCCGTAGGCTAGGGAGCCGCTACCCACAGATCGAGTTTTGGCGAAAGCCAGACACTCAGCTCTCGCGCCTCCCCGCCGCCGAGCGCACGCAGTGCATCTCGCAGATCGCGAAGACGATCCGCGGCGGCTCCTACGCGAGCTTGCTTACGCCCTGGCGCCTCGACCCCCACGGCGACCACCGCGCGATTACGGACTGGGCGCTGGCCGCCCTCCAACTCCTCGACCCGTCCGAGCGGCCGACGCTGATGGAATACTGCGTCTGGCTGGGCCACCAGGGTAGCGCGGCAGACTTCCCAGACCCCAGCACGGTAGACCTCGTCAAGGTCGACGTCCGTGCCCACCGCGAGGCCAAACGCCACGCCCTCCAGGCGCACCAGTCCCAGCTCGGCCAGGTGTTCGACGATCCAGACGGCTTCGTGATCCCGGCCTCGCTCGCGGCGTCCACCGAGCGTGACTTCGAATACTTCCTCTTGTCATGAGCGACGAGATTCAGCGCCCGACCGAGAGCCTCGACGAGGCTTACTTCGACCAGATCTACTCGACCACCGATGATCCGTGGGGCTTCGAGACGCGGGAGTACGAGCGCGAGAAGTACGTCCGGACCATCGCCTCCCTCCCGCAGGAAAGGTACCGCCGCTGTCTGGAGATCGGCTGCTCGGTCGGGGTGCTGAGTCGCCTGTTGCTCGGGCGCTGCGATGGTCTCTTCGCCACCGAGATCAACGACCGCGCCCTGGCCGCCGCCCGCGACCGCAATGCGGACCTGCCCACCGGAGCGTTCGTGAAGATGAATTTCCCGGAGGAGGTGCCGCCGGGGACCTTTGACCTCGTGGTCCTCTCGGAGGTGGCGTACTACTGGGCGGCGCCTGCGTTTCGGCTTGCGCAGAAACTGATTTTAGACCAGCTCCTAGAGGCTGGAGGCACCCTGATCCTGGTGCATTATACACCAGTGGAGACGGACTATCCGCTCACGGGGGAGGAGGTGCACGAGGCTTACCTGGCGGTGAGCCGCGGGGAGAGTGCGCCGCTTAGGCAGGTGTCGGCCTACCGGGCGGAGCAGTATAGGATTGACGTGTTTCAGAGGGCGGTTCGCTAGCATGTGTGTTTATAGCAACAGGGCTGTATGTGGGCCAGCCATTACGTCAGTGCTTCTGGGTTCTGGACTAGGCAGCAATCCCGACACGACGCCGCGTATTCATGACCCGGGTCTGGGTAGCTGGTGCGGGCTTGACCGCCAGTAGCTGCCCCTCCTCAAAAGCGGCTTTCAAGGATTCGTAGGCCTCCGGTAGTGGGCGCCGTGGGAAGCGGGCCTCGCGCAGGGCTATGGTGTCGGCGTGGCTCCAGATCGCACGCCAGCGCGCCTCGAAGGCTTGATCTTCGTCGACCTTCCCCCAGATCCCGGCCAGCGTCCCGCTCGGGTCGAAGTAGTTGATCGGCGGGCGACCGTCCCGCAGGGACGCCTTGAGGGCATACTTCCAGACGAGGCCATTGACGCAGGGCACGACGGGCCATTTCTGCATGGCGTAATCGCTCTCCCAGGCGGCTAGCTGCTTGGCCATGCCCCACTCCGCGCGACCGTCCATGCGGGTACTGGTATACACGACGAACGAGCGTGGGTAGGCTACCTGTAGGCCTGCGTCGAGGAGTCGCCTGCGCATGAATTGGTCCTCGTCGTACGCGAGGATCGGGAGTCCGCCGACGGCGCGGTACGCGGGTAGGCTTACGCCAAAACCCGCGCCGCCGAAGTCGCCGTGCGAGGGTTGCAGGTCGAGGTGCCCGCGGTAGTAGTGGTGACGGAGGGTAGAGTGTAGTGCGCGGTAGGCGTTGATGACCGCGCCGATGCGCGAGGGATCAGGTTCGCCGGCGAGGATGCGGGCCCCCACGGCGTCCGCCCCGCGCTGGAGCCAGGCGTAAGCCTCGGCAATGGCGTCGGGCGCGAGGCGAGTGTCGGCGTCGGTGCTCAGTAGCATCCGCTTACCGCAGCCGTTCTGCTCCAGCAGTCCCGCCGCGATGTCCATGCCGAGGCTGCGCGCCGAGCCCACGTGTGCTTCCGCGTCCGGAAAGTCGACGTCGACCAGGATCAGCGGTAGCGTGGGGTGGGCGGCGTGCCAGCGCATTATTTCGCCGCACGTGGCGTCCGTGGTGCCGTTTACGACCACCACTGTGACGAACTCGCCGACGAGGCTCCGACCCGCGAGCGACCACTGACAGCGGACCGACTCGAGACAAGAGATGATCCGGTCGACCTCATTGCGCGCCGGGATGACCACCGCCGCCCGCCACGGTCGGCAGGCGGCTACCCGACCGATGGCGTAACGTCCGTCGTGTGGCAAGCTGGGGAGCGGTAGTGGGGGCATTCGGCAGGTGTGTACCTACATATCCAACACGGCCCAACAATAGTTCGCCGGAGCACAGGTCCGCGTGAACGCAATGTAGAATTCGCGATCGGGAGGGGCGTGCTCGTTGTCATGACCTCTTAATAGGTAAGTGGCTAAAGCACGGATTCCCCATTCGCATCCGTGCTGAGTACGTGCGACATGTAATCCAGGAAAGGCCGCATCGCCACGAAGGTCCTGAGGACTTCTCCACTGAAATTCTCGTCGGCCACCTCCTGCTTGCTGAAGGTGCGGATGAGGACGAAGTTCTTGTGGCGCAGTAGGTCGATGGCCGGGTGCGCCTTGTCGTAGCCCTTCGGCGCGGACTTGAGCACGTCGGAGGGATAGAGCTCCGCGCCGAACACCGAGGCGATCGGCTCGGCGGCCAGTAGCTTCCGGAAGGCGTCGTGGTCGACGGCCAACTCCTCGCGGATGCGCGCGAGGTCGTCCTTCTCCGGCGACCAGAAGCCCCCACCGACGAAGCACTCGCCCTCCACAAGCATATCGGCGAAGTTTTTGATTCCGCCAGGCTCCACGTGCCAGTAGTAGCCCCCACGGCGCTCCCGGCCGAGGCGGTCCATCCCGCCGCCCCAGTGGCGCTTGTAGGGCGTCTTGTCCTTCGAGAAGCGGGTGTCGCGGTAGATGCGCATCGTGTGCGAGCGCTTCGGCTCCAGCTCATCGGTCTCGGCGAGGGCGTCGTAGAGGGTTTTGGCGAAAGCCTCCACCTCGTCCTTGGCGTCCGTCTAGCGCGACTTGTGGTCCGCAAACCAGTCGCGGTCGTTGTGGCGCTGCAGGTCGCGCATGAAGGTGGCGGGGCGGGAGGGGAAGCGCATGGGGAGGACGTTGTTGGGTTGGTTGGTTGATTGGTTGTTTGGTTGTTTCGTGTGTCGGTGATAAGGTGGGCTCGAGGTGACGATGTGCGGGCAAACCAACCAACCAAATTGCGTCTCACCCCCACTCCTCCGCCAAGAAATAGCACGTCGCCTTGAAAAGCGCCACCGCCTCAGTGCCGCGCGTTAAGGTCGCCTCGTACCTGCCGAGCTTACGGCCGCGGTGCTGCTCGCGCGTGTGACACTCGACGACATCGCCCGCATACAGGGGCCGCAGGTAGGACATCGTCGTCTCGGCGGCGACGGCCTTGACGCCGTGGCTGTTGCACGCAAACGCGAAGCCCGAGTCCGCCACCGAGTGCGCGATACCACCGTGGGCGGTGCCGTGGCCGTTGAGCATCTCCTCGCGGACCGTGAAGCGGATGCGGCTTTCGCCAAAACCCACCGTCAGCACTTCGACCCCGAGCCAGGCGCTGAAGGCGTCACGCTCGAGCATGCGGGCGGTGATTTCGGCGGGTGTGAGCATGGGGGCGAAGATGCAACCCCATCTTCGCGCCATGCCCCACGCCGCTTTCCTCATCGACGGCCTCCGCACGCCCGTCGGCAGTTTTCGCGGAAGCCTCGCGCCCGTCCGCACCGACGATCTGGCCGCCCTCCCGATCCGCGCGCTGCTGGCGCGCCACCCGGACCTCGATCCGGCCCTCGTCAACGACGTGATTCTCGGTTGCGCCAACCAGGCCGGCGAGGACAACCGCAACGTGGCGCGGATGGCGAGCTTACTGGCGGGCCTCCCGTGGAGCGTACCGGGCGAGACCGTCAACCGCCTCTGCGCCAGTGGCCTGAGCGCGGCCGTCCACGCCGCGCGCGCCATCGGGGTCGGGGAGGGCGAGTGCTTCGTGGCCGGCGGCGTCGAGCACATGACGCGCGGCCCTTGGGTGATGTCGAAGTCCGCCAAACCCTTCGGCAACGACAGTGAAACGTTCGACTCGAGCTTCGGGTGGCGCTTCGTCAATCCGAAGATGGAGGCGCTCTACGGTACGCACGCCATGGGCCAGACCGCCGAGCACCTCGCCGACGAACGCCAGATCTCGCGCGCGGATCAAGACAAATTTGCCGCCTGGAGCCAGGCCAAGGCCGCGCGTGCGCAAGCGGATGGCATCTTGGCCGAGGAGATCGTCCCCGTCGAAATCCCGCAGCGCACAGGTCCCGCCGTCGTCGTCGACCAGGATGAATTCTTGCGGCCCGACACCACCGTCGAGGTCCTCGCCCGCTTGCGTCCGGCTTTCGCGAAAACGGGCTCCGTCACCGCCGGCAATGCCTCTGGCCTCAACGACGGCGCGGCGGCCCTGCTCATTACGGCAGAGGCTTTCGCCAAAACCCATCACCTTCAGCCCATAGCCCGCATCGTGGCCAGCGCCGTGGCTGGCGTCGAGCCACGGATCATGGGCATCGGTCCTGTACCGGCCTCGCAACTCGCCCTCCAACGCGCCGGCCTCACGCTCGCCCAAATGGATGTCATCGAGCTCAACGAGGCCTTCGCCGCGCAGAGCCTCGCTGTGACCCGCGAACTTGGGATGGCCGACGACGACCCGCGCCTCAATCCCAACGGCGGTGCCATCGCGATCGGGCACCCCCTCGGGATGACGGGCGCGCGCCTGCTGCTGGCCGCCGCGCGCCAACTTCAGCGCTCGGGCGGGCGCTACGCCCTTATCACGATGTGCGTCGGCGTCGGTCAGGGGATGGCTACCGTCATCGAGCGCGCATGAGGTACAAGGCGTGGCTGCGCTACTGGCCGCAGGTACTGTTCGGATTCCTGATCGCAGTCCTAGTCTTCGAACTCGTCCGCGACACGGGTCGCTGGGGTGACTTCAAGGGCTACGTCGACACGGGAGGTTACGTGCTCGAGGGTGGAGACGTGTATCGTCACCCGGCCGTCAACACCTGGCCTCCTTTCTTTTCGATTGTCTGCGTACCGCTGGCCCTGGCTGCGCGCGTAAGCGAGCCGCTCACCCGCTTCGTCTGGCTGGCCGGAATGTTGGTCGCGCTGTGGGCCACCGTACGACTCATCGGCCGGATGCTTTACCGCCGCGACCTCCCGCCGTGGACGCCCGCGCTGCTGCTGCCGACGCTCTTCATCGTACGCATGTTTCTGGAGACGATGGCGCTGCTGCAGAAGAACGCCTACCTGCTGCTGCTCTGCGTGGCGGCGGTGTGGTTGTGGCACCAGCGCCGCGAGGCCTGGGCGGGGATGTGCCTGGCGCTGGCGATCTCGGTCAAGGTGTACCCAGTCTTTATCCTCGCCTTCTTTGTCGCACGCTTACAGTGGCGTGTAAATGCGTACACGATTCTCTTTTGTGTGCTCTTCGCCGTGGTGCCTTTCGCGGCCTTCGGGGTCACTGAGGCAGCGGGCTACTACGAGATCTGGGGTCACCAAGCCTTCGTGCGCCCGATCGATTTCATCTTCCGCAACCAGTCGCTGCTGGCCACGCTCACGCGACTATTCTCGGACACCGAGGTCTCGCGGCTGGACCACCCGCTCGGGCCGGACTACTTCATCAACGTGGCCTCGCTCTCGCGGGACGCCGTGAAGCGGTTTATGTACATCGTCGTGGCGTTGGTTGCTGCCGGCGTGCTGTGGCTCTTCCGCCGGCCCTTGCGCCGCCCGGTGACGGAGGGAGGGCTGTTGGAGATTGGCCTGGCCTTCGGGCTCTGCGCCGTGCTCTCGCCGCTGGTCTGGAAGGCCTACGGTATTTTCTGGCTCCCGGCGTTAATGGCGATCTACCCGTATCTCTACCGGGTGCCCGGTACCGAGACTCCTATCGTACCCGACGAGGCTCACCGGACGAGCCTGCGTTGGGCGTACTTCCTGGGCTGGGGCCTGATGACCTTCTCCAGCGAACTCTTCATCGGACGACACCTGAGCTACGTGGCGCAGGCCTACGGCGCGATGCCTCTCGGCGGGATCATCCTGGCGGGGCTGTGCGTGTGTCTGCGGGTCGGCAGATTCGCTACTCCGGCGCTCCGAGTTCCCGGATGATGCCACCGTCGTCGATCCCGAGTCGGAGGGCCGAGGATTTGTCGGCAGCGCCGAGGTCCTCGATGGTGTCCTCGCGCGCGCTCACCACGTAAACGACGTGATCTTCGGTGATGGTGGCGGCGGACTGGCTCACGCCCTCGCCGTCGATGTAGCTTCCGGCGATGACGCGATTCTCGACCGGCTCCCCACGCTTGTCGAAGGTCACGAGGCGGTAGTGGTTGTGCAGCAGTCCTGCTTTCCAGTACACGACGGCGGTGTACTCCTTACGGGAGAACTTAGCGCACGCGAGCACCTCGGTAAATTCGTCGAGCTCGGGCTCCAAGGGCGCGATGAACTCGGCGAGGGCCTCGTCGGGGATGAGCTTGCCGGCGGATTCGTAGGTGCGGTAGGTGTCTTCGCCGAAGTGCAGGGGGAAGTCGGCTTTCGGGAATAGCTTGGTGAAATCTTTGAAAGACATGCGAATGGGCTTAGGCGGCGGCGCGGCAGGTTTTGCCGAAAGGCGGTAACGGGAACGGGCGGGGGCGAGGATGGGTTTGTGTAGCCTGCGGCGGGGGGGGGGCTCCGGCGGGGAGCTTGCGGCGCGGCTGTTGTACGAGTCAACCGTCCATTGGCGCAAGCGGCCCATCGTCCGCCAACCGCTGCCGGTCCTTTGATTAAGTATAAATAGGCCTCCGCTCCGTGACGCGCGCCGTTACCACGCTGCAACCCCTGGGCCGCAGCCGGTTCGGACACTACCTTTGTGGGGTCTAAAGACGCGACGGGATTATGGATTGGCTGATACGTTTTCTTACCTCTAGCATCGGGCAGAAGGTCGTGATGAGCTTCACGGGCTTGTTCCTGATCTCTTTCCTCGTGGTGCACCTCGTGGGCAACCTTCAGCTCTTGACGCTCGACGAGGGCCAGAGCTTCAACGAGTACGCGTATTTCATGACGAGCAACTCCTTAATCGGTGGACTGAGCTACGGTCTGTACGCGGGCTTTTTGCTGCACGCCATCCAGGGTCTTGCGCTCTGGTACCGCAACCGTCAGGTGAGTGCCGGCGGGGAGGGCCGCTACGCCGTGAATGCCATTAGCTCGGCTTCGAAGCACGCGCCGGCGCGTGCGAGCTCGAGCGCGGCCCTGCTCGGGACCATCATCCTGGTCTTCCTCGGGATCCACATGGGGGACTTCTGGTACTCGATGAAGTTTACCGACTCCATCGACACCGTCGTGTACGGGGGAGGCGGCGCGGCGGGGGTGAAAAACCTCTACTACAAAGTTTCGCAGAGCTTTAGCCAGTGGTGGATCGTACTCATCTACGTCATCTCGATGGTGGTGTTGGCGTTCCACCTGATGCACGGCTTCTGGAGCGCCTTCCAGACGCTGGGACTCAACCACCGCAAGTACACGCCGCTGCTTAAGGCCGTCGGCATGGTGTATGCGATTGTAGTGCCACTAGCCTTTGCGGCCATCCCGGTCTACATGTACTTCGTGCTCAACTAGCGCGCCCGCCGTTTGTCATTACTAGTATAACCCTACACCGATATGCGACTAGATGCCCACGCGCCCGCCGGGCCCCTCACCGACAAGTGGACCACCTTCAAGGGTACCGGTCCGCTGGTAGCGCCCAACAACAAGCGCCGCATTGACGTCATCATCGTAGGTACGGGTTTGGCCGGAGGTGCGGCCGCGGCCACGCTCGCAGAGCAGGGCTACAACGTCAAGGTGTTCACGTTTCACGACTCGCCGCGCCGCGCGCACTCGATCGCCGCGCAGGGTGGTATCAACGCCGCCAAGAACTATCAAAACGACGGCGACTCCGTCTACCGCCTCTTCTACGACACGATCAAGGGTGGCGACTACCGCAGCCGCGAGTCCAACGTCCACCGCCTCGCCGAGGTCTCGACCGCGATCATCGACCAATGCGTGGCCCAGGGCGTGCCCTTCGCCCGCGAATACGGTGGCTTGCTCGACAACCGCTCCTTCGGCGGGGTGCAGGTGAGCCGGACGTTCTACGCCCGCGGCCAGACCGGCCAGCAGCTCCTCATTGGCGCCTACCAGGCACTGAGCCGCCAGGTGGCCAATGGTCATGTGAAGCTCTACAACCGCCACGAGATGGTGGATGTCGTCAAGGTCGACGGCGTGGCCCGTGGGATCATCGCCCGCAACCTCGTCACCGGCGAACTCGAGCGCCACTCGGCTCACTGCGTCGTGCTCGGCACCGGCGGCTACGGCAACGTGTTCTACCTGAGCACGAATGCCATGAACTCCAATTCCTCGGCCGCCTGGCGCGCGCACAAGCGCGGTGCCTACATGGCGAACCCTTGTTTCACGCAGATCCACCCAACCTGTATCCCGGTCTCGGGCGACTACCAGTCGAAGCTCACCCTGATGTCCGAGTCCTTGCGCAACGACGGTCGCGTGTGGGTCCCGAAGAACATCGCCGACACCAAGAAGCACCCGAACGATCTCGCTGAGTCCGAGCGCGACTACTACCTCGAGCGCATCTATCCAGCTTTCGGCAACCTCGTCCCACGTGACGTCGCCAGCCGTGCCGCGAAGTACGTCTGCGACGAGGGTCGTGGGGTAGGGGAGACTGGCCTGGCCGTCTACCTCGACTTCGCCGACGCCATCGAGCGCCTCGGGCAGAGTACCGTCGAGGCCCGCTACGGCAACCTCTTCGAGATGTACGAGAAGATCACCGGCGAGAATCCGTACAAGCAGCCGATGCGCATCTACCCAGCCGTCCACTACACCATGGGCGGACTTTGGGTCGACTACAACCTCCAGACCACGATCCCCGGGCTGTTCGCCATCGGGGAGGCCAACTTCTCGGATCATGGCGCCAATCGCCTCGGGGCCTCGGCCCTGATGCAAGGCCTGGCCGACGGCTACTTCGTCCTGCCGTACACGATCGCGACCTTCCTCTCGAAGGAGATCCGCACGGCGCACGTCCCGATCGACACGCCCGAGTTCGAAGAGGCGGAGCGGGCTGTGGCCGCGCGCATTCAGCGCCTGCTGAGCGTGCAGGGCAACCAATCGACGGAGAGCTTCCACCGCCGCCTCGGGAAGATCATGTGGGACTACTGCGGGATGTCGCGCAACGGCGACGGCCTCGTGAAGGCCAAGCGCATGATCCGCGAGCTCCGCGAGGAGTTTTACAAGGATGTCTTCGTGCCGGGCACCAACGAGGAGTACAACCCCGAATTGGAGAAGGCCCTGCGCGTAGCCGACTTCCTCGAGCTCGGCGAGTTGATGTGCGCCGACGCCCTCGACCGCGAGGAAAGCTGCGGCGGTCACTTCCGCGAGGAGCACCAGACCCCCGAGGGGGAGGCCCTGCGCCGCGACGAGGAGTACGCCTACGTGGCGGCCTGGGAGATGACCGATGGCGAGCGCGTAGAGTGGACTCTGAACAAGGAGGAGCTCACGTTCGAGAATGTCGAGCTGAAGACTAGGAGCTACAAGTAAGTGGGTGCTGTCGTGTCGTGAAAACCGGTAGTTTTCACGACCGCCACAAGGCCACCTCTACACAACCATACCATATCCACATGTCCACCATCGTCACCGACGCCAACACCTCTACCACCGCCGCCGCTCCCGTCACCACGACGGCACAACAGAGCCACGGCAACATCACACTCAATCTCAAGGTCTGGCGCCAGAAGGGCCCGAAAACGAAGGGCGAGTTCGAGAGCCACACCGTCAAGGGCGTCAACGAGCACATGAGCTTCCTCGAGATGCTCGACGTATTGAACGAGCAGCTGATCCACGAGCGCAAGACACCGGTAGCCTTCGAGCACGACTGCCGCGAGGGTATCTGCGGCACGTGCAGCCTCGTGATCAATGGTCGGCCCCACGGTCCGCAACAGGGTACGACGACGTGTCAGCTGCACATGCGGCACTTCAAGGACGGCGAGACGGTCTACGTCGAGCCCTGGCGCTCGGTGGCGTTCCCGGTGATCCGTGATCTGGTCGTAGACCGGAATGCCTTCGACCGCATCATCCAGGCCGGGGGCTACATCTCGGTCAACACCGGAGCCGCGCCCGACGCCAACGATATCCCGGTCAACAAGCACGACGCCTCGGCGGCTTTCGACGCGGCGAGCTGTATTGCCTGTGGCGCATGTGTCGCAGCGTGCCCCAACGGCTCGGCGATGCTCTTCACAGGCGCCAAGGTGTCTCACCTCGCGCTCCTGCCGCAGGGCCAGGTCGAAGCCAAGCGTCGCGTGCAGGCCATGGTGGCCCAGATGGACGCGGAGGGCTTCGGCCGCTGCTCCAACGTGACCGCCTGTGAGGCGGAGTGTCCGAAGAATATCTCAGTCGACAACATCGCCCGCCTCAACCGCCAGTACATCGCCAGCATCTTCGGCGCGCAGGAGGAGATGGAGGCGATGGTCGAGGTTTGAGACAAACCACGAGGTTCGGGATCAGCGCAGGAGGTGGACCTCGCCCGACGTAGTGACCACGGTGTTGTCGCTCAGGCGCACTCGCGCGCTGTAGACGTATACGCCCGTATCCGAACGCGCGTCTGTGCCTTCGGCGCGGCCGCGCCAGGCACACTCGGCACCAGTGGCGGAGGCGTTGACATCAAGTACGCAGCCGGTCCGCCGAAATACCAGCCCGCCCCAGCGATCGTAGATCTCGAGGCGCTCCACCGCGACCACGTCGGCGCGCTGTACGACCCAAAAGGCGTCGTTGATGTCGTCGTCGTTCGGCGAGAAGGCATTCGGGAAGTAGTCATCTCGCTGCGGCGGGGCCGCGAGCGCAGCCTCCGCAGTCCACACACACCCTGAAGCAGCTTCGCCGGTGAGTTGTAGCACGCCACTGCTTTCGGGTTTTAGCGAAAGCATCCGGCCCGAACCCACGATCTCGCCTCCTAGTCTCCAGGTACTTACGCCGAAGGCTGGCGGACCTCCCGTCCAGTCGACGAGCCGCGAGCCCGTCGAATCCTCGCGCACCACGATCACCAAAGGGGGTAAGTTGGTCGGCGTCGGCACGGCCAGCGTGGTGTCGATCTGGCAGCCCGCCGAATCCTTAGCCGAAATCACGACCTCGCTACCTGCCCGTAGCCCCTCGCGTTCTACAGCTAGCTCGTTTTGGCGAAAGCCGTAAATTACCTCGCCGGTCCCTCCGAGCGTCGCGAGCGCCAGGCTCCGAGGTCCGGTGTCGGGGCAGTCGTCGGCAGCGAAACCTACCTCCGACCACGTGAGTCGGGGCGGATCGACCAGCGTAACGGAGATCTCGACCGTGCAGCCTTCCGGTGACGTGAGAGTCGCGGCATACGTTCCCGCCGCGAGCCCGACCCTCGTGGATCCGGCCGCGGGATCGTCCGCCCAGCGAGTGCTGTACTCCTCGCCGGGACCGTCAACCCGGATCGTGATGCTCCCATCCCGACTGCCACTACAGCGCGGCGCGAGTGTCGCCTCGGTTACCTCGGGCTCCGGCAGGAAGGTTACGCTTTCGCAAAACACGCTATCGCAGCGGCCCTCGCGCCGGATCCGTGTACAGACCGTGCTGTCGCTGCGGGCCGTGAAATGCTGTCCGACGAAGGCCTCGCCCGGGCACATGTCCTGCGTCGACGCGAAGGTCGTATCCGAGTCGACGACACGGATGCGGAAAGTGTCGATGCGCGTCGGTTCGACCTTCGCGGTGAGCGTGCCGTCGATCGCGTAGCCGAACCCAGGCCGCCGGGACTTGTCGACGATCTCTACGGTGTACTCGCCCGCGCGCGGCGCCTGGAAGGTGGTGTAGAACTGGCGCCAGGAGCAGTTGAAGCTCGGGAGCCGCAGGGTGGCGGCGAGCGTGACGCCGTCTACGCGCACGCCGAGCTCCCCACCCGCGGGCGTGTCTCCGACCCCGGTCGAGGTGGCGAGGAAAGTGATGACGTAGAAGCTGTCGCGCTCGAACGTGACGCGGTTGCGTGTGATCGCACTCGCGGGATCGCCGTCGCCCCGCAGCACCACCATCTTGTCCGGACCGCCGTCGCGGGTCACGTCTGGGCAGTCGCGCCACGCCGCGTCGAAGTCACGGAGGTCGGCCAGCACGGCCAGCTCTCCAGGCTGCCCCGTCGACGGCGTCACTAGCGTGTAGTCGGTCGTGTAGCCCACGAGGCCATCGCTGAAATTGTTGTTCGAAATTAGATTCGGACCGAGCGGCGGCTCGCTGCTCAGGATAATATCGCGATCGCGGTCGGCGACGTACGAGAACTTGCGCCCGTCGCGGCGCCCGAACTGATCTGGCTTCCAGTCGAAGTTGACGTAGTACGCCGATCCGGAGAGCGTGACCGTATCCCCGAGACAGGCATCCACCAGCGTGAGGGCTGTGCGGGCGACCTGCGCCGGTGCCGTTTGCGCCATCGTCACCCAGGCCAGCACCGCGGCCCACCGCCGGAGGCGCGGACGTAGGACACGAGTGCGCGGGCGGCAAGACGGCATGTCGGACAAGGTAAGGTCCGTAATCAGCGTGGTCCGCACTAAGGTCTCAACGGACTAAGGTTAGGTCGCCCGATTGCTCAATAAGCCGCCCGTCGATAAGCAAGAGGCGCGCGACGTAGACGTAAACCCCCGGGGCGACTCTGGTACCGCCGGCGGCATCGAGCCCATCCCACGAGCAGTCCGCGTCGAAGACTCCGGCCGGGCATCCGCTCCGGCTGCAGACCATCCCCCCCCAGCGATCGTATACCTGAAAAGACTCCACGCGCGCGACCGACGGATCGGGAGCCGGCCCGAAGCCGTCGTTGACGCCGTCGCCGTTCGGCGAGAAGGCCGTCGGGAAGTAGGGCCGAGTACCGGTCTTGACGCGGACCAAGATGCTCACCACCTCGCTGCAGCCGTTGCGGTCCGATCCGACCACGCGCACGAGACCCGTCCTAAGCGGCACGAAGGCCACAGCGTCGTTGCTCACGAGCGAATCGATGGATCGGAGGTCGAAATCCCAACGGGCGAAGACGCTGTCGCCCGAGACGTTGAGGCGGAGTGACGCTGGTTGCCCGAGGCGGACTACGGTATCCCCGCTCAACTCCAGCACGACCGGCGGTGGGGAGTCTATACTGAAAGGCCTTTCGGCAAAACAACCTAGCGAGTCGGTAGCACGAAGGGTGTACGTTCCGGCCGGGAGCTGCCGGAGGTAGAACTGGCGGGCCGTTGAATCCCTAGCGGTCAGCACGAGAGCACCCGTGCCGCCGTTCGGCACGGCGACGGCGGTTCCGTTCGCTTGCGCGAAACAGCGCGCGTCCTCGGTGGCGAGACCCGCGATCGCAATCGCCGGCGGGTCGCGGACCACCACCGTGCGGCTCGCTCGACAGCCGAGGCGGTCCGTGACAGTGACCCCGTACGAGCCCTGCGGCAAGCCGGTGCGGATGGGGTCGGCGCTGCCGTCCTCCCAGGCGATCGTGAAGGGAGCGCGCCCGGCCACGATATTGAGGTCGAGCCGCGCGTCGGCGTCGCCCACGCAACTCGGCCGCCGGAGGGCGATCTGGAGCGCGGTCTCGTCGAAGAACTTGACCGTCAGGCAGTAGGTGCTGTCGCAACCGAACTGCGAGGCGCTGAAACGGCAGATGGTGGTGTCGCGCGTGATATTGACGCCCTGAAACGTGAGTACCTCCCCCGGGCAAAGGGTATCGGCGCGTGCGTTGACGAAGATCGGCTCCCGCAGTACCGTTTGCACGGTCACGGTCGAGTCGCAGCCCTGGCGCGTCTTCAGCACCACCGCCCCACGCTCCCCGGGGCCGAGGTCCAGCCCATTGTCGCGGTAGCGTTGCTGCGCGCAGAGGGAGACCTCGAGGTCCGTACGAGCGGTCGGCGCGACGGTGACGCTGTAGCTACGGGTCAGGGTATCGGAGATCGGGACGAAGGAGATGCGGTCCAGGGCGAAGTCGTTGCCCTCGAGGACGGTGTTGTCGTTCACCACGCAGATCTCGGCCGAGGGGACGTTGGTGGCCACCCACGTCGAGTAGAACTCTTGCCAGTCGCAGACCCGCGTCAGCGCCTGCGCCGGACCGAGGCGCTGGCCATTGATCGTGAACACGAGCCGCGGCGGATTCATCGCCACCAAAGACGTTAGGTAGATCCGGAAGGCGTAAAGTCGTCCAGACTCCACGGGGATGATCTGGCACCAAACCTTGGTGCCGGGCACTTCGCTCCCGTCGGCGACTAGCATCTTTCCCCCGGGCACAGCTGAATCGACGCAATCCGCGAAACCCGGATTGAAGCGCTGGGGGTCGGACAGGATGGCGTACGTACCGCGCGCGAAGGTCCCGCCGGGTACGTGCTCGTATGAGGACGTAAATCCCACGTTGCCGAGCTCGAAGTCTCCGTTTTTAACGAGGTTCCCGCCCACGACGCTACGGTATTTGACGGAGTACGTGATGTCATCGCGCGCCACGAATCGCGCGGTCCGCTTGTTGACGCCCGAGAGGCCCGCCGATGGAGTCCATACGTGGTCGTACCCGACGGGCCCCGAGAGGGTGACGAGGGAGCCGGCGCAGGCTAAGAACGTGGAGTCCTGCGCGAGGAGCGACGAGCCGCCTGTCGCCAGGAGGGCGCCGAGCAAAGCGACGGTACGGAAGGGCAGTTTAGACAAAGTGTGAATAGGTGCAACGTCAAACTCAACACAGGTGACGGGCCTCAGTTGAGGCTATAGTGCATGACCGACGACGAATCGTTGGTGAACAGGAGCGGCTGCCAACTGTACTCCGCGAACGCGATCACGGGAAACTCCCGCATCACCTCGTCTACCGCAGAAAGTGTATCTTCTACCACGAGGACGAGCCACACTTTGGTCCGGTCGGCAGAGACGCTGTAGCTCTGGATCGCCCCCTCGGCGAGGAGGCGGTTGACGAGCTGCCGCTGCGCGGGGATTGCTTCGGCGAGGGCCTGCGGCCAGTCGGCCGGCAGATCGAGCGTCACCATGACGGGAATCTTGTTGCTGGGCGTGTGAAACATATCGCTCCAATAACGGAGGTACGGGGGTGAGGGTTGTTGTGGGGCCGCGCTTCAGCGGTGACTGTTCTTTCGGAAATTGGCATAAAATCCGCTGTATCCGGTACAGCCATGGTCGCACGTCCCCGCGTAATCCCATCGGAACCAGATATGGACCTACTGCTCCACCAGCAGCGACAAGCGCACTACGTCGAGGCTGAAGAAGGCCGCACGCGTGCCAGCACCTGGGCGATGAACCAATCTGGTCTGCTGTGTAGCATCCTGTACTCCGCGTACGTGTTGGTCTTCGACCGGGCCGCGATCGCCCTGCCCATCGGCATGGCCGCGGGCTATCTCACGGCTTGGGCGCTGCTGTACTTCGACCGCTACCAGGTCGGCCGCGCCGTAGCAATATCGACAGCCTTCTTCGGTATCACCGCCGGCACCATCCACTACGGCGCCGACTCCAACGTCCACCTCCTTTACGCAATCATTATCCTCACGGCCCTCGCGTGCTTCAACGCGACGTCTATCCGGGTGTGTTTGTGCGTGCTGGCCGTCGCGTTGGCCTACCTCGCGAGCACCGGGTATCTCGATGGCCTTATGGCGGACGCCAATGTGGACGCCCCTCACGAGACGACCTTCTTCACGATCCTCGACATGGTGGCCTGCTACTGGATCAGCGACGACCTCCTGCGGATCAACCGCAGGTTCCGGCTCAAGTCCCGCCACTACGTCGACGCCATCGGCGCGCGCAGCGCGCAGCTCCACCTCGACCTCCGTCGACTCGGACGCCAGTCCGAGGACTTACGCGCCGCCAACGATGCCCTCACCGACGAACTCGGCAAGGGCGAACGCGTCCAGCGACAATTGCGGGCCAGCAGGGAGCAGCTCGAACAATTCGTTTACGCCGCCAGCCACGACCTCAAAGAGCCGCTGCGCTCAATCTCGGGCTTCATCCAGCTCATCCGCCGCAAGGTGAGCCACCTCGACGACGCGAGCCTCGACGAGTACTTCGACTTCGTCCTCAGCTCCTCGACGGGGATGACGCAGCTCCTCGACGGCCTCCTGGCCTACAGCCGTGCCAACCGCGACGACGCCCCCGCCGAGCGGATCGACCTCAACCGACTCGTGCTCCTCGTCAAACTCGACCTCCGCCAGCGGATCGCCAGCACGGGCGGCACCGTCGAGGTCGTCGCCCCGCTCACCTCGGCCTTCTGCAGCAAGCGCCCCACCCAGGAGATCCTCCGCCACATCGTCGACAACGCCCTCAAGTTCACCCGCCCCGGCGAGATCCCCCGCGTCGAGATCGGGCCGTGCCCGATGCGGCCCGAGGACTGCCTCTACGTCCGCGACCACGGCATCGGGATCGACGCGGCGTTTCACGACAAGGTCTTTCTCCTGTTCCAGCGCCTCAACCTCATCGACGACTTCGACGGCGCCGGCATCGGCCTCGCGCTCGCCCGCAAGCTGGCCAGCGCCAACGGCATCCGCATCGAGGTGCTCGCGCCCGACGTAGGGCCCGGCACGGTTTTTCGACTGCAGTTCCCGCAAACCGCCAGCGACTAACGCTCCCGTCATGCCCGAACCCCATTCCCGTTCCAACGCCTGGTCGAGCGAGATCATCACGGCCATCTGTGGCCTCGCCGTCGCGTGCGCCCTCCTGATGGCGGTCGTGGGCTGGTGCTACGGGTCCCCCGCCTTCCTGCGAGTAGGGATCGTCTTCACGGGCGTATACGCCGCGATCGAGCTCCTCAACCGCCACTCCAAATTCCCGCGGCTCGACCTCAAGCCCATCCTACTCTCGGTAGTCTCGGCGCAGTGCCTCGCGATGACCTTCGGCCACGGCGTCGGCGAGGTTCAACTCTCGTTCCTCATGGTCTCGCTCGTGGTCTGGCTCCTGATGTACCACGACCCCACCGTACTCCGGGTCATTGGCGCGGTGCATATCGCGGTCGGCGTCGTGACCATCTACCTCCACGATGGCCACGTGGCGCCGGTCCTGTGGCTCACGCAGTCCGCTCTCGCCGTCACCGTGATGGCGTTCGCGGCGGCGAGCTTCCTAAATATTCGCTCCAACCGCGCCTACTGGTCGCGGATGGCCGAGCTCGAGGATGAGTTCTCGCGCAATGAGCTTTCGCTAAAACAGACCACTAGTCAGCTCGCCGAGCAGCACCAGGTCCTCACGAATACCTCCGCGAGGCTCCACGAGACTGCCGCCCGCAACGCCGAGCAGGTCGGCGAACTCAAGCTCGCCTTCGCCGAACAGTCCCAGATCGCGCAGGCCGCCAGCAGTGACCTGCGCCAGCCCCTGCGCAACATCAACTCCTTCGTCCAGCTCATCGGCCGCCGCCTCGAGCGCCTCGGGGTCGCCGCCGAGGTGAGCGAGTACCTCGACTTCGTCACCGACGGCGCCGCGCGCATGAACCAGATGGTGGACGACCTCCTGCGCTACTCCGAGAGCCCCGAGCCCTCCGCCCCCGTGGCCGTCGACACCGCCGAGACGCTGCGCTCGATCCAGCGCAACCTTAACGACCTGTTCGCGCGGGAGAACGGCCGTCTCACCTTCGGCGATGATCTCCCGACGGTGAGCGGGCAGCCGACGCAGATCCTGCAGCTGTTCCAGAACTTGATCTCGAACGGGATCAAGTTCAGGCGCCCCGAGGTCGCGCCCACGTGCCACGTCGCCTGCGAGATCAGTGACGGCGTAGCGTGTTTTAGCGTAAGCGACAACGGCATTGGCATCCCCGCCACGCGCCTCAAGGATGTCTTCGGGCTCTTTACCCGCCTCCACGAACGCGGCATTTACGAGGGGACTGGCATCGGCCTGGCCACCTGTCGCCGGATCGTGATCGCAGCCGGGGGCGAGATCTGGGCCGAGAGTACGGAGGGGCAGGGCACGAGCTTCCGGTTCACCTGGCCACTCAGCCAGCCGATCGCCGACCCCCCGAGCGCCGCCACACGCGCGCAAGCGTTGCCGGTAACCACGCGGAGACCAGCTGCCCGCCTCGCGTAAGCGCCGTCGACCACGCAGCGCACAGTACGTTTTGCCGAAAGGCTCCCGGTCTCCACTCGTGCGCCCCGCGCCCCAATCCGCGAATCCGTCGTAATCTGCACCGGTATGGCACCCGCGGCAGCACCTGATTTCGGACTTCTCTCTCTCGCGCCGCCGCTGTTGGCCGTCGTGCTCGCGATCACGACGCGCCAGGTCTACATCTCGCTCGTCGCCGGGATCGTCGCCGGGCAGCTCGTGCTCGGGACCTCCGCGCTCGACGTATTCCTCTCGACCCTCCAACGCTTCGTGGCCGTATTTGAGGACAACGGCAATACGCGGACGATCCTCTTCTCCTGCATGGTCGGCGCGCTCATCCTGCTCATGCAGCGCTCCGGCGGGGTGGCAGGCTTCATCGACGCAGTCCAGCGCCGGCTCGAGCGGCGGAGCGCGGCCGGGGCCACCAAGCAGGTGCAGCTGATGGCCTGGGTCACGGGCATTATCGTCTTCGTGGAGTCGAGTATCTCCGTGCTCACGGTCGGGACGCTCTTCCGCCCGATCTTCGACCGGATGCGGCTCTCGCGCGAGAAGCTCGCCTACATCGCGGACTCGAGTTCGGCGCCGGTCTGTATTCTGTTGCCGCTCAACGCCTGGGGGGCCTTCGTGATGAGCTTGCTCGGTACGCAGGCAGTGGCCAATCCACTGGGGATGTTCGTCGAGTCGATGGCCTACGCCTTCTACCCGATCGTGGCCCTGCTCCTCGTGCCGATCGTTATCGTGGCCGGGCTCGACTTCGGGAGCATGCGCGGGGCCGAGCGCCGCGTCCAAACCACGGGGGAGCTCCTGAGCGAGGGCGGCGTCGCGATGGTGGCCACGGAGCTCACCGAAACCGAGGTCAAACCAGGCATCCCCGCGCGTGCGATCAATATGCTGCTGCCGATCGGGACGATGGTGGTGCTGATGCCGGTGTTCTTGGCCGTCACGGGTTGGGCCAGTGGCCTTTCGGCAAAACCTGCCGGCACTTTTCTCGAAATCCTCGGGTCGGCCATCGGGCAGGGGAGTGGCTCGACGAGCGTACTCGCCGCGGTGACGGGGGCGTTGATCGTGTGCTTCGTGCTGTACAAATCGCAGCGCCTGATGGGCGTGCGGGAGATGGCGGACCTGTCACTGAAGGGCCTGTCGGCGATGCTGCCGCTCGCGCTGCTGATGATGTTCGCCTTCGCGATCTCGGCGCTGTGCAAGGACCTGGGCACGGGCCAGTACGTAGCCGACGTGGCGAGTGGGGCGCTGGCGGGCTGGACGGCGCCGGCGCTACTGTTCATCGTGAGCGGGTTCATCGCCTTTAGCACGGGTACGAGCTGGGGCACCTTCGGGATCATGGTCCCGATCGCGCTGCCGGTGGCCGCGGCGATGGGCTTAGACCCGGCGATTGGCCTGGCGGCGGTCCTGGGCGGCGGCGTCTTCGGCGACCACTCGAGTCCGATTTCGGACACGACTATACTGGCGAGTATGGCCGCGGCGACCGACCACGTCGACCACGTCCGGACGCAGTTGCCGTACACGATGATCGCGGGCGGGCTCGCGGTGGCGGGGTACGTCGTGGTGGGACTCGTGGGGTAAGGGGGGGGTTAAGGGTTGTAACCGGGAATGTGGAGGTTTCGGGGTGGGAAGGGTGAATTGCTGGGGGCGAGGTCCGCTGGCGCGGTGGTTTTTGCTTGCACTTTCAGTCCACGTCCGGCTCGCTTTATCTGGCCAAGCGTACGACAGCAGCCGACGGACCCGGCCCGCTGGGATGCGCGGTCGGCACCCATTCTCGGTGGTAGCCTATCAAATCACCACTTCCGGCTGCCAGCAACTAGGCGTCCGATCGTACATTACTTCCTGACCATCATTGGTGGTGGCACCTCCGCGAGTCGTAGGCCCGAACCCAACGTACGTGACGCTCGCACAGTCATCCAGACGATTGAGCCAACCCCGCAGGTACTTCGCGTTTTGGCGAAAGCCCGCTATGTACCGGTAGCGCTCCTCGCGAATGGCGAGCATGGTGATGGGGTGCAGTTGCGTGGTGGCCTTGGCGGTCAACGGGCCGAGCTTGCCGTCCTGCTCGACCTCGGCGCGGCGATGGAGGGCCTTGATCGTCCAGTCGGGACCCTGGTTGACGCAGGCGTCGAACATGAGGTACTGGGTTGCCGAAAAATGTTTCAATTCCAGCCAGAAGCGATTAAGACGAGACGTGGTCGCAATCGCGAAAAGCATCGAAGCCAAGTTTCAATTCCAGCCAGAAGCGATTAAGACGTGCAAGGCGGGGACGGACCGCCAGGCGGTGAGCACGTTTCAATTCCAGCCAGAAGCGATTAAGACTCTATGTATGGCGCATTAGATGCTACGCATAAGATGGTTTCAATTCCAGCCAGAAGCGATTAAGACTAAGAGCATCGACTCGAGCGCTGAGGGCCGAGAAGTGTTTCAATTCCAGCCAGAAGCGATTAAGACTGCCGTGCCTAACACATGCCCCATATAGTCATGTAGTTTCAATTCCAGCCAGAAGCGATTAAGACCCCCGGACAGGCCGTGATGATCCCGGCGTCGACCCAGTTTCAATTCCAGCCAGAAGCGATTAAGACGAAGGTGTTGGCGCATTTCCCGGACGCCTACGTCATGTTTCAATTCCAGCCAGAAGCGATTAAGACTCGCAGCGGTTTTACCTGGTATCACACTGGTCAAGGGTTTCAATTCCAGCCAGAAGCGATTAAGACGGACCCGACTGATCCGAACCGCTACGTGCTCTACCAGTTTCAATTCCAGCCAGAAGCGATTAAGACCCGAGACTCGGTCGGGCTTGTCGAGTCGGAAGTAAAGTTTCAATTCCAGCCAGAAGCGATTAAGACCGCCGCTGCCCTATTCGCATTCTCGACCGAGCTCGCGTTTCAATTCCAGCCAGAAGCGATTAAGACGAACGTCAAAACATCCTTATCCAGACCCTCTCCTCCGTTTCAATTCCAGCCAGAAGCGATTAAGACCGATTGAACAAGCGCAAAGCGCGCGCCTCGAATCCAGTTTCAATTCCAGCCAGAAGCGATTAAGACGAGCATCGCCGATTGCTGGCCCCACGGGGTCGCGTTGTTTCAATTCCAGCCAGAAGCGATTAAGACCTTCAACGTAATGACCTGTGGCGTCGTCGGTACCGCGTTTCAATTCCAGCCAGAAGCGATTAAGACTTGGGAGGGCGGCTACGTGAACGATCCTGACGACCTGTTTCAATTCCAGCCAGAAGCGATTAAGACCGTCACGGGATTCGACCACGAAGGCAAGTGGTGGAGTTTCAATTCCAGCCAGAAGCGATTAAGACTCTGGGCCGAGCGCCACGGTTACGTCGAAGGCGAGGTTTCAATTCCAGCCAGAAGCGATTAAGACGAGCCTCTACCAGGCGCTGTGGCACGTCGACGACGAGTTTCAATTCCAGCCAGAAGCGATTAAGACCCGGCGACGCTGAGCCTGGGGGCCTTCTGGCTGGAGTTTCAATTCCAGCCAGAAGCGATTAAGACAAGACCGTCTCCGAAATCTCGACCACTGTAGACGCCGTTTCAATTCCAGCCAGAAGCGATTAAGACTTTATTGAACGTAGCGTAGGCGCCCCGCATTACAGAGTTTCAATTCCAGCCAGAAGCGATTAAGACCAGGAGGTGCAGGAGATGGTGTTCGGCCTGGATCAGTTTCAATTCCAGCCAGAAGCGATTAAGACTTCGTCCTCTGCCACTTGGAGATTGAAGTCAACCTTAGTTTCAATTCCAGCCAGAAGCGATTAAGACGTACGTACTACGTCCTCGGTCCTGCCCAGCACCTCAGTTTCAATTCCAGCCAGAAGCGATTAAGACGAGGTGACGAAGCTCAAGAAGAAACCTAAAACTGGGTTTCAATTCCAGCCAGAAGCGATTAAGACCGGGTTGAGCCGGGCGGCCCCGAGATCGTCATCCCGTTTCAATTCCAGCCAGAAGCGATTAAGACGGGCGGAGGAGGAACTCCTCTGGTGGGTGGAAGTCTTGTTTCAATTCCAGCCAGAAGCGATTAAGACGATTGAGCAAGGGCCCGAAGACTACATTTGCCACCTGTTTCAATTCCAGCCAGAAGCGATTAAGACGTACGGGCCTAGTGAGATCCGGCTATTCGTCGAAAGGTTTCAATTCCAGCCAGAAGCGATTAAGACGTGAGGAGGCGGGCGGTGAGGTAGCCCATCTGCGAGGTTTCAATTCCAGCCAGAAGCGATTAAGACCGATTACGTAGGTACCGGCTTGGAGGACTGTTGCAGGTTTCAATTCCAGCCAGAAGCGATTAAGACTGCTCAGTCTCTAAGCGCCATTCGCCTTCACGAGCTTCGTTTCAATTCCAGCCAGAAGCGATTAAGACAGGATGGCGTAGGCGTCGCGGCCGGCGTCGAGGTCGGTTTCAATTCCAGCCAGAAGCGATTAAGACGACCTGGGGTCGCCTACATAGACGGCGTCTGTTGCCTTGTTTCAATTCCAGCCAGAAGCGATTAAGACGCTGAGAAGCTACCGCGAAAACCTGGGCCGAAAAAAGTTTCAATTCCAGCCAGAAGCGATTAAGACGTAGGACGTGATGCGGTCCAGGCGGTCCTTCACCCTGTTTCAATTCCAGCCAGAAGCGATTAAGACGCGGTCTACGGCGTCGGCGATGCGCTGTCTATTCTTGTTTCAATTCCAGCCAGAAGCGATTAAGACTTTCGATGCCGTCGCCGGAGGCCTGCGGTGAGGTCAGTTTCAATTCCAGCCAGAAGCGATTAAGACAGGCCGAGGCCGGTACCTCTACGTAGGCCTCGGTCGAGTTTCAATTCCAGCCAGAAGCGATTAAGACAGGCCGAGGCCGGTACCTCTACGTAGGCCTCGGTCGAGTTTCAATTCCAGCCAGAAGCGATTAAGACGGTCGCATTGCGGGGCGAAGATTACGTGAGCGTCTAGTTTCAATTCCAGCCAGAAGCGATTAAGACTCGTACTTTTTGCTGGCGTGAATCGCCACTAAGCCTGTTTCAATTCCAGCCAGAAGCGATTAAGACTGGCACCGGATTGGCGCGCGAGTTCATTGCTGGCGAGTTTCAATTCCAGCCAGAAGCGATTAAGACTCTGGCCGGCGTTCTTGCCGACAGCTTCACGTTCAAGTTTCAATTCCAGCCAGAAGCGATTAAGACACGAATACAGGCACGGCAGCGGGACCGTATTACAAGTTTCAATTCCAGCCAGAAGCGATTAAGACGGATAATCCGGCTTCGTTTTAGGTGAAGCAATCGAGGTTTCAATTCCAGCCAGAAGCGATTAAGACCTCAGACGCGCGCAGGAAGCGCAATGAGCCTCACCGGTTTCAATTCCAGCCAGAAGCGATTAAGACCGTCCTCGCCCTGCCACGCGAGGGACTGCCCGCCGTGTTTCAATTCCAGCCAGAAGCGATTAAGACAAGCGCATCAGCGACGAGCGGTTGACCCTCGAGGAGGTTTCAATTCCAGCCAGAAGCGATTAAGACCCACAGCGTCGCGTAGCGGGCTCGTAGAGCGGATCTAGTTTCAATTCCAGCCAGAAGCGATTAAGACATCGCGCGATCGGCTAGCTACTCCGTGCGGGTCAAGTTTCAATTCCAGCCAGAAGCGATTAAGACCGAACTCCTCCCGTGGCCGATCCCCGAGTGGCGCCAGTTTCAATTCCAGCCAGAAGCGATTAAGACTCAGTTTCGACCCACGGACTCGGTCGTTCGTCTTATGTTTCAATTCCAGCCAGAAGCGATTAAGACCGAGGGCGACGGCGGTCGGCTCCACCTCTACACCTCGTTTCAATTCCAGCCAGAAGCGATTAAGACTCTGATTGCCGCCGAGCGTGAACGTGAGGAGGTCGGTTTCAATTCCAGCCAGAAGCGATTAAGACGCTCTACCGTGAAGACGTGGCCCTTCTTGATCGCGAGTTTCAATTCCAGCCAGAAGCGATTAAGACCTCGCTGCACTTGGCGACAAAGGTTGTGCTCAACCAGTTTCAATTCCAGCCAGAAGCGATTAAGACCGTATCACCTACAAGCTCGAAACGTCGCTCGACTACCGTTTCAATTCCAGCCAGAAGCGATTAAGACTTTGTAGCGATGAGCGTAGGAGTTGAACCCGATAGGTTTCAATTCCAGCCAGAAGCGATTAAGACCCCGTATCGAATCGGCCGTCGCGCGGGTATTCGCCCGTTTCAATTCCAGCCAGAAGCGATTAAGACCAATCGCTGCCGGGGTTGCCCTGGTTGCTCTGGCTAGTTTCAATTCCAGCCAGAAGCGATTAAGACTCGGGGTAAGCCAACCGCTCAAGGCCGAGTACGTCAGTTTCAATTCCAGCCAGAAGCGATTAAGACCAATCGACGAGCTTGTACATCGAGGTAAGTTTTGAGGGTTTCAATTCCAGCCAGAAGCGATTAAGACCGTACGCCCAGCAATAGCAATGAACACGGAGGGCGAGTTTCAATTCCAGCCAGAAGCGATTAAGACTTTTGGAATGCCATGGGGTCGGAGTTTTAGCGGCGAGTTTCAATTCCAGCCAGAAGCGATTAAGACGAGGCCCGACATCCATGGCGTATCGTCCGAGACCATGTTTCAATTCCAGCCAGAAGCGATTAAGACTGGCGTACCCGTCACGCAAGTCCTGCGGCGCGACCCAGTTTCAATTCCAGCCAGAAGCGATTAAGGCGCAACGGAGATCCGGATTACTCAAAATACCGACCAAGTTTCAATTCCAGCCAGAAGCGATTAAGACCGACGGTAACTAGGCGAGCCATTGAGCCTGAGCTTGGTTTCAATTCCAGCCAGAAGCGATTAAGACTAGTTCCAGGTAATGATCTCCCCGATGGCATTCGCGGTTTCAATTCCAGCCAGAAGCGATTAAGACCAGCACCGTCTACGCTCTCCAAGGCATCGACCGCATGTTTCAATTCCAGCCAGAAGCGATTAAGACGGCACTTACCCAACCTGGGCCGAGATGCTAGAAGCCCGTTTCAATTCCAGCCAGAAGCGATTAAGACGACATGGCGGCCGCGATCGAGAAGGACCTCAAGCGAGTTTCAATTCCAGCCAGAAGCGATTAAGACCTCATCCCTCAGCCACGTAGCGCAGCCGATAAGGCGGTTTCAATTCCAGCCAGAAGCGATTAAGACGCGCGACGCCGAGAAGTGGTACTGGCAGTGCATCAAGTTTCAATTCCAGCCAGAAGCGATTAAGACCCCCCCACCAATGGCGCGAAGCCTGCGACAAGTACGGTTTCAATTCCAGCCAGAAGCGATTAAGACACGTGAGGCGGCCAGGAGACGACTACGACGCGAAGAGTTTCAATTCCAGCCAGAAGCGATTAAGACTGGTCGCCGACCCTGCCCTTCACCGCCTCCGAGATAGTTTCAATTCCAGCCAGAAGCGATTAAGACATGGCGCCGGGCACTTGCTCGGACAAACGCTATCCCGTTTCAATTCCAGCCAGAAGCGATTAAGACCGCCCGACCCGCGTAGTCGCAGTATCCAAGAAGGGGTTTCAATTCCAGCCAGAAGCGATTAAGACGCCTGCGCTTGTGCAGATGCGGCCCTGAAGGCTTGGTTTCAATTCCAGCCAGAAGCGATTAAGACGGGACCGCCTCCCCGCCGCGCAGGGCGTGGACGCCGGGTTTCAATTCCAGCCAGAAGCGATTAAGACGGGTCTCCACCGGCTCCGGCCCCGGGGCGTAGCGCCGTTTCAATTCCAGCCAGAAGCGATTAAGACTCGGTCCCGAGGGCCGTGTAGTAGCGCTCCAGCGAGGTTTCAATTCCAGCCAGAAGCGATTAAGACGAGAGGCGGTAGCGGTAGCGCCCGTCCTTGAGGTCGAGTTTCAATTCCAGCCAGAAGCGATTAAGACAGCGCGAGGCCTACAACCTCGGCACCACCATGAATAGTTTCAATTCCAGCCAGAAGCGATTAAGACCCTCATCTGGAGCAGCTGGGCCTCCGGCGAAAACGCGTTTCAATTCCAGCCAGAAGCGATTAAGACCACCGAGGTACGTTCCTTTGAGGGCATCACGTTCGGTTTCAATTCCAGCCAGAAGCGATTAAGACCGTACGCTCGCGACGTGGTGCCAGACGGGGACGGAGTTTCAATTCCAGCCAGAAGCGATTAAGACCTGCGTACACATTGTGCTCCCGCAAAACCGACAACAGTTTCAATTCCCGCCAGAAGCGATTAAGACGCAGGAAACTAACTGCATTATCGCTTGGTCGATGGGGTTTCAATTCCAGCCAGAAGCGATTAAGACACGCGGATGTAGTACCCAACGGCACCCGCGTAGAGGTTTCAATTCCAGCCAGAAGCGATTAAGACGAGAGGCGGTAGCGGTAGCGCCCGTCCTTGAGGTCGAGTTTCAATTCCAGCCAGAAGCGATTAAGACCGTTTGAGTAGCGGATCAACAGTTTGTCGATATCGAGTTTCAATTCCAGCCAGAAGCGATTAAGACCAGCCGTAGGCCAGGCGCGCGAACGGCTCCTCCTCGCGTTTCAATTCCAGCCAGAAGCGATTAAGACGGCGAGCGTCAGCGCCTCCAGCGAGGCCTCCGCGCGTTTCAATTCCAGCCAGAAGCGATTAAGACGATCGCCATGTTCCGCCAGGGCCGCGTGGCCGAACCGTTTCAATTCCAGCCAGAAGCGATTAAGACTGGCAGCGCTGGGGTCTTGGTGACGTATGTTTGCGGGTTTCAATTCCAGCCAGAAGCGATTAAGACCGCCTCGAGGGTGTCGTAGTACGCGAGGGTCTCCACGTTTCAATTCCAGCCAGAAGCGATTAAGACCGCGTGTCGGTCATTAGGTCGCGAACGGTCCGACCGTGTTTCAATTCCAGCCAGAAGCGATTAAGACCTTCGTTCTTGCGCTCCGAAGTCCGGGCGTAGATGTGTTTCAATTCCAGCCAGAAGCGATTAAGACCTGTACTGAGCATCCACTGTCGCCGAGGTCACGCTCGTTTCAATTCCAGCCAGAAGCGATTAAGACCTGAAGATGGCACGGCGGGCTCTGTGCGGTTGCCAGAGTTTCAATTCCAGCCAGAAGCGATTAAGACAGCGCCAGCAAAAATACGTAAGTCCTTCACAACCAAACAGCCCCACACCAATCCTCCATCAAATTACCCTGCAAAACTCCTCAACCCCCAATACCGCAATTTACTCCCATCAGCGACGACTCACTTAAGCGACTGTCCGACAGGCTGTTGTCTATTTCCCTCACGTCAATCAACATCTTCCGCACAGCGTCACGCCGTCGATCGACGACTACAGAAACTGGTCCGTTGACCCTTTCTCGACGCCCACCACCTCCTTGTCGAGCCACTTCGCGTCCCGATTCTTGAACAGGATCAGCGAGTCCGTCCGCACATCCATCACCTTTAGCGCAGCCTCCGTCATCTCAATTAGCTGCAGCTCCGTCATCTCCCCCTCGAGCACGGAGTTCTGAATCCAGTTCAGGTAACGTCGACAAATCTTGAGCATCTTCTGCGTCCGGTCCGCCTGGACATCGTATACCGCGATCACGTACATACCCCGCAAGATCGTCCGCCCCCGGGACTCTCACCAGCCCCTCACCACCAAATCTTGAAGGGCTCGTACGCCGGCTCCATCCCCAGCACGTGCTTCGCGATCTTGTAGCACTCCAGCAAAATCAGTCGCCGATAACTCACCCTCCGCCCGAGCTTGCGGTGCTCGATCGTCTGGTCGAGGCGCTCCTCCCAGGCCCGCAGAAACACCTTTCGACCGGTATCCGACAGGAACGATGCCCCGTCCACGATGTCGAAGTGATCTTCGCGGATCTCTTTTTTGTTGCACAGCCGGAAGATCAGACGATCCACCAGGATAGGTTTGAACACCTCCGATACATCGAGCGCCAGGGAGTACCGTCGTGTCCCCGGCTCGTGGAGATAACTGATCGTCGGGTTCAGTTGCGAATTGTAAATAGCGTCAACGCAGAGCGCATAGCACATCGAGTTGCCAAAACTCACGAGTGCGTTCAACTCCCCGCGGGGTGGGTTCTTCTTCCGACCGTCCCACGCAAACCCGTCCACAATCTCGTCGAACGCTTCGTAGTACTGCTGCCTGCAATTCCCCTCAATGCCCATCAATTCCGGTACCGCACCCACCTTCGGAAGGTTTTGACGTAAGTCCTCAATCCCGCCTACTGCCGCGCTCACGTCCCTTCCTCGATTCCCGTAGTAGCGAAGGGTCTTCAGCATGTTGAAGGTTGCCCCCTCTATCAAACCCGTCGCAATCGCGACCCGCCGTTTTTTGTTGAGATAGGCTTTCGTTTGCTCGACCACCATCTTGCCCGCCAACAAATATTCGCGCGGGCTAAAGCTGCCCGTGTAGTGTTGGTAGTAATCGAAGAAGTGTACGGGGATGTGTTTACGGCCGAGGAAATTATACAGCGCCGAGTTCGTATCCAAACTCCCGAACACGTACAGCGCCGAAACATCTTCCACCGGAATGAATCGCGTTTCGCCGACCACGCCATCCGCATCTACCGCCGTAAACTTCAACGTATTGTCCCGACGACTCATCCGGCCAGGATTGAAAAGGTAGTACGCTCTCGGCATAGGAGGTTTGTTTGTTCAGCTTTCGCCAAAACCCGTTTCAGCAGTAACAGAAATCGTAGAAGGCACATTTGCCACAGTAGCTTTTTAAAATTGCGCGCGGAGTCACTTCCAGTGACACGATTCTGTCTATCTCGCTCAACCAACCGATCATCTTTCCACGGGCCTCCTCGTCGAGGACTACCGGGACAGTCTTCCGCTGTTTCGGGTACTCGATCACGCCGCTGGCCCCAGTTACGCCGTGCCGCTCCATCTGCCAGAGGTAGTACTGGACCTGCGCCACGTGAACGTACTCCAGTTTTGGCGACTTCTTCACCTCCCGCACGAGGCGCGCCTTCGGGTCGTAGTGATCGATCTTCACTGGACCGACCACCAGCTCGCGCCAGCGCTGCGCCCGCCGGTCGTAAGCGTTCTTGCCGATGATCTTCCCGACGTGTACATCGGCCGAGTTGTCCTCCATACGCATGCCGTGGTGGTGGAGCCAGAGCTTGCGGTGGCACAGGAGGAGGTAGGTGACGTGGGAGGCGTCGTAGGTGTCAACCGGCATCTTCGGAGAGTTGAGTCGCGGACGTTCCTATGTCGTAGATGCCGTATAATCCGAGTTCCGCATTGTAGACTGCGTCCCCGCTCCCGGCCAAAATGCCCATGTCTTCATCACCTTGAGGCGTGTGGTAGAACGCTACTTTTTCAGGTTCGTCCTTCCACCCAATCGCTACCGAGGCCAGGGTGAGTTTTGGCGCAAGCCGTCGCTGGTCCTTCTCGACTTGGTATACCGGCACCTCCAGGCCGAAGCGCAGCTTCCAAGATTGCCACTCGCCCCAGTTGTCGAGGTGCGGGGGGACTTTCGTCAAAACCGTCGCCTGTGGTCCGATCTGGCGCGCGCTCCACGTATCCGACTCCCCCGCGTCGTCATCCGATTTAACGTCGGGCAAGATGAGCATCGTCGAACGGACGAGTTCCTCGTAAGCTTTCACATTGCGACGGGCCGCTGGCGTTAGCGCTTCGAGTTCCTGATACAGCTCGTTGACGTAGCCCGTCATTTCGACGGGGGTTACAAATTGGCCCTCGCTGCTCCAAGTCTTGAGCAGCGATAGCGTCCTACTAAGTGGCTCGCTCTCGGCCCAACCTTCATTGCGTACGTACTCACCGTAAGGCGCGGGATACAGCTTGCCGTCCTTGAGCGGCGCGACGACTACACACTCGGCATTCTCCTGCTCGCGAAACCTATTTAAGCGACCCAGCCGCTGCGAAAGCCGGTCCCAGGGGCAAACCTCGCTTAGCATAAGCGAAGCCGAAATATTGATACTCATCTCGCCAATCTGCGTGAGCACCGCGATGGCATTTACCTTCCCGGCATTCCAGGCTACCCGCCCCAACTGCCGTTCGAGTTCGAGTTCTTTCTCGCGTTTGTGTGGCTCGATAAAGCGACTATGGTACAAGATGATTTTGACGTCACTATCGCCATCGATCTCGGCTTGTAACTCGCGTAGGTATCGACGGTACGCCATAGCCCGGGCTACCGTATTCGCGTACACGATCCCATTGCCTCGGCGCAACATTTTCACGAGGACCGCTCGCTGATCAGCTGGAGCGCTTACCTCGCCTCCGTAGCGGACGCGCCGACGAGGGGGCGCTTCCTCGGCGGCTTCTGCTTTGTCGGCGTCCACGATCTCCGCCGACACCCTGTAGAATTCGCGTGCACTTTCCGGCACGGTAGCGCTCATGATGAGCACCGGCACCTCTAAGGTCCGCAAGGCGTCCAGCAAGAAACGCATGTTGGCCTGCACGAAGGCGTCGTAGAAGTCGGCTTCGTCCAGGACGACGGCCGCATTAGCCAGGAAAAAAAAGGTGGCGTGGTGGGCTTCGCGTACGCCCGTAAGGGCGAGCAACAGGTGGTCGATCGTACAGACGGTCGTCGGCGTGGCCAGTCGCTGAGCCATCAGGTGCGTCTCCCGTGCCTGCGATTGTTCGGCACCAGTAAGGTCGCCGTACCGCGCGAAAAACGCAGTCGAGTGGTAGAGACCGCTGGCCCCAGCGAGGTCTTCGGCGCTATTGGCCAAAGCGTTGGCCGTGAAGCGCGTCGGCATCGCCACTACGAGCCGATCGGCACGCCCGCGGCTGATTTGTCGATCTGCCCAGAGCATTGCTGCGGCGGTCTTCCCGCTCCCGGTTGGCGCTCGCAGAATCGCCACGTGGTCCTGCGACTCTGCCATATTCAGGGCGAGGCGCTGGACAGGCTTGTAGCTCGGAAGCCCATCTTTATGCCACGTATCCGGCCACTTAAAAAACCAGCGTTCGAGTGGAGATAGTGCCGCACGCTCGAGACTTTCCATTCGTGAAGCGCGTGTGTCGGCAAATTGCAGTAGCCCGCGGACAGCGTCGAATTGATACCGCTTCCGCAAAACCGTAGGCAGGTCTACCGGACTTGGATTCTTTCTCGCATTCGCGTCATCGCCACGCTTGAACTGGGTGTAAAGCTCCCAAAACGGCCCCTCCTCCTCATTTGCCTGCCGGCTATCTTCGCGCCACCTACGCTCGTGCCGAACAGCCAGCTTACTGTGGTGGGCGGCAACAGCAGCATAAATCACTGAGCTCCTTTTCTGCATACGCGTCAGGCTCGCGAGTTCATGTCGAAGCCCCGACTTCATCAGTTGGCTCGGCCGCTTGACGATGCCCCGCCTCACGGCCTCCTCGAATTCAGCGTAGCGCTCGCGTTGCACTCCGTCCGGATCGATGCCCCGCGACGCTCGCCACGCTCGGTACACCTCGTAATCCTCCCGGCAGGCCCGCTGCCACTTCGGATGTGCCTTGCCTAGATCATGGTCGGCGGCGGCCATCCCCAAGACTTCCGCCAAGTCCTCGCCGGTCAACCGGCGGTATTTCTCCGCCAAGAAAGGGTAGGCCTCCATGATGCGCCCCGCCTCCTCGATGACGTGGCGCGTGTGGTCAGCTAGCGTGATGCCGGAGGGCTTTGCGAGTGGTTCGCGGGCGACTCGCATCACTTATAAGGGTCGGTAGAGCTCACCCGCCTCCAAGGCTTGGATAGCCTGCTTGTAAGCCTCGTAGACGGGCGTATCACTATACGTGCCCTTGTCATCTCCGAGGAAAACTTGAGCCCCGCGATCGCGCAGCTCGCCGAGGATGCTTTCGCGTTCGGCGTCCGTGGTCGTGTCCTTCCAGTAACGAACGGCCTTGCGGCTATGCTTCGGGTCGAGCACAATGAGCACACGGCTCGGCTCACCGCTCACCGCATTACGTGCCTGATTAGCGTAATCCGTGATCGAGCCGGTGGCCTCGAGGAACAGCCGCACCCGCCGCGCGTGCTCGGTCTCGTCGATGTGACGGTTAAAGGTCGTCGCGACGTGCGCGAACGTTTCGCCATTCGCTCCGACCTTGTCGTAACTGTACTCCTTTACGGCGCCAACGGCACCAACGTCGAGTGAGAAGTTCATCACCATTTCGTCGTGCTGGCTGAACTCGTTCGTTGCCAAGGCTTGCTTTTTGCTTCCGTCATCGGCATTGCCCTGGTCCATCTTCAAGCGTACCAGCAAGTCACGCCCCACCTCGCTCTCGTGAAGGGCCACGGCTGGGGTAGCGCTTACGGGCGCGGTGCGTCTCCCGGAGTAGTCGCCTTTGTTGGTATCGAGGAAGCCCCCGAGGTCGCTGCGGATGTCCTTATCGATCTCGGTTGAGGGCGCGTCTCCGTTGGCGACGTACGTATCGCCGGCGCCTTCGGCGTCGCGATTCAGGCGATCGATCGCACTAAAGAGCGCGTGGCGCTGCATCTGCCCGCTAACATACACTCGGCCGTCCGGCCGGCGCTTGACCGACGAGGCGTTGCCGAGCAGTTTCTCGCCGCGGTTGGCAGCGTGATCGTCGAAAGGAGCCACCGCAGTGACAAGGATGGATTTGATCTTCATGATTGTTACTTGTTGTTGTGAGTGAAAAGGCCTCCGATGTTAAAAGCCCATGTCCGGTGTGGTCGCAGACTCAGATCCTTCTTCGTCGCCGTCCATCTCTGAATCGGCGTCTGTACTAGATTGATCCGATTGCTTTGGCGACATCAGCCTCATAAAAGCCATCGCGAGCTGCCTGGCGGTATCGATGTCGATCGTGTCACCGGCAACGACCGCGTGCATGAAGGGCCTTGCGTCGTCCTTGAAGTCTAATCCACTGGCCCGCCCGACGATCGTCGAGAGGCGCGCGATCAACTCGGGCCCATTCTTGGCGCTCCCGATGCTGCTTTCCAGCTGCGTGAGGATACGATTCTTGTATTCTCGGAGCGCAGGTCCTTGGCGCTTGCGACGCTTGTCGTCGTCGACCTCTGCTTTGGCCCCGAGGTAAGCGGCGTAGTTGAGCGTCTGCCCATAGGCCTCGGCTGCGGTGACGATGGGTTCGGGTATCTTCATAACGAGTTGGTAGTAGGTTCGGAACATGGCGCGGAACGCCGCTGGGTACACGGCCCGGTAAGCGAAGAAGTCGCGGGCGTAAGCTGGCTGAAACAAAGTGAGGAACTGACTGCAAACCGCGACGAAGTGCTTCCACTTGTTCTCGTTTTCTTTCGAGTAGCGACTACCCTCCATCCCGATCAGCTCCACGCGATTGATTGAGGAAGCCGCCGCGTGTAGCGCCCCGGTCATTGCGAGGTCCACCAGGTGGTGGGAGTAGGTCTGCTGCCTTGAGCCGCCGTTGGCCAGTAGGTAGATAGGCCGCTCCGCCATAGCCACGAGCACGGGCCGGGCTTCCTCCTCATTGAGGTCACTCGCTTCGCGGGCATAGAGGCCTATGGCAGCCAGCAAACCGAGCACGCCCACGTCTACGGAGTGCGGTGCCTTGGCGTAGTTGCCTTTGTAAAGTGGCGGGCGCCCAAACTTCTTACCTTTGTAGGTCCCCACCCAGGCCTCGGGCGGGAGACTACGCAGTTTCGCGATGATCCTGATATACGGACCGAGTTGCTCGAACGGCAGATCGGGCACGAGGGCTACGTTGCTACCGATGGTATAGTCGTACGCAGCTGGTTTGAGGCGATGCAATGAGGCAAAAGCAGTAAAAAGTGCCTCCTCGAAACTGACACGCGGGTTGCTCATGCTCTTGCTGCCGGCATTGATCTTCGAGACCGTAGGCGCAAAGCTTTTCTTCAGTTCCACGCTCGCCGGACGTTTCGGCTTACGAGCTTCGGCGACGCGGGCCTTCGCCTCCTTGACGATGTCAGCCGCATTGTTGCCCGTAATGACGTGCGGGGCCGAGAAAAAGCCATTGGCGCTGATCTGTCCGTTGGCTTTCCCAGGTTTTGCATCAGCGTAAGGCCTGTAGGTCACACGTTCAGCGGCTTCGTCGGGGGCTACACTCGGCGCGATCATGAAGGTGGTCAGTGCCTCTTCGATGAGGTCGGCGGCCGCGGTTACGCGGGCGCTCTCGTCGTCGAGGATCTCCGCAGAGGTTTCGTAGGCCAGCAACGCTGCGCCGTAACGCGGGAGCGGGTGCCAGGTGTCGGGGGTGAAGCTCATCGGGTGGTCCATTTTGCGTCTACCCAGCCGTCGTTACTCCCGAGGTAGAGTGGGCCGGCGGGATCGGCTACGGCTTTCGCCAAAACTGCGGACAGGATTTCTGTCGTCTGGACTTCGTAATGAAAGGCCGGCGGGGCTTCCGAAGGGTTGTGTTGCTCGAACTCCACATACGCTCGTTTCTTTGGGCTCACGTAGTACAGCGGGAAAGCTTCCCGGATACTGTCGACGTGGATCTTCGCGCCGCGTGTCGTCATCGCCTCGGCCAGCGACATCCGGTCGAAGCCCGTGCGGTCGCCGAACTCGACTTTGACCGATTCGTCTTTCGACTTAGCGGCCGTCATCAGCGCCTCTAACGCAGCATCATAGTTTCGGCTTCCCCCGAGGAAGTTGCCACCTTTATCGTGCAAGTGCATCGACCACAAATCATCGTAGCTCATGGTCGGCCTCGGGACTTGTTTTAGCGAAAGCCGTACGTGGTGCACCAGCAACGACTCGTAACCGGAGCCCGACGGCTCCAGCTTGCCGGCTAGCCAATCAGAGCCTTTGTGGGTTTTGGCGGCAGCCTTACTCTTCTTCGCCAGCTTGGATAGCTCCTTGCGGAGTTCGTTGCGCAAATCCTTGTGAAAGTGCCACCCGAGCGCATTTTCGAGCAGTCCGTAGATCATGTGATTGGTGGGGGCGACTTCGCTCAGGAAGTAAGTACCCGGTTGACTCGACACCATCGACAGCGGCGCTAGAGGCGTGATGACGAGTTCGGCCGTGGCGGATAGCTCGGGCGCTTCCAGGAAGAAGGACATGTCGAGCGCGCTCGCCGGGTAATTAGTAGTCGTCTCACTCATCATTTGACTTTTTCCAGTGCCCCGAACCCTATCCCCGTCGAGTGCCCGGCCCCCACATTCCACGCAAACGAGCAGACCTCCGGGCCGCCCTCCACCACCACTGGGCACAGACTCGCGCGATTCTGAACGCCTTTGTATTTGATGAGCTTCGTGCGTGGGTTCTCGAAGTCGGGTTGGAAGTACATCCGCCCCGTCTCCGGCAATCCGGCCAGCCGCTGTTTCGTGTGCAGGGTTCGCGTCAGCAACTCCCCCGCCCTCGGGTCATCGTAGATCACGTGGTCCCGGCCGCCGTCCTCGCGTTGGACGCGGACCAATACCGGGCTCTTCGCCCAGAACAGCGCCCGCTCACCGAACTCCGGCTCGCGCTGGATGTCGACGCCCTCGACTTTCATCCCGAAGGCTACCTCGGTATTTGAGTTAAAGAGGTTGCGCATCAGTTCCACGAGGATGGCGTCGTGGTAGGAGGAGAGGAAGAAAGTCGAACCTCCCTCGAAGTCGAGTTTGCCGCGCCGCACGGAGCCGTGCGCCAGATCGCTCAGCGAGTACAAACTGGTGCCGTCGTGGAGTTCGGACTTATCCCCGAGCTGTTTGTACATCCAGCCTGCGAGATTCTGCTGGTAGTCAAAGGGCACGGGTTGAAGGTTTGGCGAAAGCCGGAAGAGGAGCCTCATTTGTGTGTCGGGTGCGATTAATATACTGGCGAAGGTGGGGGTGGGGTGGCGTCAGGTATTGAGGGAGGGGGGTCAGTTTTTTGAACTGCCGTATCGGATTTTCAGCATGCATCTAGACGCAGGGGAAGCTGTCACGTGTTCTAGCCACCGCATGAGCTCATCCTTACTAAGTACAGATGGAGGCCACCGTGCGCAGCAGCCATTGGCGGAACAGATTATTCTTTGGTCGTCCATGAATCTTAGCCCTTCTATCCCTAAGGCGATGACTAGGTGAGTGGGAGAAAAATAAATTTGATTTTTCTCTCCGTTATGAGAAAGCGATAGCTTTGTATACATTATTTAGGTATCTTTGTCGCGAACAACATCGTACCCCTGATTTGGTTGCGTCGTCTGGACAGCGCGCCCATGTAAGGAGTTGAAATTTATGGGAAAGTCAAATGGCTTTCGTATAGCATTTACGGTCGTATTAATCTTACCCTCAGGGATTTACACATTTTGACCGGGCCTAATTTTGCTTCAAAATTTCTCTCGCCACCTCCCGACACCGCTCCCGCAGCCCCTCCGGCCCATGAATCTCCACCCCCGCCCAGTGACCCATCACGAAGGGGAGCAGCCCGCGGAACTCCGCGTTGACCGGAGCGTCAAAGTCGAATGTGTCGGGTTCACTGCCAGGCTCTACGTAGCTGCGGGCCTGCGGGAAGCGCTCGACGAGTTCGTTGTAGGCCGCTACGTTGAGCGTTAGGTGGACGCGCGTCTGCTTAACCATCGCGATGCGGAAGGCGTCGGTGGGCTCGATGCGGTGTTTGCCTTGGTGCGCCCACGGCAAATCCTCGATCACCTCCACTCGGTCGGTTCGGTCGAGGCGGAAGTGTCGCAGGCCTTTGCTGCCAAGATCCCACGCCTGCACGATCCCACTCGAGGTGTCTAGGTGGAAAGGTTCGACGAGGCGGTCCGACGCGACGCCGGACGAGGTGGAGCGGTAGTTTTGCAAACGGGCGCAGACTTCCTTTCGCTGTGCGACCTCGATGGCGTCGATCTTCCCGAGCTCCGGTGAGCGTAGGCTACGGAGCCCAAGTCTTTGAAAATCGTAGAGTGACTCCAACTTGCGCGCAACGGCCTCCGCGTCCCGCGTTTTGGCGAAAGCCTTCGGAAGCACCGTCAGCAAAGCCGCCCGCTCTGTATCCGTAAGCACGAGGAGGCGCCGGAGCTCTTTGCCGCCTCTCTCGGGCAAGACCGCATACCGGAAGGCCGCATCGTACTGCAGGTCCAGACCTGTGTCGCGGATCAGGCGAAGGTCGCGCTCGACGCTCTTCTCGCTTACGCCAAAGCGCTCCTCGAGGTCGCGGCGCGTAAAGCGGTAGGGCTGCGACACCAGCGTCAGCAGAATCTCGATCACCCTGCGCGTGCGCGACCCCTCCGCCATGGCGGGAAACTAAGTCCAGAGGCCACTGCGCAATAGCCAGCGCGTCCGATAAATGCCCACCCCGCGGCTGAAAGACATTCTCGCCAGGGCTTTTGTCGGAAGCCCCGTACATCTCTACCCCTAAAGCCCCCAACAGGCGGCAGCCAAAAAACAAACGTCGCTGCGCAGCAGCTCCTTGAACTCCCCCCCGGGGGCTAGGGGGGACCACGCCGCCCACAGCCACCCAGTCGAGCCCCCTTAGATCAACCCCACCCTCGAACACCTGTACACACTCGTTTAAAACTCGAGCTTTCTCCCTCCAACCCGCAAACTAGCTTCCGCAACTGTAAAATACTCCCCCCGCACCCATCCAACCATTATTGCGTTAAATCTCACAGGACTCCGCGAAGGCATCTTCGCGGAGTCAGCCTGAAATCCGTTTATGACCAATAAGAAACGCCGTGGCAAGGGCGGTCCGTCCGACAAGGGCGGCGACAAGCTCACCGGCAAACAACTCCAGCAGTCGATCCTGCAACTGTTCCGCAGCAACCCGGAGCGCCGCTTCACGCCGAAGCAGATCATCCAACACCTCCAGCTCAAGAACAACAAGGACGCCGTCCGCTACGCGATCGAGCAACTCCAGGCTAACGGCAAGCTCAAGACCGTGCCCGCGCTCAAACTCAAGGAGGCCCCGCGCGAGCCGGACGCCGACCGCGATTTCAACCGCAACGCCACCCGCGAGATCAATAGTGGCGCTCAACCGGCCCGCGCCAAGCGAGGCCGCCGCGACGACAGCACCAGCGATACCAACAACGGCCGTCGCTCCACCGCGAAAAGCGAAGACACCGACCGCCGCACCACCCGCGGCCGCGGGGCCGACGACGCTTCTGATCGCCGCAAGAGTAGCACCGACGGCATCACCGACAACGGCAGCACCGACAACGCCCGGGGCAACCGCCGCCCCGGTGGCTTCGCGAAGCCCGGTAGTGAGTCAAGCAACGACCGTCGCTCCGGCGGCAGCGAGCAGCGCAGCCGCGGCGGTCGCCAGTCCGCCGCCACCTCCGACGACGAGCTCACCGGCAAGCTCGACATGAGCCGCTCCGGCTCGGGCTACGTCATCGTCGAGGGCCGCGAACAGGACATCTTTATTACCGCACGTAACCTCGGCGGCGCCATGAACGGCGACATCGTCCGCATCCGCACGTGGACACCCCGCGGCCGCAACAAGCCCGAGGGTGAAGTCCTGGAGGTCGTCACGCACGCCGTCGAATTCTTCCTCGGCACCTACCGCGACTCCCGCAACCGCGCCGTCGTGATCCCGGATCGCCTCGAGTACGATTTCGACATCGCCGTCATGCCGGACGACGCGATGGGCGCCTCCGACGGCGATAAGGTCGTGGTCCACATCGTCGAGTGGCCCGACCGCCCAGGTCGCAGCCTTCGCGGTCGCATCACCGAGGTGTTGGGCGCCACCGGCTCCACGGACATTGAGATGAAGGGCATCCTCATTAACCAGGGCTTCGACCTGCGCCACTCCGAGGAGGCCATGGCCGAGGCCGAGGCCATCTCCGAGACGATCGACCCCCAGGAGGCGAGCCGCCGCCTCGACCTGCGCGACGTGCTCACGTTCACGATCGACCCCTATGACGCCAAGGACTTCGACGACGCCCTCTCGTACCGGCGCCTCGACAACGGTAGGCTCGAGATCGGGGTCCACATCGCGGACGTGAGCCACTACGTCCAGCCCGGTTCGGCACTCGACAACGAGGCCGCCCGCTCGACCACTTCGGTTTACCTCGTGGACCGCGTCCTGCCGATGCTCCCGGAGAAGCTCTCCAACGGCGTCTGTAGCCTTCGCCCGAACGAGGACAAGTGTACCTTCTCGGCGATGTTCGAGTTCGACGACCGCCTTGCCATCAAGCGCACGTACTTCTCCAAAACCCTCACGCACTCCGATCGCCGCTTTACGTACGAGGAGGCGCAGGAGCTGATCGAGGGCAAATCCGACCCGCTCGGCGAGGTGATGTTGCACTGCAACGAGATCGCCGGCAAGCTGCGCGCGCGCCGCTTCCGCAACGGCTCCATCGACTTCGACTCCGAGGAGGTCCGCTTCCGCCTCAGCGAGGACGGTGCCCCGCTCGACGCTTACGTAAAGCCACGGCAGGACTCAAATATGCTGATCGAGGACTTTATGCTGCTGGCTAATCGGTCGGTGGCCGAGTTCATCGCGGATAAGTCGAGGAAGATCGAAATCCCCTTCCCGTACCGCGTCCACGACGAGCCCGACCCGGAGAAGATGGAGAACCTCGCCACGTTTGCGGCGCGCTTCGACATTAAGCTCGACCTCACCACCCCGGCCAACATTTCGAAGAGCTACAACCGACTGCGTAAGCTCGCCAAGGAGCGCCCAGAGTTAGCCGTGTTGGGCCCGCTCGCCATCCGCACGATGGCCAAGGCCGAGTACACCACCGACAACATCGGCCACTACGGCCTCGCCTTCGAGCACTACACGCACTTCACGAGCCCGATCCGCCGCTACGCCGACGTGCTCGTCCACCGCATCCTCGAGCGCAACTTGGCCAAGCAGGAGTACCGTCTCGACAAGGACTGGCTCGAGGACAACTGCCGCCACATCTCCGAGCGCGAGCGCGCCGCCGTCAAGGCCGAGCGCGAGTCGACGAGCTACTTCCAGGTGCTCTACATCAAGGACCACGTCGGAGAGGAGTTCGACGGCACCGTCGCCGGCATTATCGAGCGCGGGGTGTTCGTGAGCCTGATCGACAACTACTGCGAGGGTTTCGTGCCCTTCCAGCACATGGACGAGCGCTACGAGCTCGGCGCCGATCGCCTCGTCGCCACGGCCGTGAAGTCGGGTAGTAAGCTGCAGATGGGCAGCAACGTCCGCGTGCAAATCGTGAGCGCCGACCTAGACTCGCGCCGCATCGAGATGAGCTTGGTGGCGAATTATGGACACGAGCACCATCCGGGGCGCAAGCCTTCGGTGAGGCAAGAAGTCCTCACCGAGGCTGTCGATCCGGAGGCGGTGATGAAGACCGAGCACGCGCGAGGGCGGCGGAGAGGTGCGGCTGTGCCTGTGGAGGGTCCAGCTTCCGCCAAAACGGAGGACAAGGCGGCCAAAGCCACGCCGAAGAAATCGACGGGCAAGGCATCGTCAAGTAAGTCCAGGTCTAAGTCTAAGGCGGCTTCCGCCAAAACTGAGGACGCGGCTTCGGGTGGGGCTGAGCAGGAAAAGCCGAAAGCAACTAAGTCAACCACCAGCAAGACTGCTGTTACGAAAGATAAAGGTGCGGCTTCCGCCAAGAGCAGTGGGGCCGCCTCCGCCAAACCCGAAAGTGCTCCTACCGTCGTAGTTGCGCCTGCGCCTGTGGAGCCGATCGAGGGTAAGCCTGCGGCTAAAACGATGCCGGAGAAAAAGCCAGCAGCTAAGAAGCCTGTCATCAAGAAAGCGCCTGCGAAAGCGAGCGCTGCAAAGACCACCGTTGCGAAAGCCACCGGCGATAAGGCAGCTCCCTCCGAGGACAGTGTGTCTGAAGCAAGCACGCCCGCCAAGCCTGCCGCCAAGAAAGAGCTGGCCAAGCCTCGTGCTACTAAAGCGACTACTGCAAAGACGAGCACTGCCAAAGCACCTGCTGCGAATTCTGCAAGTGCGAAGGCGGTAACTGCAAAAGCAAAGCCTGCCGTGAAAGCTGGCGCCGATAAGAAGCCGGCTGCGGGTCGGGCGACAAAGTCTTCGAAGAAGGAGGATGAGATTATGGAATGAGCTTCAAGGCCAGCTATCGATTAGGGGGCAGTTACACTCGCGTGTTTTTAAGTCAAAGATCTCAGAACGGGCACCAAAGCGAAATTAGTAAAACGCCATAGCTGATCGAGCAATGTCTGTGCGTCTGTGTGCGCTGTTGGGGAAGGCGATCGTCTTCTAGTTGTATGGTACGGGATCCAACGGCTAAAGTATCTCTTTCTTATAGCCTTGGTAAGGGGTTTCTGAGAGATAGGTTAGCAGAACTAGCGAAAGAGGTCAGTCCTCTTCTAACTGCGAGTTTGACTTGCGTTCGCGGTTAGTTAGGTTAGCTACAATCTTGCAATTTTACAGCCATACTATATGACGCATCAGCGGATCTAGCGAAATCATGCCTGGCTCCGGTTTAAAGCTTGTGTCTACTATGAGCAGATATAGAGCTGGTAAGCGACTTACGTGAACTACCGCTCGACTAAGACTTATGCCTCCGTAGTAAACAGCAAAATCTTCTAGCGCGCTTCGCGTGTTGCAATCTTCCCGTAATGGAATCCGTTGACACACCGAACAAAATTGATTCACCAAGAAGATTGCTATAACGGTTAGCGTAAGGTGCTTTTTGATGACTTTATTCATTCGTTGAAGTCCATTCCGAAAGTTCATATCAGTGAATAGTTAGTCTGCAGCGTTCAGGAGAACTAGATACTTAAGAAAGACATCCTGATCGGAGGGTTCTCCCTCTGCAATGTACTGGCTTAGGATAGTTGGATTTTCTGCTAGCAGTCCTTTAAGCACGTCACGTGAAACTGTACTAATCTGATTATTTTCTTTGTCAATGACATAAATGAATCTCAGCATCGCGAGTTTCGCGCCTTGTATACCGCCTCCGACTGGCCCCAGTAAATAGCCCAATTGGGCTCGGTTTTTCAATTGCTCCTTCTGGATCTTGGAATCCATGGATAAACCTGCCTTAATTACTACAAACTTGCCATCGCTCAATACCGGGGCATACCAGTACTGCACCTTGTATCGAAAACCATTGATGTACAAAGAGTCTCCGTCCGAGTAGGCCAGATAATCGTTCTTAATCGCTTTTTTAGTTATTGATTCATCGGTTGCAGATAACTTGTAGTCGTTACCTCCGTTCATCTTGATATCGCCATCCGTCCGGCGTTCTACCTCAAGCTCGGCAGCGGACGCTGGATTCTTCGCCATGAGTTGTTCGAACGACGTATAAACGCCTTTGGGGTAGGTAGGCGACTGGGCGAAAGCCAGGTTGCCGAGTAAGCTCACGCAGGCTAGTAGTGCTAGGCTGATGCTAGGTCTCAAAATCTTCTGGCTCATTGTATTTACTATTTCCGATAAATGTACTGCATACCTACTTCGGCCACTCGATCATTTTCGGCGGTAATCTTAAATGGTCTCTAGCACTGCAAGAAAAACCGGTCAAATGGCTGATAACCAATGGACTGAAGGGCTGCTCTTTGTCTGGCCTACCGCTTCAATGCACCTTTACACGCTGCTTCGGCGCTCAAAGCAGCATTTTGTCCCACCTACGTGGGACTACTCGCCTGCGTCCTCTATTATGGCCGATACCTCAGCGCCAGTAAGGAAGATGAGGCCAATCTCGGCTATTGGGTGGACGACGAGCTAGCTTCATCCTTTTTCGGATAGTTAAGCTATGTGAGCACACATTAGGACAAAACGTCAAGAAGCCGCCTCGAGCCAAAGGTGCGAAGTCGAACACTCCTCTGCAACTCCAGCGCAGTCGAACGACGTAGAGCTAGGATGCAACCCTAGGAGATTAGAGCAGGAACTTACAGCCGCACTCCCCTTATCTCAAGCCGCATTCTGCCCACAACGCCGTAGCTCGACGTAGCGTGCCCCCCGAAAAGCCTCTCCGCCCTCGGTGCCGAAGCGTAGCGCCTCCCCACCTCGGTGCTAAACGCCTTTACACCGAGCGAAGCGCCCGCATAGCCGAGCACCCCAAGGCGGGCCAAAGCAACGAAGCAATCAGGCCAAGGCCCCTCGCCGCTCCCTCAAGGGCTGCCCCCGAATCGGGCGGAGTCGATTGCCGTGAACCTAGGATGTAACCGTAGGTATATGAACCACATCTTACGTGGGCGCAACAGAGCAGAGCTCCAAACCCCTCCACCCGCAAAAATCCCCCCCAACACACTAACTAGCCTTCCCTTAGCGCCTCCCTACCCTCCAACGCCCATGCCCACACGCCACGCGCGCCTCGTGCCACCACGGTCGTTCGAGCCCGACGCGCACTACTACCCCAAGGCCCTCAACGCCACCATCCACCCGATGGTCAACTTCTTCCTCAACCTCGAGGAGGAGCGCATCGTCACCCGCTACTGCCACCTCAATCCGCAGGTCGACCGCGCCGTCCTCCACGAGGTCCTCGCCACCCGTTGCAAACACTTCCACTGGGCCGGGGCCGACCTCATCAACGTAACCAGCGCCGAGGGCAAACGCCAGATGGTCATCATCGAGAACAACTCCTGCCCCTCGGGACAGAAGTCGATGCCGCTCCAGGACGACCACCAGGAGCAGGGCGGCTACAAGGTGCTGGTCGAGCGCACCCTCGCCCCTCTGCTACGCAACAAGCGCGGCGTCGAGGGCAGCGTGGCGGTGATCTACGACAAGAATTACATGGAGGCCTCCGGCTACGTGGCCGCGCTCGCCGACGCGCTGGGCGAACCGATTTTTTTCGCCGAGTGCCACCACGACGATCCCGATGTCCCCCTGCGCTGGGACGACGGCGTCATGCACCTCCGCGACGAGGCCGGGGCCTGGCACCCGATCAGCGGCGTGTTCCGCTACGTCACCCAGAAGCCTTGGGCGCTGCTGCCGATCCACTCCAAGACCCGCGTCATCAATCCCACCGTCGCCTGCATCGCCGGCGGGCGCAACAAAATGGTGGCCGCGAAGGCCTACGATCTCTACAACGGCAAACTCGCCGGCTCCGGGCTCGCCATCCGTACCCCTGATACGATCCGCGACGTGACCAAGGAGGAGATCCCGCGCTGGGTCGAGCACTTCGGTGGCCAGGCCGTTATCAAGATTCCGTACTCCAACGCCGGCCAGGGCGTCTTCACGATCGTGCAGCCCCACGAACTCACGGCCTTCATGGCGCGCGACTTCCCCTACGCGCGCTTCATCGTCCAGAGCCTCATCGGTAACTACCACTGGTCCTCGACTACGCCCTCCGGCAGACTCTACCACGTCGGTACGGTGCCCTCGTCGAAGGGCAGCACCTACGTCAGCGACATCCGCGTCATGGTGTCGAGCACCAAGGCCGGCATCCGCCCGATCTGTGTATACGGGCGCCGAGCGGCCAAACCTCTGCTCGACGCCCTGGCCGACGCCACCGATAGCTGGGAGATGCTCGGCACCAACCTCTCCTACAAGAAGCCGGACGGCACCTCCGACACAGATACCTCGCGCCTCGTCCTCATGGACCGCCGCGACTTCAACAAACTCGGTATCGCCCTCGACGACCTCATCGAGGGCTACATCCAGACGGTGCTCTCGACCCTCGCCATCGACGATATTTGCCAACTTCTCTTCACGAAACAAGGCCGCTTTCGCCAGCGACTCTTCACGAGCCTCAACGACGACCCCGTCCTCCTCGGCGAGATCCTCATCCACGCATGAGGCTCCTCGTCCTCACCGACCACCGCGGCCACACGGTCAACAATTCGGTCTACGGCCTCGTGCGCGAGATGCTGGCTGATGGGCGGGCCACCGAGATCCGCGTGGCGTCGCGGGGGACGGTGGCCAACCGCGACTTCTTCGAGACGACGGTCATCCAAGAGGGCGATAACGAGCGCGTTGCGCAGACCCATGTTTACGCCGTCTTAGCGCAACCCGATTTTGCCTTCGCCAGCGGCCCGGATTCAGCTTTCGCCAAAACGCTCCTCCCCACGCCCATCGACTGGCCGGATGTCATCTGGCTTCGGGTCCCGCATCCGGTTCCCCCTCACTGGGGGGGCTTCCTGCGCTCGGTCTTCGGCAACCGGCCGATCTTCAACAGGCCCGATGGGGTCGAACTCACCACGGACAAATCTTGGCTCCTCCAGGTGCCGGAACTCTGCGCACCGATTGCACTGTGCGAAACCCCGGAACAGATCGCGGCTTTCGCCAAAACCCGCGACGCCGTCCTCAAACCACTGCGCGGCTACGGCGGCCAGGGTATCGCCCGCATCCTCGACGGCGAGGTGACCCTCGACGGAGAGACGTCTCCACTCAAAACCTGGCTCGCAACCCCTATTGCTCGCCGCCGCTACCTCGCCATGCAGTACCTGCCCCGCGTCACCGAGGGCGACAAACGCATCGTCGTCGTCGGCGACGCCATCATCGGCGCTGTGCTCCGGGTCCCGCGCGAAGGACAGTGGCTCGCCAATGTTTCGCAGGGGGCCATCGCCGAAGCCTGTGATGTAAGTTTTGCCGAAAGGCGCATCGTCGACACGCTCAGCGCAAAGCTCACGCCTCTCGGCGTCGTCATGTTCGGCGTCGACACCATCGTCGGCCCCGACGGCGAGCGCCTCCTCAGCGAGGTCAACACGATGAGCGTCGGCGGCCTCCTCGACCTCGCCCCCACCAACGGCGAGACTGCCGTCGCCCGCGCCGCCCGCCTCCTCCTCGACACCTTTACCATATCCCTCCATCCAACACCAGCCCCGCGTCTCTAAGCGCACAGCGTCAAGCCACTACCGGCAATCCCATTGCAAAAGCCTCCGCGCCTCTGCGCCTCTGCGTTAAGCTAACTCCCCAGCGGGGCCCCAACCCCATTGTGTCGTTGCAGGCGCGGAAGCTCGGCCCCAAAAACACCCCATGACCCAAAACCCCTTTCCCCACACGCCCGACGCCCAGTTCGTCAACGAACTCGATCTTAACGATGTGCCCCGCGGCACAGTCAGCAAGCTCCTCCTCCACATCGTGACGAATGGTATGGCGCAGCCGATTTACGTACCCGTTATCGTCGTGCGCGGTCTCGAGGATGGACCGGTGGTCGGGATCACGGCCGCCGTGCACGGCAATGAGCTCAACGGTATACCGGTGATTCAACAGGTGGTGGCGGCGCTCGACCCGCAGACCTTGAGGGGGACGGTGGTGGGGGTGCCCGGCGTCAACATCCCCTCCTTACTCCAGCGCCAGCGCCGCTTCGTCGACGGGACCGACCTCAACCACATCATGCCCGGCCGCGCCAACGGTTCCGTCGCCCAGGTGTACGCCTACCGTATCGTCGACCGGATCGTGCAGCACTTCGACTACCTCTTCGACCTCCACACGGCTAGCAATGGCCGCGTCAACAGCTACTACATCCGCGCGGATATGGACAACCCAAAGGTCCGCGACATGGTCGAGAACCAGGGCGCGCAGATCGTGGTCCACAATCCCCCGGGCGACGGTACGCTGCGCGGGGCGGCGGCGGACCTGAAGATCCCCGCCATCACCCTCGAGGTCGGCAACCCCAACCTCTTCCAGCGCGACATGATCCTGTCCACGTCCCTCGGGATCCTCAACTACCTCAAGACCCTCGGGATGCACGGCGGGGCCCTGGCGCCCCCGAAGTACGACATGGTCCTGTGCCACCACTCCTACTGGCTCTACGCCGATACGGGTGGCCTGCTCACGATCAAACCCAAGATCACGCAGGCGATCAAGGCCGGGGAGACCTACGCCGAGCTACTCAATCCCTTCGGCGACATCATCCGTACCTACGAGGCGCCGGAGGACGGGATTATTATTGGGCGCAGCGTGTACCCGGTGTGCCAGACGGGGGGGCGGCTGGTTCACTTAGGGATCGTGAAATGATGAGGTGCGAACCGCGAGCTTACTTAAAGGCCCGTCCCACATCCCAAATCGTATCCTCCAACGGTCTATAAATCGCCCCCGCCGCCACGCTCGCCGCATGGTCATACCTCACCGTCCGCATACTCTTCCTGGCGGTCTCCTTCGTGAGTACCGCATCGCGACCCTGAAGTTTTGCCAGAAGGCCGGCCCCGCGCCACGCGAGTTCCGCCTGCCAGGGTTGCGCTGAGCGCAGAGGTGGCTCCACGTCGAGGGCCTTGGCCACTTCCGTGAAGAACTGCCGGAAGCTCCAGTTCTCCGCACTCACGATGAAGCGGCGATTGGCCGCACCCCGCAGCAAGCAGGTTTTGGCGAAAGCCGCCACGTCTCGCGCGTCCACGTAGCCCGTGCCGCCGGGTGGATAGTAGGTCTGCCCGCGCGCGACCCAGTCGATGAGCGCGGCCGAACTTCGCTGCCAGTCGCCAGCGCCGAGTATGACGCTTGGATTAAGGATCGTAAAAGGCAGCCCTTCCTCGCCGGCGCGCCAGACCTCGAGCTCCCCGGCGTACTTCGAGCGCGCGTAGGCGCTCGTGTCGTCGTGGGGGTGGAAGGTGAACGGCGACTCGTGCAGCGGTTCGTCAAATTGCGCGGGGCTGATCGCGCCCACGGAACTGATGTGGAGGAAGTGCTCGACGCCGAGAGCGAGGGCGGTGTCGGCGAGGAGGGCGGTGAGGTCGACGTTGACTCGGCGCATCTCCACCCGGTCGCGCCTGGCGTAGCTCACGAGGCCAGCGGCGTGCACCACGGCATCGGCGCCCGCGAGAAGCTCCGCGACGAAGTCGGGCGCCCCGAGGTCGCCGAGCACCCACTCGAGGTTCGGCAGCTCAGTTAAATCGCGCAGGTCGCTCCCGGCGCGCCGCGTGGCCACAACCTCGAAGCGCCCGTCCGCACACAGCTCGTAGAGCAGGTAACGCCCGAGCAGTCCCGTGCCCCCGGTCACGACGACGCGCTCGCGCTCCGGCGCGCTCACGACTTCTTGACCTCGGCGCGGATGTTGAACTCCTGCATGTGCGCTACGAACTCTTGGACCTGCTCCGGGGCGACCTTCACGCTGGCCGCCTCCCCCTCGGCGATGGCCTGTACGGCGGTGTAGACGGCGGCATTGTCCGAGGGCACGTACTCGGTGAGGGCCTCGACCAGTTCGGTGAGGTCGTCCCAGTCGTGGCGGCGGCTCGAGAGCTCGAGGGTAGTAAGGCTCGCCACTCCGCGCTACTTCTTGAGCGTGATCGTGTACTCGGCCACGGCCTTGATCTCATCCGGCTCGAGGATGCCCTTAAAGGCTTGCATCCCCTTGTCGAGGCGGCCGTGGGTCACCGTCGCGATGCGCTCCTCGAGCGAGATTTTGCTCGTCTGGAGGTTGGCCGCGCCGTTGGCGCCCATGTCGCCTTTCGAGCCGTGGCAGGCCACGCAGCGAGTCTTGAAGATGCGCGCGCCGTCGGGGCCGACGGAGGCCGTGGCGGGGGTAGCATCTTTAGTGAGGTTCGGATCTTTAGTGTCGCCCCCGTCTCCGCAGGCCAGCAGGCCTGCCACCATGAGGCCGGGCAACCAGAGGTATTTCAGCATAGTCCGTAAAGTTACGGTTGCGCTGCGTGTCGGTGGTACGCTTTCGCAAAAACTGGCGTCACTTTCCCTACCTTCGTCCGCACATGCAGAGGTGGAAGACGTCGACGATTTTGGTGGCCGCGGCCTTCGGGCTCTCGGTGGTCCTGCTGTTCGCTAAGGCGGGTATGATGCGGGACCGCGCCACTGCCGGGCGCCCCGTGGTCACTAACCACATCTACAGCCCCGCCGCCGCCGACCCGAAGCTCCAGGACCAGCGTCGCGCCGAGCAGATGACGCGGCGGTCGAACGCCGCACCCGCCAAGGCGGTCATCGTCCGCGAGCCGGGCGCAGGCGCGGGCGCCAAGGCCAAGCTCGCCAGCCAGACCTCCACCGACCAACGCCCGCTCCACGCCACCCCCATCGATCCGACCAAGCCCTACTACGTCGTGGTCGGCACCTTCGAGACCCGCGAAAACGCCGAGACGGAGCTCCGCCGCCTTCAGGCCAAGCGCGTCGTGCAGGGCTTCCTGGGGGTCTTCAACGACGGTAAGTACACCAGTGTCATCGCCCGCAACTTCGCCCGCGAAGACCAGGCCCGCCTCATGCTCACTGAATTAAAGGAGAAGCACGGGGTCAGTGGGTATATCTACCACAAGACGGAGGAGTAGGAAGGGGGTTGTTTGGTTCTAAGGTTGTTTGGTTATTTGATCCCCGCACAGCGCGCCACCAAACAACCCTCCAACCAAACAATCATCTAACCAAACAACCTCCTCAGGCAATCAACTCCTTCCACGCCAGCACTCCGCCCGTCACGTTGGTCACGTTGGTAAAGCCTTGGCTCTCGAGGTAGCGCTGCGCGTTCCCGCTGCGCGCACCCGAACGACAGTGCAACACGATGTCGCTCTCCTTGTCGCCGAAGTCGTCGAGGCGCTCGGGGATTGAACCGAGGGGGATAAGCTCGGCGCCGAGGTTGTACTCCTCGTACTCGTGTTCTTCGCGTACGTCTACGAACTTAAAATCTTCCTTGGCGTCGAGACGCGCCTTCAGAGTGTGTACGTCTATTTCTTGGGACATCGTTTTAGTCACTGGTTGGAGCGCAAGAAACGATTTCCCCGGCAGACTAGCTAGCTTGCGCAAGCCCGCGAACGTCGGCTACTGAACCACGATCCGCTCGCGTCCGTAGAGGATGCCCTCGCGGTCGAGCAGGCGCAGCGTATAGACGCCGGCGCTCAGGCGTAGGTCGATCCGCGTAGCGTAGGGACCCCGCGCCACGGTGCGACCGGTCGCGTCGAAGATATCGTAGTGCGCGGGAGCCTCGGCGACTCCTTCGAGTTCCAGATTGACCTGCCCTGAGTTCGGGTTGGGATACACCTTGAAGCGCGTCACGCCCGCCTCCTGTACGCCGCTGGTCGTCGTCTCGATGGGCCCGAAGACCGGCCGTATCATCAGGCTGCCTCGAAAACGGTTGAGCACATCGGGCAGCGCCTTCCAGCCCGTGCCGAACTCAGTGTAGATCACGCCGGGATTGTTGTTGTTCAGGTCGACGCCCACCTGGATCGGCTTCGCCACGTTGGAAGCCAGTTGCCAGCCGACGTAAATTTCGCCCGGCGGAATGACCACCGGCGTAGGATTGCCGTTGGTGTCCTCGAAGCGGTAGCTCGTGAAAGCCTGCAGCGTGTCGCGGTCGACCGAAGGGAAGAACGGACGCACGAAGGTCTGGTTGTAGTCTGGTTCGCGATCTCGGGACCCGAGCGGCCCGATGTAGACCTGGAGGTTGATCAACTGTCGTTGGGCATCGTCGGGGGAAAGGTTAGGGAACGCGAACCGCAGGCCCCGCAGCGTGTCCAGCACGAAGGCCTCGTATCGCAGGGCGATCCGCTCGCCGATGCCGCCGTTCACCAGCCCGAGTTCGGCCGAGCCGTCGTCGTAGGCGTACTCGTCCTGGATTTGGATCGTCGTGCTGGCGGTGTCGTTGCGGCGCACGGCCTCGAGGCGACTCTGGTCCTGGTCGATGCCGAGCTGGTAGATGAGCGTGAGTTCGCCCGCACGGTCGGCACTGAGGGCACTGGCGGCACTGCGGTAGGCGGCGAGGGGCTCGGCGGGGATCGGGTTGTTGAGGCGACTAAAGCCCGGCGGTAGGTTAAACTGCGCCCCGGTGAGGAGGCCGGCATTGAGCAGCTCGATCCCGAAGGCGTCCTCGACCACGACGCTGCTGCGCGAGATATTGTTCGGGATGGCGAAGTGGTTCCAGAGCTCGACCGGGAGCCTCTCGCGGAGCAACTGCGGCCGCCCGACGAACTGTTCGTACGGCACGCGGGTGTAGGGCTGCAGTGGGCTCGGCGGCCGGCTCGACAGGGCGATGTCGCGGAAGGCACGACTCGTGTCCTCGGCCTGCTCCACGCGGACGTAGTCGAGGTTCCACGAGTCATTGCTCCCGGCGGCGTTGGCGCGCATGAGGAAGCGCACCTGGAAATTCATATGCCGGAACTCCGGACCCTCGATCGGGAGCGCGTAGTACTTAAACGTCGTGTCCGACTTGCTGATCCGCGAGCCAACAACTGTCCGTTGATTGACCCAGGACCCGTCGTCGCGCCGGAACTGCGTGATGAACTTGTCCTCTTCCTCGGGGGCGAGTCCGCGGCCGCCCGTCTGGAGGTAGTACTTCAGGAAGACGCTGTTGCCGCCGCCCACCTGGCTCAGGTCAATCTGCGCGCTCGTGAGCTGGTCTACGTCCTGGATGCCCTCACCGTAGTTGCGCCCGCCGCCGTCCACGCCGTCGAAAGTGGCTACGCCGTAGCTCGGGGCACGGATGCCGTAGGCGTCGTTGACGTACACCACGTCCTCTTGCCAGAGCTTGGGGTCGGGCCGCGGCCCGGCGTACGAGAAGTCGTCGAAGAAGGGCAGGGTAGCGCGCGGGCCGCTCACGCGGAAGGTGATGTTGTTGGTGTCGCAGGTCCCGAAGGTGTTGCAGACGATGATTTCGAAGACGTCATCTCCGCCAGCGCGGGCCGAGCGGTACTCCACCACCGGCGCTATGGTGTTATTTGCGGTTACGAGCTCCAATTTCCGAAAGCGAGCGTACTCGTAGTTGTTTACGGGGTTTATGCTTCCGCAAAACTGGGGGTAATTGGGGGTGACGATGTACTGGCCAATGGTTTCACCGCCGACTACATCGACGACTCGCGCCCCGGAGGTGCCCGCCCGCCCGATCCGCACCGTCAGCGTACGCTCAGTACAGTCTGCGCCCGCGTCGTCCGTGCACGAATTGATCCGGATCACGTCGGTTACTTCGTCGAGGCCCGCCTTCGCCGTGTAGACCAGGCTGTCTCCTTGGAGCCGTACAGTGCCGGCGTCCGTCTCGGCCGGCGAGAGAAGTGTGTTTTGCCGAAAGGCGTTTAAAGAATCGGTATCGACCACCAGCGTCTGGCCCGCGGTCACGGTGTACTTGGGCCTCTCACACAACTCCATCTTCGCCTGGACCGTCTGGCCCACGGCTACGGCATCGGCGTCGAAGCGATCGGGCCACAGCGTGACCTCGGGCTGGGCGAACGCGGTCTGCGACAGCCCGCACGTCACGAGCGCCACGAGGTAGAGTAAAATACGCATATTGGTGTCGGTAACGATGTGATCCGCGGCCTTGTTACCGCCTGTAGCCGACCAATCCGCGCCCGCCGATCAGAGCCCGCCGCAGTCGGCCGGGAGCTCCTGCGTGAGGTACACCGCGATCTCGGAGTCGAAAGACACGGTTTCCCCGGGGACGAAAGCCGGCTCCTGGCGCCAGATGTAGGCCGTGGCCGGGTTGGTGACGGTCGCGTCCTGCTCGGCGATCCCGATGCGCAGCCTATTCTCCTGCAGGAGGAAGCGTGCCTCGTCGTAGCTGCGGCATCGCAGGTCCGGTATCGCCGTCGCCCCCCCATCGTCTTTCGAGACCACGAATTCGATCTTCGATCCCCGCGGCACACGGTAGCCGTCGCGCAGCTCTTGCTCGCGCAGCTCCTTGCCCTCGAAGTAGACCCTCAGAATGGTGTTTGGCTGGTAGCGTGCATTGTATTCGCGGTCGCGCACCACGCCCACCAGGTCCATCAACGCGAGCTTGCGTACGTAGCGATCCAGTTCGTAGGTGCCCGCCAGAGCAGGCAGGGTCACGAGGTCGGGGATGGTCTTGGTGACCGTGAGGTAGATGCGCCGGCCCTCCTTCACGTACGAGCCCGCGGGCGGGTCCTGTCGCAGCACCGTGCCCGGGGCCTGGTCGACGAGGTAGATCGAGTCGATCACCTCCATGCGGAAGTCGTTGTTGTCGATGGCGCGCTCGGCCTCGGCTACGGTCATCGACACGTAGTCCGCCACCTCGAGGCGCTGCCCGTGGTTGGTGTACCACTTCAGGCCAAAGGTGAGCAGCAAGAACGCCCCCACCGCGGCCAGGGCTAGGCCCAGCAACGTGAAGCCGAAGTAGCGGCTGCGCAAGTACCGCCCGAAGAGCTTCGTCTTACTGGGCGCTGTGGCCTTGGTGCGCTTGGTCGTTGACTCCATAAATTCAGTCCGCAAACGTAGCGATTTGCGAGCGACGGCGGCCGAAGTCCATGATGCGGTCGATGAAGTCGAACGGCGTATACCCCTCCAAGGCCGCCTGGTGGTAGATGCACGTGGCCGGCGTCATCCCCGGCAGACTGTTGACCTCGATGATGACGGTTTCCACGCGGCCGTCCGCCCACGCCCGCACGAAGGCATCGATCCGGGCGTAACCCTCGACCCCGAGCACGGCTGCCGCCCGCCCGAGCGTCTCGCGGACCCGACTCGCGACGTGCTCGTAGCTCACGTCCGCGAAGGCGAAGCGCGCGGGGGTTATGTTCTGGCCTTCGCCTGCCAGGAATTTTTCTTCGAGCGTCAGGATCTCGCCGGTGCTCAGGGCTTCGGAGGGCTCGAAGATTTGGTAGCTGAGTTTGGCGTCGGTGCGGAGGTTACCAGTCGTGCGGCTGTCGCCAAAACTGGTGAGCAATCCACCCGTGACCTCGAGGAATAGATCGGCGTCCCCGCGGCTGATCAGCTTCTCGCACAGCGCCACCGCCTTGACGGGAACCTCGTCCTTGGGGTGAATCCCGAGGCGCGCCCGCAATTCCTGGTTGCGCTGTGGCTCCAGGTTGAGTAAAAGGGTCAAAAACTCGTGCAAACTCGTCGCGTCGTCGATCTTCTGCACCGCCGACGAGCAGCCGTCGTCCACGGGCTTGACGATTAGTGGGTAGCCCAACTGCTCGCCGAGGTGCCGGACGGTGCGTTGCGGATCGCCCGTGAAGGTCGCCACGTCCACCAGGATCTGCTGCGTGGTGGG
>JBGTKC010000008.1:0-85014 GCA_041744755.1 Saprospiraceae bacterium
GTTCGACGGCACAGCGCTTCGCCGAATGCGGCGCTCCTGTTTTGCGACGACGTCCTTTAAGGCGGCATTGTCGATGGCGAGGTCGGCCTACATCGTTCTGAGCTCCGCGTTTTCGGCCTCGAGTCTCTTAAACTGCCGGAGGTGCGAGGGCTCCATCTTTGCGTACTTATTGCGCCAGGTGTAGAAGGTGGCCGTGGAGACGCCGAGATCGCGGGCGAACTCAGCGGCGGGGAGCCCAGCCTCATGGCGCTTCATCGCGTCGATGATCTAAGACTCTCTTAATTCGGACTTTTTCATAGGACAGAAGGTTACGACAGTTTTGAACTATCCAGCTTTCGGGGGAAGCTACTCCATGAATGGCCTCCACCTCGACATCATCCTATCGCTCGTTGCGATCGACAGCTAACTCCTCGATGGTCTGGTCCGCCATGACCACGACCATTACCTCGCCTTCAGCGGGGGTGCCGAGAACCGCTATATCCATAGGTCGATCTAGGTCGAACTCACATCCGCCAACGCCTCCCGTGCCATGTTCATCGATAGCTCGACTCTTATGTACGCCCGCCGTTACCGGGGAGCGCAGATGCAGTGGATTCCAGTCAAAGTGAGGCGCGCGCAGTTCGAGGCGCTGAGCGACTGTCTTCAGGCTTCCTTCATTGATGATGGGCAGGGCAAGCGATTGCTTTCGGGAGATCGTTATTTGGCTTGCGATAAGACGAATCGTGCTTACGGCGGCTGCGGCTGCACGAAGACCGGAATCACCTCGGTAACGACTGGCGTCAATCAAAGCGGGGTGCCCGATCGTACGTAGTCGCTAGTGGATATTGATTGATTGGAGAGGTACTGATGAATCGACTTAGCGCCCAACAATTAATGAGCTATATTTGCCTTCGCGAAGCTGTCCCTTCTGCTTAACGGTACGGTTACCATTCGCTCACCCTCGATTAAACCTGGCTCTCATGAGGTTCGCGTTGCTTTCTGTCGGCATCCTTGTTGCCCTAGTGGCCTCTTGCATCGAAGTCGAGGATGAAGCCGCGGCAATGCTGAGCGCCTGCGACCCTAATAAGTTCGACATCGATCAGGTCCTTGACAGTCTCGACGCGACTGGCCCGTGCACTTTTGACGACTTTAGGTACCACAGCGGCTTACCCGACACCATCGGTGATTTATCCGACCGCTACATTCTCCTCGGCGTAGATTCGTGCTATACCGAAGTCGACGTGCGGGAGTTGTTCGAGCGATCTCCGCAGCTAGATCCCGACTTTCGGGTCATTATGTACGGTGCGCCGGGATATGCTTACAAGGAGGCCGTCGCCAGGCTCAGGGAAGCTCGCAGCTGCGTGTCCATCGCCGGAGTCCTCTCGCAGCTCTCACGTCACCCGATGGTCGTCTACGCGCACTACACGATGCGGACCGACAATTGCCCCAACGATATCGGCAATCCTATCGGGAAGGCCTGCGTCTATAGTTACAGCAGCGCTTTCTTCGTGAAGGTAAAGGACGCAGAACGACTTGAGGATTTGCAAGCCTTAGCCGTCGAAACTAAGACCGAGGTTATCGGGCCGAACCAATTCATGCCTGTCTGGGTCCAAATGAGGGCCACCAAACTCTCGAACGGCGATGCCGCGGCGATGGTCAAGCGCTTCTACGAGTCGGAGCTGTTCGCCAACAGCGAGCTTGATGTAACCAAGTACCCCGTCGAGTAATCCTACGCCCATTGGTTTTGCGGAAGCGAAACCCTCCAAGCGCGCATCGCTACGCACCTTGCGAGCCTACTTACCATGTAGCTTACACCACATGAGCAGAGCTATCCTCTTCTTGAGCTGCCTTTTTTTCGTGACCGCGACAGTCACTTTCGCGCAGAACGCGCCAAAATCGCAGGTAGCTAAGATCCAGCAAGCGCCAGCCGCGATGCTGAATTCGACTTTCGTCAAAACCGAAGGCACCCACTTCACACTCCGCGGCCAGCCGTACTACTACATCGGCGCCAATTTCTGGTACGATGCCTACCTCGGGGCGGAGGCCGACTACGGCGGGCGCGAACGCCTCACGCGCGAACTCGATCGCCTGCACGACCTCGGCGTCGACAACCTCCGCATCGCCGCCTCCTCCGAGGAGTCGGTGTTCTCGAAGCCGCTCAGCCCGCCCTTCCAATACAAGCACGGTACGTACAACGATACCCTCTTCCGAGGGCTCGACTTCCTGCTCGTCGAAATGGGCAAGCGCGATATGAAGGCCGTGCTGTTCCTCAACAACTACTGGGACTGGACCGGCGGCATGGCGCAGTAGGTGTCGTGGGCCACTGGCGAGTCGATCCTCGATCCGACCTCCAACCCCGACCTCGGCTGGGAAGACTACATCGGCTTCTCGGGCAAGTTTTACGGCAACGAAAAGGCGCAAGCGATCTACCGGCGTTACATCAACCAGATTGTCACGCGCGTCAATAGCAACTCCAAAGTCGCCTACAAAGACGACCCCACCATTATGGCCTGGCAACTCGCCAATGAGCCGCGCCCCGATCCGGTCGGCGACCGGACCTACAACGTCGTCCTCTTCGCGCAGTGGGTCGACGACAGCGCGGGCTACATCAAGTCACTTGACCCGAACCACCTCGTCTCCATTGGGAGCGAGGGCAGCAAGGGCAGCCTCAACTCCCTCGACAACGCCTTCCACATCCAGAAGAGTCCCCACGTCGACTACTTGACGTACCACGTCTGGCCCAAGAACTGGGGCTGGTTCGACCACGCGCAACCCGACAGCCTGCGCGCCACCTTCGCCAATACGGCAACCTACATCGAGGAGCACAATGCGCTCGCGCATCGGCTCAACAAGCCCGCCGTCCTGGAGGAGTTCGGCCTCAACCGCGACGCCGGCTACACGCCGCTCACGGCCATCGGTTCCCGGAATAAGTTCTACGATTACGTCTTCGGCGAGGTACAGGCCTCGCGCCAGACGGGTGGGCTCCTTGTGGGATGTAATTTCTGGGCTTGGGGCGGGGAAGGTCGCGCGGGCCACGAGGACGCCGTCTGGCAGGTCGGCGACCTGAGCTACGTCGGCGATCCGTACGCCGAGCACCAGGGACTCAATTCGGTATTTGATACGGATTCGACGACCTTGGCGATCATTAAGCAGCACAGTGATCAGTTGGCCGTTCAGAAATCGAAATGATCGCTTTCGCCAAAACGGGCTCGTTGCGTTGACTGTTTTGTGGGCTTTCGCCAAAACCTAATACACCGGCTTTTCTATCCTTCTGCTTGTTATGTTTTGGCACGTTCAGTCTGCTCGTACAGTCGACGCAATACTCCCTCATCATTAGCTACGGGGCAAGCGGTGACGGCACAACACTCCATACGGCAGCCATCCGTCCCGCGATCGACGAGCCTACCCAGAGCGGTGACGGTAGGGTAGTGGTCCCGATGGGGCGCTTCCTCACCGGCTCGATCGTGCTCAAAAACAATGTGCACTTCTTTCTACAGGACAGCGCCGCGTTGCTCGGCAGTCCAAATCCACGCGACTAGACCAGTTCCGTCATGGAGGAGCGCCCCTTCACCCCCAAGCACCCCAGCACCAAATGTTCCGTGCTTCGCACGGAGGCGCGTGCCTGTATCCGATGTCGCGGGCTCCAACCCATACCACAGTGCATCCACTCCCAAAAAAATTACTGGCCTCAAGAAAAGCTGTTATTTTGCCTGATCGGACACACCCATGACGTTGAAGTCTCCCGGAAGGAAGGCGCTACACGGCGAGGGTATCCTAAAATGGCTGATTACTCCACCGATCGCGGAATACCTAAGCCCGCGGGATGGCCGTATGTTCAGCCACTAATTTACCGTCGACCGACTAAATCCTTAACAAAATGCACGTAAAAGCCGTACTGAGGGGCGAAGGGCAAAGCTGTAACGTACTCGGAGACAACCAGACGTTCAAGTTGACCGGAAAGGACACCAACGGACAACTGCTAACCGTCTTCCAAGACAACCCGCCCAATACGCAACTTCCCATGCACGTCCACGCGAACGAGGACGAGTTGTACCGAATCATCGAAGGGGAGGTCGAGTTCACAGCCGACGGCCGAACGTCCTTGCTGAAGGGTGGTGACACCATCTTCCTCCCCCGCGGTATTCCACACACGTGGAAGGTGGTCGGGACGCAAAATGCGAAGATGTACCTCGACATTCTGCCGGCAGGGCTAGAGGAGATGTTTGAAGAGCTCAGCCGCCTGCCGGTGGGTCCGCCCGACATGAATCAACTCACCGAGATCTGCGGGCGGTATGGCATTACGTTTGTGTAAGCGAGCAATACGCTTCGTCACGCCTCTCTGCTTGGCGGCTAAATTATTGTTTGGGCAGGATATGAGCGCTCAAACTATAAGGCAGACCCATTGACTGAGAATCGAGTCACGTGCTTACTTCAATTCTTCCAAATTTAAAACTACTAGTCGCGAAAGCCTATCGATCAACTCTCATCGAGGTTGATGGTCGGGACCGAAATACCCGTCTGTTATCCGTGATACGCAGCTGGTCAATATTGACACGGAGACTGAGCAGTGTAGTTACGAAAGCTTTTCACGCACACACTCGGAACCACATCGAGCTGGACCTCCACCGGGTTACCTGAGCTCCGAGCCGAAAGCGCGGACATTAGGATGCGTATCACGTTTGTCATGCACCACATTTGGTTCACCGCCACGTCCCGGAGGTTTTGCGGAAGCGAACTCCTGACGAGCGCGTCTACCGAAGCTCCCCAACGTGTAACTTACGCAGGATGGGTAAGGCTGTCCTTCTCTTGGGCTACATCTCTTTCGTCTCGACGATGGCCGCGCCGCCGGATTCGACTTTCGTCAAAACCGATGGCACGCTGTTCACCTTCCCCGGCCAGCCATATTCCTACATCGACGCCGATTCCTACTATGTGGTCTACCTTTCGGCCGAGGCACATGACGGCGCCCGCGGGCGCCACAAGCGGGAGATCGATCGACTCCCCTCCACTGCCTACGTCTGCAGCTGCACGTCTCCGTCCACGGTTCGAGCCGGCTTAAATCAATCCGTGGCCACTTTCGAAGGTATCGTACTCTCCGCCGAGCGCGTGCTCGTGAACGCGGATGGGGGTCGTGCAAAGCGATCGCGAGCCGACACTCCGAGACATCGATGCGGGACTCTTCCATCTTCGGAGGTACGTCCTCGGGGGGGGTCAACCCTCTCACGGCATCCGCACAAACTACCAGTCTCTCTCGGAGCGGACCAACGAGCTCGCCTGAGAGCAGCTCAGCATCCTCCAGAACGCCCCTTCCGCGGGCAGCTCTCACCCGAGTGCAAATTTCGGACGCCTTAGTTCGTAAACTTCTCCACCTCGTGCGCGACGGGCTTTAAACTGTGTAAATAGTCGTACATCGCCGACAAGTCCCCTTCCGATATGCCGGCGTAATACGTCCAGGGCATCACCGAATTAAAGGTGTTGGGCGCTACGGCCTGCGGCACGTAGGTACTGTCCCGAAACTTCTTGAAGGTCGAGACGAACTGATCCTTTGTCCAGTGCCCGATGCCGGTCTCTTTATCGGGCGTGATGTTGGCCGAGCGCACGGTGCCCCCAGTCTCCAGGGGGAATTCGAAGCCACCGGCGAAGTGCAATTCTCCAGACTGCTGATTCTGCTGCGTGTGGCACTCGGCGCAGGCGGCGGCGGTCACCAGGTATCTCCCGTACGCGATCGAACTGCTCCGGTCGAGCCGCAGGTCATTTAAGCCCTGCGCGGGCATGGTGTGCACGAGGAGGTTCAGGGGAAAGTCCAGCTCCCTCTCGGGTGTCGTCGACGCGATCGACGGCAGTGTCTTAATGTAGGCGATCACCGCGTAGATGTCCTCCCGGTCCAACTGCCCGTATTTTTGATACGGCATCACCGGGAACAAAACCGTCCCATCCTTGCTCACCCCGGCCGTAATGGCCCTGAAGATCTCCCCATCGGTCCAGCCCGCGAGTGCGTACGGCGTAATGTTGGGGGCCACCAGATTACCGGGGAAGCCGTGTGCCCTCAGCCACTTCTCCCCGCCCCCTCCCTTAGAGGCGGCGATGGTGGGACCGGTAGACTTCGTCCAGTCGCGCTGGGCGTGGCAGTCCAGACAGCCCATCACGTTGTTGGCGAGGTACTCCCCCCTGGCCAGACGTTCGGGCGTCGCTTCGACCGTGAGATCGGGCGCGTCGACGTTGGGTAAGGCGAGGGTGATGAAGGCAGCGGCACCCACCACTAAAGCGATGAGGACCGCCAGTGCAACGCCAGCAATTTTGAGTGACTTTTTCAGCTTTCTCTTCATGGGACCACAGACGGTGTTCATTGGAGCGGAGCCGCCAAGGGTTCCCTCGTCAAGACCGCGAGTCAAAAATCGCTACAGGCGCCACATTTTATAGGCTCAGCTGAGTGAATTGCCGAGTCGAATTTGCGGAGTGAGGGTTTGGCTTTGTAAATGGCCGTGTTGAGTTCATTCTTAGTCGAGGGATAATGCGTGAGCGAGTTCTGTCTCTCTGTTAGCTCTCGGTACGGCGCAGTCTTTAGGTCTGCGGCACCTTCCCCGATAATCTCCTTACATTACCACTCTGCCCCGCGAATACACAACATTCCTCCCCCGCACCTATGTCCCAGATCAACTTCAACTCCTACGATACCGCAAATTTCCTCGACGAAATGTTCGACGGCACCGGAGGCATCCGGACGCAGTACCAATCCCTCTCGGAGCGCATCGAGGAGCTTGGCTGGGACAAGCTCAACATCCTCCAGCACGCCACCGATCGAGCGCAGCTCTCCTACGGGATGACCTTCAATGTCTACAATGACACGCAGGGCACCGAGCGGATCCTCCACCTCGACATCATCCCCCGCATCATCTCCGGCGAGGAGTGGGACACGATCGAACGCGGACTCAAACAACGCATCACGGCCATCAATCGCTTCATCGCCGATATCTACGGCGAGCAAAAGATACTTAAGGACAATATCATTCCGCGCGACCTGGTCCTCTCCAGCGAGTGCTACCTAAAGGAATGCATCGGGCTTCGGCCCCCGAAGGACATCTGGTGCCACATCTCCGGCTCCGACCTGATCAAGGGTGACGACGGGAGGTTTTACGTGCTCGAAGACAATTTGCGCTGCCCGTCCGGCGTGTCTTACATGCTCGAGAACCGCGAGATCCTTAAGCGTAGCTTCCCGGAGATCTTCGAGCGATTAAAAGTGCGACCGGTCAATAATTACGTGCACAACCTGCGGGACATGTTGGAGTCGCTGTCGCCGTCGAAGCCTGCCTGCATCGTCGTCATGACGCCCGGAGCTTACAACTCTGCTTACTTTGAACACTCCTACCTGGCGCAGCAGCTCGGCGCCGAATTGGTGGAGGGGCGCGATCTCATCGTCAAGAATGATTTCGTGTACATGGTGACGACGACGGGGTTGAAGAAAGTGGACGTCATCTACCGACGTGTCGACGATGAATTCATTGACCCGATCGTCTTCAACAAAGACTCTTTATTAGGCACGAAAGGCCTGTTTGACGCCTACAAGAAAGGCAACGTCGTGCTCGTTAACGCGCCCGGTACCGGCTTCGCGGACGACAAGGCGGTGTATGCCTACATCCCGCGCATCATCGAGTATTACATGGGCGAGGAGCCGCTGCTCGAGAACGTCAAGACCTACATCTGCGCCGAGGCGCCGGACATGAAATATGTCATCGAGCACATCGGTGAATTGGTCGTCAAACAGACCGACGCCTCCGGTGGCTACGGTATGTTGATCGGCCCGAAATCGACGAAGGCAGATCAGGCTGAATTCGTCGAGAAGATCAAAGCCAATCCCCGCAAGTACATTGCGCAACCGATGATTAATCTTTCGCGCGTCCCGACCCTCACCGATGACGGCATCGAGGGGCGCCACGTCGATCTACGGCCGTACATCCTCTGCGGCGACGACATTACTATCACCCCTGGCGCACTCACGCGGGTTGCGCTCAAAAAGGGTTCGATTGTCGTCAATTCCTCGCAGGGCGGCGGTAGCAAGGACACCTGGGTGGTTGATTAAAGGAGTTTTGCCGAAAGGCGACTTGCCATGTAGCGTTTTGCCGAAAGGCGACTTACGTCAAAACATTCATCACCTGCTTTTATCTCACACTAATCTGAACTATATCGTATGCTGAGTCGCGTTGCCGAGAATATCTACTGGATGAATCGCTACCTGGAGCGGGCCGAGAATTACGCCCGCTTCATGGACGTCAACTTCAACCTCGCCCTCGAGCTCCACCCGGATGTCGTCACGCAGTGGAAGCCGCTCGTGGTCGCCACCGGGGATTGGGAACTGTACTCCAGTCTGTACCCGAAGGTCGACAAGGCGCACGTCATCCACTTCCTCGGTTTCGACGAGCGCAACCAGAACTCGATTTACAACTCGATCATGTACGCCCGCGAGAACGCGCGCGCCATCCGCTCCGAGATCACGAAGGAAGTCTGGGAGCAGATCAATAAGCTGTACTACTTCGTCAAGGAGGCCCGGGAGGACGAGCGCTGGACGTTGACCGATCCGCGCGACTACTTCGTTGCCATCAAAGAGGGCTGCCAGTTGATCTGGGGCCTCTACGAATCCACTATCTCTCAGTCGGACGGCTGGCACTTCTCCCGCATCGGGCGCCTGCTGGAACGCGCCGACAAGACCTCCCGCATCCTGGACATCAAATACTTGATGCTGCTGCCGAAGAAGGTCAACGTCGGCTCCACGTTCGACCTGGTCCAGTGGACGGCCTTGCTGAAGTCTGTGAGCGCCTACGACATGTACCGCAAGCACTACGGCAAGCTCACCTCGATGGACATCATCGCATATCTCATCTTCGACAAAAAGTTCCCGCGCTCGATTCTTAGCTGTTTGATTCGCGTAGATCACTCGCTGCGGGCGATATCGAGATCCGACGACGATCAGATCAACCAAGCCCAGAAGCAACTCGGGCAATTAAGAGCCTTCCTTGAGTTTTCAGATATCAATGACATCATTCAGGGCGGGATGCACGAGTACCTCGATGACCTCCAGTCGAGCCTCAACAACCTCTCGGCCAGTCTCTTCGAGACCTTCTTCTCGGTCGAGAAAAAGCTCGGGTCGATGAAGCAATCTCAGTACGGGTTCAATCAGTAGGCGCGGGCGGCTGCGTCCGGACCATCAATCACACGAATGAAATTTAGGATCGTCCACGTGACCTCGTATGACTACGACGCGGAGGTGTGGCTGGAGCCCCACTACCTACGGTTCCGACCGCGCACCACCGCCTACCTCTCGCGCGAGTCCTTCGACCTCTCATTCGCCTCCGAGCCCGCGGGCCGCCGGGAGATCATCGATGAGGAAAGCAATGTCATGGAATTCTTGTGGTTCTCGGGCTTGACGCGAAAACTTCAGATTCGGGCGGAGTCCGTCATCGAATCGCGGGAGTACAATCCGCTCGGCTTCATCCTTTACCCTTCGAGCTTTAATCAACTTCCCGTCTCGTACGATAAGGAGCAACGGAGTCTGCTGTCTGCGTACATACTCAAGACGGCAATACCGGTTGCGCTGGTCCACTTCGGCGGAAACGTGCAGTCGGCATCTTCCTACGACACCATCCAGTACCTCCTGAATCTCACGAACCGCATCCACGACGACTTCGCGGTCGTGTACCGGGAAGTCGGCCCGCCCCTGGCCCCCGGCGTAACCTTCGACGGTAAGGAGGGCTCCTGCCGCGACCTGTCGTGGATGATGATTCTACTGCTGCGCCACCAGGGCTTCGCCGCGCGCTTCACAAGTGGATACTTCTACTTCGCCATGGACGCCGCCGCCTACGAACTGCACGCGTGGGTGGAGGTGTTCTTGCCCGGCAGCGGGTGGCTGGGGCTCGATCCGAGTCACGGCATCCTAGCGGGCAATACGCACTTCCCGATTGCCTCTAGCGCGCACTACGCCCACACAATGCCCGTCACCGGCGGTATCCGCGGGGAGTCCGCCTCGACCCTCAAGACTCAGCTGTCCATTGAAGAAATTTAGACCGCGCCTCCCAAAGCCGCACTCAGCTCCTGCCGTATGAAGATTTTCGAATGCGGGTTCTGCCAGCACGCCCTGTTCTTCGAGAACTACGTCTGTGAGAACTGTGGGCATCTCTCCGGCTACCGCGACGGCGACCAGACGATGGTGACCTTTGCGCCGGTGGAGGGGCTGCTCGTCTCCGACCGCGAGGGCCTGCGGTACCGCTACTGCAAGAACCAGGAGCACGGCGTCTGCAACTGGCTCCTCGACGTAACTGACCCGCACGACTACTGCACGGCGTGCCAGCTCAACCGGACCATCCCGCTGCTTTCGAATCACGATAATTTCGAGAACTGGAAGCACCTCGAGGTTGCCAAGCACCGCCTCGTCTACCAGCTCCAGCGGCTCGGCCTGCCGCTCGACTCCAAGCTCGTGAACGAGGACGGGCTCTGCTTCGACTTCGTCGAGCAACTCGGCAACCCAAAGCTCATGACCGGGCATGCCTCCGGGGTCATCACGATCCTGCTGCGCGAGGCCGACTCCGTGGTCAGGGAGCAGACCCGCAAGCAATTCCTCGAACCCTACCGCACGCTGATCGGACACCTCCGTCACGAGGTCGGGCACTACTTCTGGGACCGCCTCATCGCGACCGACGACCGGGCCCTCGCGAAGTTCCGCGCCTCGTTCGGCGACGAGCGTTTGGACTACTCCGAGGCGCTACAGGCGTTTTACCAGACGGGCGCACCCGACGATTGGCAGGCGTCCCACATCAGTAAATACTCGTCGTCACACCCCTGGGAGGACTGGGCCGAGACCTGGGCCCACTACCTCCACATCATGGACATGGTCGAGACGGCCTATTTCTTCGGGGTCGGCGTCCATCCCGTAGGCGCTCCCGACGCCATGATCGCCGAGATCCCCTTCGATCCCTACACCACGCACGACTTCCGGGCGATTATCGATATCTGCGTCCCGCTCTCCTACGCGGTCAACAGCATCAATCGCGCCATGGGGATCTCGGATGTCTACCCTTTCGTCATCTCGCCACCGGTGCGGGATAAGCTACTCTTCATCCATGAGTTGTTGCTACCCCTTAGGTGATTCGCCCTCCGGGCTTGACGCCGGCATTGGCTTCCCTTCGCAACAGGGCCAACCCGCCCACGTGTCCGGACCCGCTAGCGGTGAATGAAGAGTCCCGCGAACCGCTTCCCCTCCGCCGTCACGACGAGCACGTACGTCCCGGCGGGTAGGCCAGCGACCCCGATCTGAGCGTCGGTCTCCCCACCGGTCCTCCGTTTTGCCGAAAGGCGTCCCAGCAGATCGTACACCTCCAGCGTGACGGGTCTTGCCGGAAGGCCCCTGACGCTCAGTACTTCGCCGGCGGGCGTGCCCAAGATTTCGATGCCGCCGTCCGCGAGCGCGCTTGAGGTCGCCATACCGAGCAGTCAAGCGATAAAGGGAAGCGTGCTGTCCCGGGCGGCCGCGTCGAGGCACGTACCCTCGAAGCTCGCTTCGACGCTGATGCTCCCGGGGCCAACCGACTCAGGGGAGAACGTCCAACTCGTCTCGCTGCTCAACAGCTCACCGGCGGTGTTGCGCCAGGCGATTGCCGTCAATGCCTCCCGGGGCTCGACCTTCGCCGAAAGCGCGTACTGCTGGCCGACAACGAGGGTATCTTTCGGCAGCGCTACCTCCACCGCGAATCGCGTGGTCGTCCGGGGCTCGACATCCACCGTCACACTGTCCCGCAAGGACTCCCCGTAGGCCGTAGTGGTGAAGACGTAGGTCTGTCGCCCGCCGACGCTGCTCGCGTTCACCTCCGGGGATAGCTCTGTAGAGAGGAGGCTTTCGCCAAAACTCCACGACGCCTCACTGGGGAAGGCTGCGTCTACGGAGCCGACCAAATGAATCAGCGCGCCCGCACATACTTTGCTGTCGCGGCTCGAAGCCAGTACACTCCACGGGAGCGGATCGGACGCCAGCTCGATCGGGCCTATATCGATGCTCGCCCCGCGGTAGCGCGCGTTGCTGTCGAGGTCGTAGAACACCTCCCGCGCCAGCAAGGTGTCCCGAAACCCTGCGTCGACCACGATGGCACCGTCGCGCAGGCGGTAGTCGCCGGCCGCCGTATCGACGAACACGTCCGGTACACCGAAGAGGTTACCCTCGACACAAGTTTGTTGCTGGCCGAAGCCCGAGCGCAGGGACTCGCAGTCGGGTCGGTCGAACGAGCAGTACGCCAGCGTCGGCCGGCCGTACACATTGCGGAGCGTGTGACCGGTCTCGGCCTGGTTGCCCTGAAAAATCGTGTTTTGGACGAAGGGGGCGGCGGTGCCCAGCTCGTCGTTCGCGTTGGAGTACAGTGCCCCGCCGATGGTCGCGCGATTGTTGACGAAGGCGCAGTTGAGGATCCGGGCGCTGGCCACGCCGCCGTCGCTGCCGAGGGCGTAGATGCCGCCGGCGCTGCTCGCCGTGTTGCGGGCGATGATTGTGTTGATGAGGGTCGGGACGATGACGCCTCCTCGACCAAAGTTGTAGATGGCCCCGCCGTAGTAGTGCGCCGTGTTTTCCTCGAGTCGGCAGTCGATCACCCGCGGGTGACTCCGCCCCCGCAGGGCCGAGAAGAAGAGTGCGCCGCCGGACTCCGCGGAGCGATTGCCGCGCAGCACGCAGCGCTCGAACACCGGGTCGGCGTCCCCGCCGTCGTTGGCGTTAGAGTACACCGCGCCCCCGCCGCCGCCCGTGGTGGCGTTGCCGAAGAACCTCGAGTCCCGGAACGTGAGCCCAGCCCTGCCATCGAAGTGAACGTCCACCTCGCAGGCGCCCCCGAACTGGGCCTCGTTGCCCTCGAACAGGGTACGGTCTACCGCGAGCGAGACATCGCCCATGATGCCGTTGAGGCGGATCGCGCCCCCGCCGCCGAGACTGCTGTTGTCGCGGAAGACGCAGTCCGCGATCTGGCCCGCGACCCGGCCGGTGTCCGCGCCCGTCCAGTGGATCGCGCCCCCGCCCTCGGTGCCGGCCGCGTTTTGGCGAAAGCCGCAGTCCGTGAAGCGGCTCTCGTCGAGGCCGCCGCGCTTACCCGTGATGTAGACGGCGCCCCCGCCGAGGGTGCTCGCGTTGTCCTCGAAGCGGCACCCCCGGAACCATACCTCGCTGCGGCCGCGGTCTTTGCCGTCGACGAGGACGGCGCCGCCATAGCCGACGCTCCGCGCGTGCAGGAACGCGCAATCAACAACCTCGAGGCGGTTGGCGTCGCGGGCCTCGCGGAAGAAGACATCGAGCTGGGCCCCGCTTACGATCGGGTCCGTGTACCCGTGTTGCGCCTCATTGGCATTGCCGTAGGCGAAGGTGATGCGTTCGATGAGGGTGCCGCGCGTCGGCGAGTCGCTCACCATGATCGTGAGGGACTCCTTGGCGCGTGAGGTATCGGGGCCGATCCTCCCGGAGAGCACTGTCGCGACGGCGTCGCTCCTCCGCTCGGCGGGGGTGGACTCTGCGCCGGTGAAGCCACCACGTAGTTTGACGCCTTTCGGCAAAACGAAGCTCACCAGTTGATCCGCGCGCTCGCAGCTCACGCAGGAGGTCGGGGCGTAGGTGCCGCCCCCGACCCAGACCTCGTCCCCGGGCCGGGCGGCGGCGAGGATGACGCGGAGGTTGCCCGAGGCGTCACTCCAGCTAACGCCGGAGCCGCCGGCGCCCGGGAGGACGTAGTGGATGCGGGTCTGAGCGGCGGCCGCGGAGGCCGCGAGGACGAGGCAGACGTAGCCGATTAAGCAAACGAGTCGCTGCATAGCTGGCGTTGAGCGAGGAGGCCACCGAGGGTTAAGGGGGTGCAGCCAGGCGAAGGAGAAGCCCGTGGGGGCGGGCTCCCAAAATTAACGGCTTTCTGGGGTGCCCCGCGCGGGGTCGCCCGAGATGCCGGGTCTGCGGCCGGGGCGACTACATTGCCGTCATGAACGAAACGGCCCTAAATCCATGGCTCTTGCTCAGTATCGTGGGTGGGTATTTCGTCCTCCTACTCGTGATCGGGTACCTCACTGCGGGTAAGGCCGACAGTCAAGCCTTCTTCAAGGCCGGGCGGAGCTCGCCGTGGTACTTGGTGGCCTGGGGGATGATTGGGGCGAGCCTCTCGGGGGTCACTTTCGTGAGCGTGCCAGGAGCCGTGGGCATGGCGGGCCTCAACCAGCAGCTGTCCTACATGCAGGTGGTGCTCGGCTACCTGCTCGGCTACGCGGTCATTGCGCTGGTCTTGCTGCCGCTCTACTACCGCATGGGGCTCACGAGCATCTACGGCTACCTGGCCGAACGCTTCGGGATGCGGAGCTACTACACGGGCGCGGCCTTCTTCCAGATCTCGCGGATGCTGGGCTCGGCACTCCGGCTCTACCTCGTCGCCATCGTGCTGGACGGATTCGTGTTGGGGCCGCTCGGCGTACCGGTCTGGGTGACGATCGCGGGGACCCTCGCGCTCATCTACGCCTACACGTACCGCGGCGGCATCCAGACGGTGGTCTACACCGATACCCTGCAGACCCTCACGATGCTCGTTGCGGTCGGGATCGCGGTCTTCACAATCACCAACGAGCTCGGCGGCGGACTCGGTGACATTGGGCACCTCGTATCTCAGAGCGGCCTCGATCAGCTCTTCTTCTTCGAAGGCGGCTGGGCGGACAACAACAACTTCTGGAAGCAATTCCTCTCCGGAGCCCTGATCACCATAGTGATGACGGGCCTAGACCAGGACATGATGCAGAAGAACCTCACGTGCCGTAGCCTGCCGGACGCCCAGAAGAACATGGCCACCTTCGCGGTGCTGCTCGTGCCGATCAATCTACTTTTTCTCCTGCTCGGGATCCTACTGTACACCTACGTCGGGCAGCTCGGCCTCGCGCTCCCGGTCAACGAGGCCGGCAGCGTGGTCGGCGATAAACTCTTCCCGATGGTCGCGCTGCAGCAGCTCGGTCCGGTGGCGGGGATCGCGTTCATCGTCGGGCTCGTGGCCGCGGCTTACTCGAGCGCAGACGGCTCCCTCACGGCCCTCACGACGAGCTTCTGCATCGACTTTTTGGGATTCGAGCGTGGCGAGGTTTCCGAGGCGCGCTCGGCGCGGCTACAGACGCAGCGCCGGTGGATCCACCTCGGGTTTACGGTCGCGATGTTCGTCGTGATCATGGCCTTCTGGCTCTCGGGCGCCGGGACCTCAGTGATCAACAAAGTTTTTAAGTGGGCCGGGTTTACGTACGGGCCGCTCCTCGGGCTTTTCGCCTTCGGGATGCTCACCAGGCTCCGCGTGCGGGACGTTGCCGTGCCGATCGTTTGCGTGACAGCGCCGATCCTCACCTACGTTTTAGACGTCAACTCGGAGGCGTGGTTCAACGGCCTTCAGTTCGGCTTCACGGTGCTGGCGCTCAACGGGCTATTGACGTTCGTAGGGTTGCTCTTGCTGGTGAAAAGGGGTGAGGCTGTGGCGTACGCCTGACGGACGGTGGAGCGGCTGCGTCCCATGGAGAGATCAGAGTTTATCCCTAGCTTCGATAGAGTAGTTACGGTCTCTTGGTTTCGGTAGTTACGGAGTTTTGGCGAAAGCCGTGAGAACCTTCATTCTTCATCAGTTGGATCGATTGGGGAGATTTTTTATACATTTCTACACCGTGAGTATGCTCTTGTGCTCTCGGATTAAGAACCACTTTGAAGTAGACACTACCCTTCACCTGTCTACTCAGCGTGTTCGCCGTCCACAGCCAAGCCCTCCCTATCGACTTCGAGGCCGGGGTCGCGACGGCCAGTCTTGTCAACTTCGCCGGCGGCACGGCGTCCGTGGTCGCGAACCCGAAGATGACCATTGTTAACCCGAGCGCGACAGTCGGCAAGCTCGTCCTCCAAGGTCGTCCCTAACCCCGCGCATTCGCAACGAACCATCCGCACTTCCGGTGTGGATATCGATCGTGTGCAATTCTTCGATGTCCTCGGGAGCCCCTGACTTGACCGGTTCCCGGATGCGTCCCAGGATGAGTCGCGAGCCACCGAGCTAGCGCCCGGCACCTACACGGCAAAGTTGCCGGCGGGCGGTGCATTGCAGGTCGCTGTGCTCAAGCACGAATAAGGTATTAAAGCGCAAGGACATTTTACTTCACAAAAGAGCGGGTACGTGACGACGTGCGCCGTGTCGTCTGTAAAATCGTTACAAAAAATGCCCAGCTGTCACCGACAGCTGGGCATTTAGCTTTAAACCTCGCGGCAAGTTTCATTGCCTGCGCGGTGCGGAGGCCGCTTAGCTAGGATCGAAAGCGTAGATCTTCTCTCCCGGCATACTCTCGTAGCGACCGCGAATCACGACAATACCCTTGGCGCCCTCGATGGCCTTGCGGAGGTCATCCACTGAGGAGATACGTCGGTCACCTACTTTGGTGATGATAAACCCGGGCGCCATGTCTGTCTGTGAGGCCACACGACCGGCCGTGAGACTGGTCACTTTGACGCCACCTTCTAGATTAAGACGGCGCTGGACACTGGCCTCTAGTGGCTCGACCTTGATGCCGAGGCTAGAGAATCCAGCGGCTGCCGTCGGCTCTGCGCGGCGTACGCGACTGGTGGAGCCGTCGGCGCCTTTGAGGGTCACCTTGGCGTTGTCGCGCTTGCCGTTGCGTAAGTAGGTGAGCTCGACGACGTCGCCTGGGCGGTGGCGGCCGACCTGCTCCAGGAGGTCTGGGCTCGTCCGCACGCTGCTGCCGTCGATGGCGGTGATGATGTCGCCGCTACGCAGGCCAGCCTGCTTGGCGGAACTTCCCTCGGTGAGGGAGTCGATGTAGACACCGTAGTTGATCGACAGTTTTTTCTCGTCGGCGTAAGCTTGGTTGATCTCTACGATGGAGGCGCCGATGAAGCCCCGTTGTACGGTCCCAAACTCTTTGAGGTCGTCGGAGACCTTACGTACTAACTCCCCCGGTACGGCGAAGGAGTAGCCCGCGAAGGCACCCGTCGGGGAGGCGATAGCGGTATTGATGCCGATGAGTTCGCCGCGGAGGTTCACGAGGGCCCCACCGGAGTTGCCGGGATTGACGGCGGCGTCGGTCTGGATGAAGCTCTCGATGGCGGTCCGGTCGCGGTTGCGGGGATCGCCGTTGCTGCTGCTACCGATAATGTTGATGCTGCGGCCCTTCGCGCTCACGATTCCGGCGGTGACGGTAGTGGCGAGCTCGAAGGGGTTACCGACGGCGGCGACCCACTGCCCGATGCGGACCTGATCGGAGTTGGCGAACTCGAGGAAGGGGAGGGGCTCTTTGGCCTCGATCTTGAGGAGGGCAATGTCGGTGGTCGGGTCGGTACCAATGAGGACGGCCTTGTATATATCGCGGTCGCCGACGCGGACCTCGAGGTCGAGGGCATTGTCGATCACGTGGTTATTAGTTACGATATAGCCATCCGCGGAGATGAGGACTCCCGAACCCGCGCCGACGCTCGGACGGGGTTCCTGGCGCTGACTACCGCCGCGGCCCGGCATTTGGTCGCCGAAGAATTGGCGGAAGAAGTCCTCCGGCGAGGCACCGCCCTGACCGTTACTGGCTTGTCGGCCGCGGCCGTCCATCGTATTGCGGATGAAGACCACGGCGGGGGCCACCTTCTCGGCGGCGAAAGTGAAGTCGAAGGGCGCGGTCTCGGCCGAAGGCGCCGCGTAATTGGTGCGCGAGGCGTTAACGGCGTCGCTGTGCTCTATGCGGTAGGTGGCGTCACCCTTGGAGGTGAAGCCGGCGAAGTAGAAGATGCTCAGGGTAAGCAGGCAGCTCAAGACGCTGGCCAGGACGACGCTGGTGATACGGTTCATGGGTGGGGTTGATTGACGTTAGTAACGGGGAGGCCAGCAGCACTGTTGAGTCTCGCCAACGTTAAAGAACGTTTAAGTCGATAAAGGCTCGGGATTCTACGGACGAATACGGAGTAAAGTGGGATGGAAAGGCAGAGGAGTTTTCGACCGTCCACGCAGCTCCAAACTGCTACGACTTAATCCTCGCCTTCACGAACGCTAGCAATTGCTCGTACCGGCGGCACATCTCCTCGCTCACCTGGGCGAGTTGCGTAAACTGCGCGTCGATGGCGCGGGCGTCGCCCTCGAGTGGCTGGTTTTTTTGCAATATGTAAGCATGGCAACGAACAATGCCGGTGCGCACTTCCTTGAGCTCGGTGGACTCCCGCTCGAAATCCTTGAGCATACTCGCCTCCTCGCTGTTGAGCCGGAGGTAGCTCGAGGTCGCCTGCTGGTAGTTGTTGTCGCAACTCAGGTCACGTCGCGTGAGGTCATGGATAGATACCCCGAACAGGTGCGAGAGGCGCAGGAGGTTGCAGAGCTTCGGCTCTGCCGAACCCTTCTCGTAGCTGGCAATGTTGCCGCGGTTAAGGCCCACGCGTTGCGCCAGCTCCTCCTGGCTGATGGCGAGCCGCTTACGCAGACAGCGCAGGTTCATCGCCAAATCATGCTCGCTCACGGAGTCGTTCGGGCTAAGGTTCATGGTGGCGGTGGCGGTTTATCGACCAACTTCGGACGTGCCTCGACGAAGGCAGGTACGAAACGCCACACATTCGGAGTTGGTTTTGGCGAAAGCTTTTACAAATCACGTATCACAGACAGGCCTTTAAAGACCATTGACAAAAAAGCGGGCCATCGAGCCCATTTATCGAAGCAAATAGTAGATTTTGTCAACGCGACGCCGTACCTTTGTCAATAGAATTTACAAAACTTCAAAAAGCATTTTATGAATCTTCCTCTCGAATCCGTCGTCTACAACCAGTTCCAAGAAATCAGCCCGAGCCTCCGCGCCTTCAGTATGGCACTCACGCAGAGCGAGGCCGACGCCAACGATCTGTACCAGGACACGTGTTTCAAAGTCATCAGCAACGCCGAGAAGTTCCGCCAGGGCACCAACTTCAAAGCCTGGGCCGTGACCATCATGCGGAACCTGTTTATCAACAATTACCGCAAGAAGATGCGGCGCAACACGCTGCTCGACCAGACGCCCAATAATTACTTCCTGGACTCTAATCAGGTCAACGCCCCCCACGAAGGCGAGAGTGACGCGACCTACCAGGAGCTCCTTCGGATGGTGGCCGAGCTGCAGGACGATCTGCGGATTCCGTTCTGGATGGCCTACCAAGGCTATAAGTATGAGGAGATCAGCCAGAAGCTCGGTTCACCTTTAGGTACGATCAAGAGTCGCATCTTCTTCGCGCGCCGCAAGCTACAGGCCATGTATGCGGAGGCCAACCAGACCGAGCTCGGTAAGGCCAACCTGTAACTGCCACATGAGCTCTTGATTCCAAAGGGTCCTCGCGTTACTGCGGGGGCCCATTTTTTTTGCCTACATTGTAAAATTGGGACAAAATGTCTGTGATGCCATGCTGTTCATGCCTTTTTGGCAGTAACCTTTCGGCAAAACTTGACATCTCAACTTGTCTTTTCCGTTTGGACCAGGGTTTGTCATTCTTGGTTTGCCGATCCGGCACACACCACTAATCAACCACCATGATCTGGACCAACGTTCGTCCCACAGTCAATCGCCTCGCTCAGCCCGCCGTCAACACGCGCGAAAACGAGGAGGCTTACGTCTTAGAGCTGGCCCTTCCCGGGTGGCAGAAAGAGCACGTCACCCTCAGGGTCGACGGCGAACTGCTGATCGTTGCCGGCAAGCTCGGGGGCACCGATGATGCCGCCGCCAGCTATCGCCGCCGGGAATTTGGCATTACCCAGTTCGAGAAGAGCTTCCACCTGCCCGAGACCGTGGACGTCGATGGCATCAACGCCACCCTAGACCACGGCATCCTCAGCATCACCCTCGCCAAGGTGGCCGAGGTGCAACCCGTGCGCAAGGAGATCGCCATCTCCTGAGGCAGCAGAGGGAAACACGTTTTGGCGGAAGCTGACCCGTCGTTAATCGTGCGCCCCAGCCCCGGACCACCGGGCGCTGGGGCGCTGCGATTATGACACAATCCGCGCCGCGATTCGTGAACCGGCGCAGCGGCGTCAGCGCTATTCTGACAGATGTAAGTCAGAAACCCCTTTAATATATACCCCTCCACACCCCGTGGCGTTTAGATCATCCCAGGGGAAAGATTTAGGGTTTTAGGTGTTTCGGGTCAGAGTGCATACTCTGGCCCTTTTTTGTGAGCGATACGCTTTCATCTACGGCTGCGCAGTTTCCTTAAGCGCGGATCAGGACGCGGTCACCTGCCTGCAGCTTGCTGTTGCCGTCAATTGCATTCCAGCGAACGAACTCCTGCCAGGTCATCGACGTGGCGTGCCGCTGCCAGACGTCGAGCAGGGTCTCGTACCGACGGAGGGTCACTTCCTGGTTGGGGGTACGCTGATCTAAGGCACTAGGTAGGTAAGTATCGGGCGAGCCGAGCGCCGATAGGTGTTCTGCACCGAGCGGCGCGATCGTGCGCTGTTTGCGGCTCGCCACACGGTCGGCTACCTCCCCGGCGTAGCTGAAGGCATTAAGGGTCTGGGCGTCCCGCAGGAAGCTCGACGGAGCGACGCCGGGGTTCCACAGCGAGAGGTGGTGAGCGCTCAGGTCATTATCGCGCGCGATCTCGCGGAGGGACTTGCCGCCTTGTGTATTGATCTCGTAGCGGACGTACAAGTGGTCGTAGTTGCCCTCCTGGACCTCGACGAGGACCCGCTCCCGGACCTCCGCCACGTAGGCGTCGTTGGGGTCGGAATGTTTGATGAGTAGGTAAGTCTGTAGCCTGGCGGCCGTCCGCGCTGGTACGCGGCAGTTGGCCTGCTTGCCGGCCGGGAGGAAGTCCTGGAGGCAGTGCACGTTGAGTTCCCGGATGACCTGCAGCGGGAGTTCCGTGACCTGCGCCACTTCGCGCAGATTGACGCCGTCGGGACAGGGCACCGATTCGACGAGTTGCTCGTCCAGCGAGGGCACGGTGGGCGTGAGGCCGTGGAGGTGAGCGTACTTGTGGAGGTACATGGCTGCCACGAAGGCCGGTACGTAGTTGCGGGTCTCGCGCGGGAGGTGCGCGTGGATGGACCAGAAGTCGGTTGTGCCGGTAGATTTAAGAGCACGACGCACGCGGCCCGGACCGCCGTTGTAGGCCGCCATCACGAGTGACCAGTCACCGAAGCGGCTGTATTCGTCCTTGAGGAACGCGATGGCCGCACGCGTGGCCAGGAGAGGGTCGCCGCGCTGATCGACGGTGCGGTCGATGCGCAGGCCGAAGTCGGTACCCGTACCCGGCATAAACTGCCAGAGCCCGCCAGCACCCGCGGAGCTGAGGGCCCGGGTCACGAGCGCACTTTCTACGATGGCGAGGTACTTTAGGTCGTCGGGTAGGCCTGCCGTGGCGAGTTCCTCCTCGAACATCGGGAAGTAGGCGGCTACGCGGCCGAGGATGCGCTCGGACTTGGCCTTGTTGCGCAGGAGGTATCCTTTTAGGTAGGCCTCGACCACGGGGTGGTCGCGCTTCTCGATGATGCACTCCATCTCACGAAGCCGGCGGCGGATGTCGGTCATCTCGTCGTCGGTGAAGGCCGTCTTCTCGACGCCCCACTCCTCCGTGGCGAAAGCGTCGTCGTGGATGATCGCGGTGGCGAGGTAGTCGCTGTTCTGGGCCCGTGCGAAGAGAGAAAAGAGCGTGAGGCCGAAAGCCAGGGGGACTAGTCGCATAAAGGAGATCTTGAGCGCGTAGGGCGAGCCATCCGCCGGCGGCAAGGTAGGTGACTGGGCCTAAGCAGCAAGGAGCCGGCCAGTTTTCGTAATATGCAGGCCTGCGGTGGCTCGGCGAACGGTTTCGGCCGCCCTCAACCCCAAAGTCGCGCGATGGCGCCGGCGGTGTCGACGTCGACCTGCTCGCCGGTGGCGAGGTCCTTGAGGGCGAGCCGTCCGGAGGTGCGTTCGCGCTCGCCGATGAGGATGGCGAACGGGATGCCGCACTGGTTGGCGTAGCCCAGGGACTTCTTCGGCTTGGCGGCTTCCGGGTAACAGTCCGCGGCGATCCCGGCGGCGCGAAGCTCGTTGGTTTTGGCGAAAGCCCAGGCCAGATCTGACTCGTCGAAGGCCGCGAGCAGGACCTTACGCCCGACGCTTACCTCGTCGGGCCACAGCTCGAGCTCCTCCATGACGTCGAAGATGCGCTCGGCCCCGAAGCTGATCCCAACGCCCGACATGTCACGCCCGCCGAAGGCCTCAGTGAGGTTGGCGTAGCGTCCACCCGCGGCGATGCTGCCCATTTTGATGTGGGCTTGCGCCAAAACGCTCGTGTCGACCTCCACCTCGAAGATGCAGCCCGTGTAGTAGCTCAGGCCGCGGGCCAGGGTAGGGGAGAACAGTAGCGGGGGGATGGCGCCGGGGGAGGTGGCCAACTGCCGAACCCGCGCCAAATCTGCCAGCGCGGCGCGCCCGACTACACTGCTGGCGAGCGGTCCGTCGGTCGCATCCAAGCCCTCCGCGCCAAGCAGATCGAGGGCCTTTGCGGCGGCGTCCGACTCGATACCGCGCTCCGACATTTCGGTAAGCACTTTGTCGCGACCGATCTTGTCGAGCTTGTCGAGAGCAGTCACGAAGTCGACGAACCGCGCGTCTGCTATACCGCTCACTTCCAACAAGGCCTGCAGCACGCCCCGGTGATTGAGCTTGATGTTGACTTTGAGTCCGAGTTCCGCGAAGGCCACGTCGAGCAGTCGCACGATCTCTGCCTCGTACAGCAGCGAGTCCGAACCCACTACGTCCGCGTCACACTGGTAGAACTCCTGGTAGCGCCCCTTCTGCGGACGATCGGCCCGCCAAACTGGTTGAATGGCATAGCGCTTAAACGGCAGGTTGATGTCGTTGCGGTGCTGAACCACGAAGCGGGCGAAGGGCACCGTCAAGTCATATCGTAAGCCGCGCTTCGACAGCGAGGCGGCCGCCGTCCTCGAGTCCCGCGCATCGAGTGCCTCGTGATCGGCCTTCGCGAGGAAGTCGCCGTTGTTGAGGACCTTAAAGAGCAGCTGGTCGCCCTCCTCTCCGTATTTCCCGGTGAGGGTGTCGAGGTTTTCCATGGCCGGCGTCTCGATGGGGGCGTACCCGAAGAGCTCAAAGTGCTCGCGCAGGACGCCGAAGAGATGGTTGCGCTTGCGCATGAGTGCGGGGGCGAAGTCGCGGGTGCCTTTGGGGGTGGAGGGTTTCATAATAATTTCAAATTCATAATTTGGAATTCAAAAAGCCCCCCGAAACGCCTTTAAGAACCGCACGTCATTTTCGAAAAGCGCCCGGATGTCCGTAATCCTGTACTGCAGCATCGCCTGGCGCTCGATCCCCATCCCGAAGGCGAAACCGCTGTAGCGCTCCGGATCGATGCCGCAGTTGGTGAGCACCTGCGGGTCGACCATGCCGCAGCCGAGGATCTCGAGCCACCCGGTGCCCTTCGTGATGCGGTGCGCGTGCTCGTCGGCGAGACCCCACCAGACGTCGACCTCGGCAGAGGGCTCGGTGAAGGGGAAGTAGCTCGGGCGCATCCGGATGCGGGCGTCTGGACCGTACATCTCGCGGGCGAAGTGGAGCAAGGTCTGCTTCAGGTCCGCGAAAGAGACGCCCTCGTCGATGTAGAGACCCTCGACCTGGTGGAACTGCGCGTGGCTCCGGGCCGAGATGGTTTCGTTGCGGTAGACGCGGCCCGGGGCGATGATGCGAATCGGCGGAGCCTGGCTGGTCATGGTCCGGGCCTGGACGCTGGAGGTGTGCGTACGCAGGAGCAGCTGCTCAGGGCCGCGGAGGTAGAAGGTGTCCTGCATGTCGCGCGCGGGGTGGTCCTCCGGCGTGTTCATGGCCGTGAAGTTGTGCCAGTCGTCCTCGATCTCGCGGTCCTCGACCACCCCGAAGCCGAGCCGCTCGAAGATCCCGATGATGCGGTCGAGCACGAGGTTGATCGGGTGACGGCCGCCGGGTGCGAGGGGCTCACCGGGTCGCGAGAGATCGAGGTCCGCGAAGGATTGTTGGGTTTTGGCGGAAGCCTGCTGCTCTAACGCGCGTGCTAGGCGCTGCTCGGCGCGCTGCTTGACCTCGTTGACGACCAGTCCGTAGGCCTTGCGCTCGTCGGGGGCGAGGTCGCGCATCCCGGCCATGAGTCCCTTGACGCTCCCCTTGGCGCCGAGGAAGGCGATGCGGAAGCGCTCGGTCAGGGCGGGGGTGCTGAGGTCGGCGGCGTCGACGTCGGCGCCGATGGCGCGGGCTTGCTCGAAGGTGTCGGTCTGGGTGGACATGGGCGGGAGAGTTTGTGCGGCGGTACCCATTTGCACGAGCCCGCGAGCGGCCGGCGAAGGTAGCCCGCACCCGGATTGTACTTTGGCCCCCGATGGAGGATGTCCGGCCGGCGGCCCTGGCTTTACCGCGTGGCAGAGACGCCCTCGTGGTTGTCCTCATGCTGGTCTGGATGTGGAGCATGGGCGCCACCGGGCGCGCGCCGATGGCCTCGGCGCTGATCGGGCTCGGACTGGTGGCGCTGTTCGACTACCGGCCGGCCGGCTCGCGGATCTACGTCTCCGCCGCTACCCAGGCCGCGTGGAGTGCGTTTTGGCGAAGGCCGGACTACTTCCTGCCGGGGCTCTTGATGGTCGGCTACGGGCTGGCGCTGGTCTGGTGCGAGGACCGGGACTTTATCCAGCGCCGCCTACAGCTGAGTGCGCAGGCCTTCGGGATACCGGCGATCTTCTGGCTGCTGCAGGATGCGGTGCGGCGGCACAAACGATTACTGTGGTTAGGTTTCATCACGTTCGCGGCCGTAACGGCCGTGGCGGCGATGGGCTACGCCGCCGTCAATCACGAGGCCTTCATGGTGGCGCTCGGCAAGGGGCGCGTGGTCCCGACGCCGATTTCGCACGTGCGTTTCGCGCTGCTGTGCGCGGTGGCGGCGGTGGCGGGACTGTGGTACGGGCTACTCAGCCTCACGCGCCGCGGTGGGAGGCGCGGGGAGGACTATGTATTCCTGGGCCTCGGCCTAACGCTCACCATCGCCCTTCACGTCGTGGCTATCCGGACGGGCTTGGCGGCGCTCTACCTGGGTGGCGGCCTCATGGTGCTCCGGCTGATGGTCACGCGCCTGGCTTGGTGGCAGAGCCTGCTGGCGGCCGCGGTACTGATCGTCGGACTCGGCGCCCTGATCGCGACGACGCCGACGCTGGTCCGCAAGCTCAATTTCATGCGCTACGACCTGGAGCAGTTAGACGCCGAGGGCGGGGCGGTGTACAGCGACGTCGGACGACTGGCGAGCATGCAGGCCGCCTGGGAGATCGTGACCGCGGATCCGTGGCTCGGGGCCGGGAGGCTAGGTCTGCGGAAGCGGATCAGGGCGACCTACGCGCGCATGGGGATGCCGGAGATGGAACTGCTGCCGCACAACCAATTTTTGTTTAGCTGGGCGGCAGCCGGCGTCGCGGGGCTGTTAGGGGTAATCGCGGTCTTGATAGCGCCCGCCTTTCGGCAAAACTGGTTGCGGCAACCCTTGGTGGCCGAGTTGTTGGCGATGGTGGTCGTAATCTGCTTCGTCGAGGCACCGTTCGAGAGTGATATCGGGGTGGGGCTGAGTATGATGGCGGTGTGGCTGGCGAAGGGGTGAGCGCCTCGCGGCGGACCTCTCCCGTGGGTCTACCCCATCCCCACCCGCACGAAGTCGTGCAGGTGCACCATCCCCACGTAGGCGCCCCTCTCGTCCGCCAGCACCACATGATTGAAGCCGTACCGCTCGATCAACGCTAGGCCTTCCGTGGCCAAAAGCTCCGGACCCATTGTCTTCGGCCCCGCCGTCATTAGTTGTTTTGCCGAAAGGCGCAGGACCTCCCTGCCCTTGCCGATGGCGCGGCGCAGGTCTCCGTCGGTGATGAGTCCTATGATGAGGCCTCGCTCGTCGACGACGGCCGTGGCGCCGAGGCGCTTGCCGGTCATCTCGACGATGACTTCCTGCAAAGAGGCTTGCACCAAAACCCGGGGGCGCTCGTTGCGGCTGGCGAGGTCGCCGAGGGTGAGGGTGAGCCTGCGACCGAGGGCGCCGCCGGGGTGGAACCTCGCGAAATCGTCCGGGCCGAAGTCGCGGAGGGTGCTAAGGGTAGCGGCGAGGGCGTCGCCCATGGCCATTTGCGCGATCGCGCTGGCGGTGGGGGCGAGATCGTGCGGATCGGCCTCCGTGGCGACGGGCGTGAGGAGAACGTGGTCGGCCTCCCGGGCGAGGAAACTGTCGCGGCGCGCTACCATGGCGACGATCGGGCGGCCGAGACGCTTTAGTAATGACACGAGCGCGCAGATTTCTTCGGTCTCGCCGCTCTTCGACAAACACAGTACTGTGTCACCTTCCTGCACCATCCCGAGGTCGCCGTGGAGGGCGTCGGAGGCGTGCATGAACATCGCCGGCGTACCGGTCGAATTAAACGTAGCCGCAATTTTCTGTGCCACGAGGGCCGACTTGCCGACGCCCGTTACGACGATTCGGCCCGTAACCGAATGAAGGTGGTAAATCGTGTTGACGAAAGCCTCGTCTAAGCTGTCGTGTAAGTCCCTAAGAGTCTGAATCTCAATAGCTAACGTACGGCGGGCGGTGTCGTAAATCAATGGGGCGTTTGACATAAAGACATCCGTCGATCCGTTGGAGTTAGCGTAATTTCGCTCACCCCAAACACGACGCCCCCAAGATCGGGGACGCCCGTGCGGCAAATTAAAGGTAAATTGCTTGCTCATCGAGGAGCCGACCACTCGGGTAGCCCCCGCGCCTGACCTCGAATCCCTCATCCTACGCCCCGTAGCAACGCTCAGTCAACACTCTGTGACCACACTTACTGCCCCTCCCGCGACCGCCATCGGTACGTCTTCCAAGGATCTCCACGATGCCCTCGCCAACTACTTCGGGTTTGACGAATTCAAAGAGCAACAGGAGGAGATCATCCGCTCGGTGCTCAAGCAGCACGACACCTTCGTCATCATGCCCACCGGTGGCGGCAAGAGCCTCTGCTACCAGCTGCCCGCCCTCATGATGGAGGGGACGGCCCTGGTGATCTCGCCGCTGATCGCACTCATGAAAAATCAGGTAGACGCCATCCGTGGCTTCAGCGAGGACGACGCCGTGGCGCACTACCTCAACTCCTCCCTCACGAAGGCCCAGGCCAAGGTCGTGCGCGAGGACATCCGCGAGGGCAAAACCAAGATGCTCTACGTCGCGCCGGAGACCCTCACCAAGGAGGAGAACATCGAGTTCTTCCGCAACACCAACGTGAGCTTCGTCGCCGTCGACGAGGCGCACTGTATTTCGGAGTGGGGACACGACTTCCGCCCGGAGTACCGCCGTATCCGCACGATGATCGACGGGATCAACCGCGAGATCCCGATCGTCGCGCTCACGGCCACGGCCACGCCCAAGGTCCAGACCGACATCGTGAAGTCGCTGCTCATGCGCGACGAGGACACCTACATCACGAGCTTCAACCGCACCAACCTCCACTACGAGGTGCGCTCGAAGGGCAACAAGGAGAATACCTTCCGCAACATCATTCAGTACGTGGTCGGCACCAAGGATGCCTCGGGGATCATCTACGTGCAGAGCCGCAAGTCGACCGAGGAGATCGCGAGTGCGCTGGCCGTCAACGGCGTGAAGGCGCTACCGTATCATGCGGGGCTTGACGCCAAAACCCGTAGCCGCACGCAAGACCTGTTCATCAAGGACGAGTGTCACGTCATCGTGGCCACAATTGCCTTCGGGATGGGGATCGACAAGCCGAACGTGCGCTTCGTGATCCACTACGACATCCCCAAGTCGATCGAGAACTACTACCAGGAGACGGGCCGCGCGGGTCGCGATGGCGTCAAGTCGGATTGCATCTCCTTCTACGCGTATAAGGATGTCCTGCGCCTCGAGAAGTTCCTACGCGACAAGCCCGTTGCGGAGCGAGAGCTCGGTCGTCAGCTCATCCAGGAGGTTACTGCCTACGCCGAGACGGCCGCCTGCCGCCGCCGCTTCCTGTTGCACTACTTCGGCGAGGACTACCCGAAGGAGAACTGCGGACTGTGCGACAACTGCGTGAATCTGAAGCCCCGCCGCGAGGTCAAGGATGAGATGCAGCAGGCGCTCAAGTCGATCAAGGAGCTGGACCAGAATTACACCATCAACACCTACGTCGACTTTGTCCTGGGCAAGAAGACCAAGGAGATGAAGGATTATCGCTTCGACCAGCGCGCCGGCTACGGCGTCGGCAAGTCGCACGACGACATCTTCTGGATTAGTGTCTTCCGCCAGGGCCTGCTCAACGACTTGATCTACAAGGACATCGAGACCTACGGTCAGCTGTCGGTTACCGAGAAGGGCGAGGCCTACCTCGCGGAGGCCTACTCCATCTCGATTCCGATGAACCACACCTTCGACGGGACGGACTCCAATCCGGACCCGGCGCCCCAGCGAGCCGTGGCCCTCGACGAGGAGCTCCACAAGGCGCTCGTCGACCTGCGCAAGAAGGTAGCCCGCGAGAAAGACCTCCCACCCTACGTCATCTTCCAGGACCCGTCGATCGAGGACATGGCGACGCAGTATCCGATCTCGCTCGAGGACATGACCAAGATCTCGGGCGTGAGCCTCGGCAAGGCCAAGAAGTTCGGCGCGCCCTTCCTCAAACTCATCGAAACCTACGTCGAGGAGAACGACATCGACCGCCCGACCGACTTCATCGTCAAGCAGGTGGCCAACAAGTCGAAGTCCAAGGTGCAGATCATCCAGGCGATCGATAAGAAGATGGACTTGGAGGAGATCGCCACGGTGGTCCAGATGTCGATGGACGAGTTGCTCGACGAGCTATCGGCCATCGTGATCTCGGGTACGAAGGTCAATATCGACTACTACATCTCCGAAAACTTGGACGAGTACGTCTGCGAGGAGGTGCACGACTACTTCATGGAGTCTAAGAACGACGACATCGAGGCAGCTTTCGCGGCCCTGAAGGAGGACGACGTGACGATGGACGAGATTCGAATTTGTAGGATCAAATTCTTGAGTGACGTGGCCAATTAGTTTTTGGACGCAAGGTCCGCGATAGAGACGCAAGGAGCGCAAAGACTAGTTTGGCCTTGCGTTACTTGCGTCTCTATCGCCAAACTTGCGTCCCAAGAAGAAAGCCTTGAAGATCTACATCCTCAACGGACCCAACCTCAACCTCGTCGGCCTTCGAGAGCCGGAGGTGTATGGGTACGTTACGCTCGAAGCATACTTCACTGAGTTAGGTAACTCACTTGCTGGCCGGGCTGAGCTCGTCGTCTTTCAGAGCAACTCGGAGGGCGCCCTCATCGATCGCCTGCACGAGATCGGCTACGGGGAGGGCGCCGATAACGCCGATGGGGTGGTGGTCAACTTCGGTGGCCTGAGTCATACCTCTATCGCGCTGGCAGACGCCCTGCGCGCCATTCCGCAGCGGGTGGTCGAGGTGCACATCTCCAACATTTACGCCAGGGAAGGCTTTCGCCAAAACTCGCTCACCGCCGCGGCCTCTGCGGGCGTGGTGACGGGCCTGGGACTGGAGGGGTACGGGCTGGCATGCGGGTGGTTTTTGCGAAAGCGTGACTGACCTACGCTAGTACCGCCGCCCCCCGTCCCGCTCCACCTCCGCCGGCGGCACCCCCCCGCCCACGACCAGCAAGTAAGGTTTGCCCTGTCCCACGAGCCGCGTCTTGTACCGGCCTACCGTCCCGTACGCGAACATTGCCCCGCTCACCACCGCCGCCCCGGTGATGAAGCCGCGCTGCCGCATGCGCACCTGCTCGTCCGCCAGGGCCGCGATCGAGATGATCACGACGTTGACGAGGCCCTGGACCCGGAGGTAGTCCTTGAGGGTTTTGCGGTTCTCGAACCGGATAGCCGCAATGTCGCTGAGCTTGATCAGGTTTTCGCCGAGCAGTATCGCTCCGGCTTCAGGGTAGAGTTGCTTAATGCGTAGCGGGAAGAACTCGTCCTCCCCCCGGAAGCGGACGTTGATCTCTTCGCCGAGCCTGAAAGTCAGCGAGCGCTTGACTGTCGGACCCTGCATTATGAGGAAGTCTTGCGGAACCTGAGCTTTCGCCAAAACGCTCACAACGCACAGCGCGGCCACGCTAGCTATGAGACGAAAGCGGTATCGAGACGTCGGAGCAGTTTGCGCCATGTGCGGTGGAGGAGGGCTTGGTCGGGCAGGTCCCGGCCGGTAAAGATGAGCAGGCCTTCTAGGGCGGTGCCGCGCGACTGGAGGAACCCGTAAAAGTGGACCTTCTGCAAACGATATGCCTCGCGCATTCGCCGCTTGACGAAGTTGCGGTCGTGCGCGCGGCGGAAGGCCCGCTTCGGGGCCACAAACCCTATCCGCGCCGCGGGCTGGCCCTCAACCACGGGGACGAACCGGTACACGAGCCGCAGCGGGTATGCCTTCTCGGACAGCCCACCCTTGAATAGCGCCTCGATCGCGGCGCGCGACTTGAGTCGCTCTTCAGCGCAGAGCCCGGCGTCAAAATATTTCACGCCGCAAAGTGTGCAATTTCCAGGTAGTGCTGGTCTTAATACAAAATGTTTGATTCGAGATGAAGATCGTTATCCCCCAACCCACGGCTCGCGTGTCCGAAATGCCTACGGCGCCACCGACGCCAAGTCTGGCTTTAGCCAAAACATCCCCCGCGCCTACTGACTCCGCGCTTACTCCTGTCGAAGGGTTTCTCGAGGGTCTTACCTCAGCGAGCACTTCGCCGAGCCAACCCCCGAGCGCACGTCGCGGATCCCAGCGGGGTCAAACGACGTGTAGTCCTGGGTCGAACAGGTCCAGACCAAGAAAAAACCGCGCTCAAAGCTCTCCAGAAACCCTAAGCAGACAAGTGACTTACGACCACAGGCAAAGAGAGACGAGCCTCCAGAAAAGCCTTCCCGAGACGGTCACGCCAGCTTCTCTGCCCGCAGTGACGCCGCCAGTCCCGCAGGCCACATCTACTACTTCCGGGCCGCACCCGAAGCTTACTGTCAAAAACTGGCACCGCGATGAACAGCCCCGCGAGCGGCTCATGACCCACGGCGCCGAGGCGCTTGCGACCAGTGAACTCCTCGCCATCCTCCTACGCACGGGTGCCCTGGGCCACTCCGTCGTCGACGTGGCGCGTGACCTGCTCCATCGCTGCGACGGCAGCCTCCGCGGCCTGAGCCGCCTCAAGTACCAGGACATCGCCGAGGCCCACGGCATCGGACCCGCGAAGGCCGTCGCCCTCGTGGCCGCCCTCGAGCTCGGCAAGCGCTGGACCGTGGAGGCCGACCGCGACCATACGCTACTGCTGGGTAGCAAGGTAGCCTACGAGATCGTCGCCCCACTGCTGCGCGACCTCCCCCACGAGGAGTGCTGGGTGTTGCTCACCAACAACGCCAGCCGATTCATCGGCCGCGAGCGTATCAGCACCGGCAGCGTCGACGGTACCATCGTCGACGTGCGCAGCGTCATGGCCTGCGCCCTGCGCAATAACGCGAGCGGTTTCGTCATCGCCCACAATCACCCAAGCCACAGCCTCAACCCCAGCCAGGCCGATATCCACCTCACCAACGCCCTTGCCGAGGCCAGTAAACTCATGAACCTCGCTATGCAGGATCATATCATCGTGGCTGGTAATCGGTACTACAGCTTTCGGGACAGCAAACTGCTGAAGTGATTCTGGAGGAGCCGTACGGACCTAATCTTAGTCCGTATACCGCACGGCCGTAATAGTAAGCTGGTCCACCCTCGCTCCGAGACGAAGCTCGGCGACCTCCCCGACACGTTTGCCCAGCAGCGCCTCCGCCAGTGGCGAGAGGAAGCTCACGCGCTTCTCCTTGATGTTGGCCTCGTCCACCCCGACGATGTAGACGTGCGTCGATTTGGCGGGTTTTGGCGGAAGCTGCATCTGCAAATAATCGACCCGAGCCCCGAATCGTACCTCGTGAGAATTGACGTCGTCCGGCTCGACGAGCCGGGCGCTCGCGATGCGGTCGCTCAGTTGGATCAGTTTGGCGGCGAGCACCCCCATCGTGCGTCGGCCCTCGCCGCTGGTGGCGTCGGGGATGGCGGCGCGATCGGCTTCGAGCATGTCGCGCTCCCCGTGGAGTAGGGCCAAGCCGCGTGGGGTGACGTAGTTCACGGTACCTGTGGGCAGCGCGGCGCGGGGCGCCACAAACGGCGCCTCCTCCTGGTCGCTCTCCTTGACGAACCCTCGGGACATGTTAGGGGCGTATTTGCGGACTAGGTTTAGCGAGGGCGGAGCCATCGGACTCGTCCATCATGCCCCTCCCTTTGCCGGTCTGTTTGGTTTGCCACGGCCACCTGCCGTCGAGTTCGACCTCGAGGGAGAAGCTGAGGAAGGTCCGGATGAGGACCACGATTCCGAGGACGGCCACGTTCTGCAGGGTGGGCTCGGTGGTGACGGTCATGATGATGTCGGCGGCCACGAGGACCTCTAGACCGAGCAAGATCGCCTTGCCGACCTGCTGGCGCATCGTAGCGTAGGCGCCGTCTTGGCGGAGCCGCGTGGCGAAGTTGACGAGCGCAAACAAAAGGCCCACGACGATGATCCCGACTCCGATGATCTCGATCCCGCGCGAGACGTAGTGAATGTATTTGGATGCGTGCTCCATATCGTATGTGTAGCGCCCAAGCGACCGTAGCGGTTTAGCCTGGCCTTTGAGGCTTACAGCCGCACCCAGCCCTGCCGTTCGTTGCTCTGCAAAATCGCATCGCATAGCACCAGCTCCCGGTGCCCGTCCTCGAAGCTCGCGAAGTGCGGTCCGCCGTCGGGCGTCTTGCCGAGGACAGCGTCGTAAAAGCTCCGGAAGCACTGCTTGAAGGTGTCCGGGAATCCCTCGTTGTGGCCGCCGGGGTAGTTGATGTACCGGCTCGCGGTACCGGTCATGAGGCCCGGGTCTTTGAGGAGGAGCTGGCTGAGCTCCCCGCGCTTGCCGATGACTAGCTCGTTTGGGCGCTCGGAATTGAACTCGTACGCGGCGTCCTGGGTGGCGATGTCGTAAGTGAGGCGATTCTTATGGCCGGCGCTCACCTGCGTCACGAAGAGCTGTCCGCGGGCGCCGCCTTTGAACTTGAAGAGGATACTGGCGCAGTCGTCGGTGGTCACGTCGATCGTCTCGGTCTCCTGGGCGACGGGGGCGTCCCCGGTGAAGGTGCGGACCTCGCCGATCGGTCGTTTGCGCTGCGGGTGCACGGTGGTTAGGTCGGCCAGGATGGCCTCGACCTCGAGCCCGGTCACGAAGTGAACTAGGTCGAGCCAGTGGGTCCCGATGTCGGAGACCGCGCGCAGGGCGCCGCCCTGGTCGGCCAGCACGCGCCAATTGTAGTCGGTGTCGTACAGCAGCCAGTCCTGCTGGTAACCACCGGTCACCGAGAACACACGCGTGCCGGCGGCGGCGAGGCGGTCCTTGACCTCGAGGTTAATCGGGTAAAAACGCAGATTGTAGTTGACGCCAGCCACCACGTCGGTGGCCTTCGCCAGGGCGACCAGCTCCGCGCTCTGTGCCGAGGTCATGGCCAGGGGCTTCTCGCACATCACGTGCTTGCCGGCGGCGAGGGCCTGTTTGACCATCGGGTAATGGAGCACGTTGGGTACCGCCAGGTGAACGGCGTCGACCTCGTCGTCGGCGAGGAGCTCCTCGAAGGTGGCGTAGGCGTGGGCGAGGCCGAGGGTGGTGCAGGCGCTCTCGGATTCCTCGAGGTCCTTGCCGAGTAGACCCTTGACGCGAATCCCGAGGCGGCGCAGGCCCTCGACGTGGACAGGACCGATGAAGCCGGCTCCGGCGACGGCGACGGTGATGGTGGAGTACATGCGGTGCGGAGGTTTGAGGTGGGTGGCATAGATACGCGTCCGGCGCGTGTCTTGCGAATTGGAGTTCGAGGGAGCCACCGGGGCGCGTGGAAAATATTTTACGCGGCCACTTGCACAGTTCAGCGAACAAGTAGTACTATTGCAGTGTACTAGACAAGTAGTACACCATGACAGAATCACTGATCCACCTCCACGACCTCGAGTTCGGCTACCGCAAGGCGCAGACCCTCTTCGAGCACCTCTCCCTGCGCATCGACCGCGGCGGCATCTACGGATTGCTCGGGCGTAACGGCGCCGGCAAGTCCACCTTGCTGAAGCTGATCACCGGCTGCCTCCGGCCGACGGCCGGTCGCGCCGATCTCTTCGGCCGCCCAGCGTTCGAACGGCACGCCGTCGACCTCCAGCGGCTCTACTTCCTCCCGGAGCAGGTGTACCTACCGGCCCGCTCTTGGCAGGTTTTGGCGAAAGCCTACGGACCGTTCTACCCCAACTTCGACGACGGCGCCTTTCGGCAAAACCTAGAGGCCTTCGAGGTGCCCACCGATCGGAAGCTCACGAAACTCTCGCTCGGGCAGCAGAAGAAGGGCCTGATCAGCTTCGCCCTGGCCTGCAACACCGAACTGCTCGTCATGGACGAGCCCACCAACGGCCTCGACATCCCGAGCAAGGCGCAGTTCCGCAGCATCCTCGCCGAGGCGGCCTCGGATGAGCGCGCGATCGTGGTCTCGACCCACCAGGTCCGCGACCTCGCCGGGCTCATCGACCCGATCATCGTCGTCGAGAGCGGTAGCGTCATCGCGCAGCTCGACCTGCAGACCGTGAGTGAGGTGCTGTCGTTCGACCTCGTCTCGTCGCTACGCCCCCCGGCCGACGCCCTGTACGCCGAGCGCGTGCCCGGGGGCCACTACGTGGTCCGCGTCAACGTCGACGGCCGCCACACGGAGCCCGACCTCGAGGTGCTCTTCAACGCCATCACCCGCCGGCAGAGCCCCGTGCTCGAAGCCCTGCGCACCGCCCACCAACCCCACAACGCCTAAGCCATGTCGACCCTCAATCTCTCCCGCGTTTGGCAGGTGGTTCGCCTGCAGGCCATGCTCCACGGCCGCTCGCTGCTCAGCTACTTCGGGCCGACGCTGGCGCTCCTTCTCGGCGCCGCGCTCCTGTCGGGCAACTTCGCTGCCGAAGGTGGCGAACCCAGCTTCTTCATAAAGATCTACAACTTGGCCCTCATCGTCGCGGGATTCATCTGGGCGGCCAGCTCCCTGCCGGAGAACAAGACCCCCGACGGACGGCAGTCGTTCCTCACGCTGCCCGCGAGCGATGCCGAGAAGTGGCTCGGGACCTACCTCTACAGCGGTCCGGCCTTCTTCGTCGTCTACACGCTCGGCTACTTAATCCTGACGCTGGTGACCGGCCTCGTGCTCGCGGTCTTCCAGCTGGGCGTGCCCCCGGCCTTCAATCCTTTCTCGGCTGAGATGGGGGAGGGGATCGCCACGTACTTCCTCATCGTCCAGCCCATCGGCATGCTGGGGGCAATCGTGTTCGACAAGTCGGCTTCCGCCAAAACCGTCGGCGCGGCCCTCCTGGTCCAGGCCGCGCTCGCGTTTATCGGTCTGCTCGTCTTCCGGATTGTCTTCCACGAGTACTTCTCGGGCTTCTTCACCGTGGACGCCGACAGCTTCAACTTCGAGGGCGACGGGATCAACATCAACCTCGAGGATTACGGCTGGTGGGCGGGCGCGGCCCTAGGCCTCTACCTCCTCACCGTCGCCTACTTCCGTTTTCAAGAAAAAGAGGTCTAATCCCCAACCAACACAGACCAATGGAATTCAAAGCCTCCACCACCATCTACGAGCAGATCGCCGGGATGCTGGAAGACAATATCCTCTCCGGCGAGATCCCCGAGGGCGAGCGCCTCCCGAGCGTACGCGCCCTCGCCAGCGAGGTACAAGTCAACCCGAACACCGTCCAGCGCACCTTCCAGACCCTCCAGGACGCCGACATCATCGCCAACCAGCGCGGGATCGGGTACTTCGTGGCCGAGGGCGCGCGACTCAAGATCCTCAAGGCCCGCCGCCGCCTCTTCGAGACGGAGGTGCTGCCGGAGCAATTCAGACAGCTTGCACTGCTCGGCTTCGAGCCGCAGGAGATCGCGACCCTGTACGCCTCTTATATCGCGAATCACGTTGCACCACCCTCGTCCCCGAACTAAGCGCAGCCAGTCTGGACTTGAGTAGGCAGCCTTATAAATTTCATCTCATGAACAATCTTCCGACGTTTTGGCTCTTCCTCCTCGTCCTGCTTTGTCTAGGCGCATCGGCCGTCTTGGTCAACGCTCAAGCGATCGGCGTTACGCAAGCTGGATTGAACCTGGGGCAGACGATCATCCAAAGGGACAGCGCCTTCTGGGTGGCTTACAACACTTGCGACGTAGACGGGATCCGAGGTTTTTTCACCGAAGACTTAGAGTTCTACCACGATAAGGGCGGCCTCACCGAAGGGTGCGACCAATTGGTGGCTAGTATTGAGACCGGTTTGTGTGGAGCGGGAGGCAACCGCCTACGCCGCGTGGCCCTCGACAGCACGGTACGTGTCTACCCGATGGCCGATGACGGAGCCATGATCCTCGGCGAGCACCTCTTCTACGTCACGGAGCCAGGCCGCGCCGAGTACCTCGACGGGCGGGCAAGATTTATGGACTACTGGCAGTTGACGGCCGGCCAGTGGAAGATGTCGCGCGTGTTTAGCTACGATCATGGCCCCGCAGTGGTCGCCGTGATCCGGCCAGCCGACACTACCGCATTGTCGGTCCCCGAAAGCGGCATCCACGCCGACGAGGCCACGCGGCGCAATTAGCACCTACGACCAGTCTCTCCACTCTCATCTCTTCCCCTCTTAACTAAACTCCCGTGAAAACTTCCAACCTCCTCCTTATCTCCGGCTTCGCCGCCGCCGTCGTCTTCCTCACCTTCCACATCGCCAGTGCCCGCCAGTCTATCCAGCCGGCGGTCGAGCTCTCGGGAACGCGCGGCACCAAGACTTACGATCTCCCCGCCCTTCAGCACCTCGACTTCGAAGGTCCCGTGCGCCTCATCCTCACTTCCGGTTTGCCCTCGGTGACGATCGAGGCCGACGAAGCCCTGATGCCCGAACTCGTCGACCGCGACTCCGAAGACGACCGCCTCACCATCCGTGTGCCGCGCACCGGCGGCGACTACCGCGAGTCCGACATGATCGTGGCGCGCGTCTCCTCTCCATCCTTGCGTACCGTAGCCATGAGCGGTCGTAACAGCATCAGCAGCTCGGCGCCGCTCGACTACCGGAGTCTCTCACTCAACCTCTCCGGCGGCACGCAGATGGACCTGGCCTTCGTGCGCATCGACAGCCTCCGCGTTGAGGGCTCGGGCTCGATGGGCGGTCAGGTCCGGGGAGTGGCCAACCACCTAATGATCGAGGGAAGCGGCAGTGCGGACCTCGATGCCTCGGGGCTCGTCGCCAAGGTCGCCGGCGTCGAGATCAGTGGCTCGGGGAAGTTCCGCGTCCACGCCGACAGTTTGCTCAGCGTCAAGGGCAGCGGCAGCTCCGAGGTCGAGTACAGCGGCAACGCCCGCGTGAGTTCGAGCGTGAGCGGTTCGGGGAGCGTGCGGATGGTGGGGCAGTAGACGGGTGAGCTCACTTTTCCTTCCCCACCCGCCCCCAGTAGAGCGGGCAGCGCTTGCAGTAGTTGCCCTTCTTCTTATACTTCTTACAGCATTTCTTCTTGAGCTTCTTCGGCCGCTCCCTGGGCATTTCCTTGGCCATCGGGCGCGAAGTTAGCGGCGCGGCCGCAGCAGGCCCACAGCCGATGGCACACCTTGACTCAACCCTTGCGCAGGAAGCCGACCACCTCCGCATCGTCGAGGTGCCACTTTCGATCCTCGCGCACCACCGCGATCCACGCGCGCGGGGGCACTTTGCGACCGGGGTTTTGCTGGATGTACTCGATGGCCTCCGGCGGCGACTTCGTCACGATGGCCACGTGGCCCCGCTTGCGGCCCTCGCCCGGACCCCAGACCAGAAGGTCACCCGGGCGCGGGTGGCTCTCCCCAGGCAGTCGGTACTGAAACAGTCCCCGCTGCACGTTGAAGGCCCCGTCGGCTAGCGCCGGATTAAAATAGTCTTTCGGGTAGCCGTAGGTGTCCGGCATGCGGTGGCCGTAGGCCTCGTAGTAGAAGCGCTTGACGAACTCGGAGGCTTGCCACTTGAGGCCAAAATTGTAGCCGTCTTTGCCTAGGTGCCGCCCGGCCGTGTGTCCGATCCTCCCATTGTAGTACACCGCCACCTGCTGGTAGCTGTCGATCTCGTCACCGACGGACGCGACCGCCGGACGGTCCCAGAGGTCCGGGCCCCAAACGGCCACCCAGCCTATTAGCACCACGACCACGATGCCGTAGGAGAACCATCGCAAGCTTATCCCTCGGTCCAACATCGGGCGACAAGATCGGCGGCGGCGGCCGAACCCTAGGGTTTGCGCGTCGCGCGTTCGTGGTAGTAGGCCTGGAGGGTGTAGAAGGCGAGCTTCCGCTCGCCGTGCTCGCCGATGAGTCCCTTGCGGTTCCACCCATCCTGTATGCCGGGGAGGTTGCGCCGCGGACTGCGGAAGTCCGCCAGGATCCAGGGTGTCATGCCGGCCACCTCCGGGGTGCGGTCGACGAGCTTGGTCGTCTCACGGTAGAGCCACGCCTGGTATTCCTCGCTCCAGCGCGTAAGGCTGTCACCGTGCAGCCCAGCCCGGGCCCCGCCCCCGAACTCGCTGATGATGACGGGCTTGTTTTGGCGAAAGCTGAACTTCGCCCCCGGCAGTGCCGCCGGTGTGCCCTCGTACCAGCCGATGTACTCGTTGAAGCTCACGACGTCGGCGAACTCGGCGAAGGGGTCGGCCACCTCGTACTGCTGTGCACCTTTGCCCGCCTTGAAGAGTGCCGCCGAGATGAGCCGCGTGCCGTCAATGGCGCGGGCGTGGGCGGCGAGGCGCTTGAGGAAAGTGAGGCGCTCCGGGATGTCGGGCGTCTCGTTGGCCATGCTCCAGATGATGACCGCGGCGCGGTTGCGGTCGCGGGTGATGAGTTCGGTCAGCTGCCGCTCGGCGTTGGCGTAGGTGGCCGGGTTACCCCAGGCGATCGTCCAGTACACCGGCACCTCCTCCCAGAGCAGGATGCCGAGCGAGTCCGCGAGGCGCGGCATGTACTCGTTGTGGGGGTAGTGCGCGAGGCGCATGAAGTTGCAGCCGAGTTCTTTGGCGCGCCCGATGGTGACGGCGGCGTCCTCCCAGCCGTTGGCCCGCCCCCCGCGCGAGGGGGCCTCTTCGTGGACCGAGATCCCACGCAGGAAGATCGGCTCCCCGTTGAGGAGGAGTTTGGTGCCCTGGGTGGCGATGGTGCGCAGACCGATGCGGTCGGTAGTCCGGTCGGGCCCGGCGTCGACGATGAAACTGTAGCGATACGGGTCGCTGGGCTTCCACATCCGTTTCGCGGTAACGCTTTCGCGAAAACTCGCTCTGCCATTCGCATCGGTGGTAAGGCTTACGCCAAAACCCAGCTCGCGGCAATCGATCTTGACGGTCTGTCGAGCGCGGTTGGTGCCTTCGAGCTGGACGAAGCCGGCGAGCGTCTTGGCATCCGCCAACTGGATTTGGTAATCGCTTACGTACGTGTTCGGCAAGACGTAAAGGCCCACGTCGCGCGTGAGTCCGCCGTAGTTCCACCAGTCCGTGACGTCGGTCGGGACCGCTTCGCGACTCCGCTGGTTGTCGACGCGCACCACGAGCGAATTGCTCGAATCGCCCCCTCGCAGCAGACCCGTGACGTCGAACTGGAAGGGCGTAAAGCCGCCGGTGTGCACTCCCGCCTTCTGGCCGTTGACGTAGACATCCGCGCGGTAGTTGGCCGCCCCGAAGCGCAGGATGACCCGCTCGCCGGCGCTACGTTTCGGCGCAGGAAATTTCTTCCGGTACCAGATCGAGCCTTCGTAGAGTAGGTAGCGCTCGTACTGAGTGTTCCAGTCCCCCGGGACGTGCAACACCGGCGTGCCGTCGAAGCCGTACTCGTAGCGCTCGGTCTTGTCTCGCGCGACGGCGTCCATGGCGGCGAAATCGCCACGGCCTTGCTTCGACGAGTCGAAGGGCACGCGGACGAAATCGTAGAAGTATGCCTCGTACCGGTCGGGGAAGTGTTGCCAGTCGCCGTTCAGTGAAGTGTGCGGCCGGAGGAACGCATTCTGGAGGGCGGGGGACTCGTGCTGGGCGGAGAGGGTTTCGGCGAAAGCCAGCAAGGTGAGGAAGGGGAAGAGGCGCATGGCGGCAAGGTAGCGCGGGCCCGGGACGCGAGGGCCTGGCGGGCCCGCAATAGAAACACTACAGGACGCAAGGCACGGGATGGCGTCCTTGCTGTAGCCATCCTGGCGTGAGACCTCGTGCTTACAACGCTCGAGTTTAGGCCGCTGGGTCCCAGTACAAATCCTTGAATCCCGTAACCTTATCGTCTTCCACCTCGACGCCTTCCTTCTTCAGTCTTTCCGCCATCGCCTCCGGCGGATCGAAGTGCAGCTTGCCGGTAAGGCGGCCGTCCCGGTTGACGACGCGGTGAGCCGGCACGTAGGGTTCGGCCGTGTGACTGTAGCGCATCGCGTAGCCGGCCATACGCGGGGTACCGAGCGTGAGGGCGTCCGCCAGCGCGCCGTAGGTCGTCACGCGGCCCGGCGGTATCTGGCGCACGAGCTCCCAGACCTGCTCGTAGTAGTGCGGCTGGCCTTTCGGGAGATTTTTGGGGAAGTTGGTCTTGCCGAAGTAGGTGCTCATAGGTTCGCTCTCGGTATCCACTGCCGCAAATAATCATGACTCTGCTGCAAGGCGTACACGCGTCGCTCCAGGCTCCCCTCGTACGCCCGGTCCTCCACCTCGACGCAGACCGCGCCCTCGTACCCCGTCTCACTTAAGTACGAAAAGAAACGCCCCCAGTCCACGTCCCCCATCCCCGGCAACTTCGGCGTGTGCCACAGTTTCGGGTGCGCCCAGCGGCCGTGACGGTCTAGGGCCGCGCGGTCGATCCGCACGTCCTTGGCGTGCACGTGGATCATGCGCTCGGGGAAGTCGCGGAAGGGGAGCGTGTAGTCCATGTCCATCAGGACGAAGTGGCTCGGGTCGTAATTGAGGCCCCAGTGAGCATCGGGGATGTCGCGCCACATGTCTTCCCAGACGGCGGGGCTCACGGCCAGGTTCTGCCCGCCGGGCCACTCGTCGGCGCCAAACTTCATCGGACAGTTCTCGATCGCGATGCGCACGCCGTGAGTTTTGGCGAAAGCCACCAGCGGCCGCCACGTGTCTAGGAACCGCGGCCACTGCGCCTCGATGGTCTGGGTCTGGTCGCGCCCCACGAAGGTTGTCACGCAGTTGATCCCGATCCGCGCCGAGGCCCCGATGAGCCTCTCGATATGCTCGGCGTAGACTCGCGCCTGCGCCACATCGTCCGCGAGCGGATTCGGGTAGTAGCCCAGCGAGGAGATCCGGACGCCGTAGCGCTCCTGCAACGCCAGAATTTCCTTGATTCTCACCGGCCCGAGCGCCGTCACGTCGACGTGCGTCACGCCCGCGTACCGCCGCTCGGCCTCGCCCGGCGGCCAGCACATCACCTCCACCGCATCGTAGCCAATCACGGCGGCTTTCGCCAAAACCTGTTCCAGCGTGAGTTCGGGGAGGATGGCGGAGACGAAGCCGAGGAGCATAAGAGCGTGCTGAAAGTGCGGAGAGTGCGGAGAGGGCGGAGAGTGCGCCGGATGTCCTGATGAATCGTGTACGTCCGGGTGCGCTCGGGTCGGACGCGCCGAATGTACACGCCATCCTTCGCACCTTGCGGCACGTTGCACCTTCCACGCAGGGCACTTTCTGCACTTTACGACCGCTCCGCACTTTTGCACCATGGACCTCCTCCGTACCCGCGTCAAGGCCGCCGCCGTGGCCAACCTCACCGACGCCCGCTACTTCGCCGCGCTCGGGGTCGACCTTCTCGGCTTCGCCCTCGAGCCCGGCGCCACGGGCTTCGTGGACGCGACGACCGTGACCGCCATACGGGACTGGGTCGAGGGCCCGCAGTTCGTCGGTGAGTTCGGGCACAGCACCGTGGGAGACATCGCGCGCCAGGCGGAAGCCTTGCGGCTCGACGCAGTACAGGTGGGGCCTTTCGGCAAAACCCGCCAGGTGGGTGTCGCTACTGGGCTGCCGGTGTACCAGGAGCTGATCCTCGGTCGCGACGTCGGCCCCGTGGACGCGTTTGGCATCATGGAGGCTAGCGCCCCGAACGTGGCGGCCTTCGTGCTCAACTTCTCGCGGCAGTCGCAGATATGGTCTTCGCTACGCTCGTCGCAAGTTTGGGGCGAGTGGATCGAGGAGGTATGCGCCATCTACCCGGTCTACCTGGACGCTCCAGCCGAGGTGACAGAGCTGCCTGAGATCCTCGCGGACATTCGGCCGCTGGGCCTCCAGATCACCGGCGGTGAGGAGGAAGCCGTCGGGATTAAATCCTTCGAAGACCTTGATGAGTGGTTTGAACATTTGCGGGTAGAGTGACAATTGCGGCTGCGGGATGACGCTATATTTGCCTACTATCGAGCAAACCCCGCGATGCGTGTCGATGTCTACCGATAATTCCGAGTTCGTCTCCCCCCGGTCCGCCTCCGACCTCCTCTTGGCGGCCGAGGCCCGCGCGGCGGTGGCGGAGGCGCGACTGCGGCACCTCGAAACCGTCATCGACATCGGGGCCATCGGACTGTTCGATTGGCCGGACGTCTCCACGGAGGCGATCTCGCTGTCCGAGACGTTCCTGCAGGGCCTCGGCTATCCCCCGAACAGCTTCGCGGGGACGCGGGAAGCGATGGCGAGCCTCGTGCACCCCGATGACCTGCCTGCAGTGGTAGAGAATTTCGCGGTCGGGACAGCAGAGCACACGCACCGAAAGTACACTTGTCGACTGCTACTCGCCAGCGGGGCGTACCGCTGGCACGAGACCAACCTCAAGGGCTACCAGCGCCCGGGCCAGGCGACCCCGTCGGCCATCGCCACCATCGTAGACGTCCACGACGCGACTACACTCCGGATCAAGAATGCGACACTGGTCGAGCAGCTTAACGCCGTAGTCGAGGCCTCCGGCGCCGGCGTCTACGACTGGCCCGATAGCGCCGACACCTACCTCGAAATCAGTCCCTCCCTCCAGCGGCTCATCAATTTGGAAGGCCAGGAGGTGCCCCAGGACTTCGATTTCCTCTGGGAGCGGATACATCCGGAAGACCGGCACCAAGTCGGACGAGACCTAGCTGCCACTAGCGTCGACCCCAATGGGGCGTTCGACTCTACTTATAGACTCCTCGTCGAGGGGAAGGGATACCGTTACGTGCGCTCACTCGCGCAGGCGACCTTCATCGATGGAGGGCCACGCCACCGCCTCACGGGAGCCATCTTCGATATTCACGACGCCCAAATGGCCATCCGGGCCGAGGCGGCGGTCCGCGAGCAACTGAGCCAGTTCAACTACATCGTCGCCCACGATCTCGCGGCCCCCCTCCGGCAGCTCTCCGGCTACACTACGATCCTAGCCGAGGACTACGGTTCGCTCTTGGACCAGCAGGCCCACGCGCACTTGGCCACCATGGAGGCGACCGCGCAAAACGCCCAGCTCCTGATCCGGGACCTACTCGCATTTAGTCAGGTCGGCACGGCCGCCATGCGCTTCCAGCGGGTAGACCTCCAGCCCATCGTCGACCACCTCATCGAGATGCTCGACCCCAGACGCGAGATTAACTGGCGGTGTGACCCGATGCCCACGGTCAACGGTGACCGAACGCACCTCACGATGCTGTTCCAAAACCTCCTGGCCAATGCCGTGAAGTTCTCCGGTAAGACGGGTCGGCAGGCGACCATTACCATCGCCTCGGGGGAGACGGATGGGACGATGGTTCAGATCCGTGTGGCGGACAACGGTATCGGCTTCGACCAGAGCTACGCCGAGAAAATCTTCGGTGCCTTCGAGCGCGCTCACTCGAAGGACGAGTTCGAGGGTAGCGGCATCGGCCTGGCCAACGTCGCGCGGATCGTCGAGCGACACAATGGCACCATCACCGCGGAGGGTCGCCCCGGCTACGGCGCGACCTTCCACGTTTCCTTACCGCGTTAGCCAGGCTATGGTCGCTGCCCCATCGGTTTTGGCGAAAGCCGAATGGCGGGCCCACGGGCGGAACGTAGGGGTTGTAGGGTGCTGCCGCTACGGAGGCGCAGTCGCTCGCGCAGGGAGGCCCCGGCGCGTCGTGACGTAACCCTCGACCCCGAGAGCGGTATGGCCTCAGCCTAAACCACGCCTATCCCACACACTACATCCATGGGAGACGACAATACCGTACACGAGTATCGCCTGGGCCGTCCCGTGAGGCAACGTGGTTAGGCCTGGCGTCGCTCCTGCCACTCCGCGATGAGTGGGCGCCGCACGTCGATCATGAGGAGGTTGTGCTTCAGGCGGATGGTCGACTGCGAACTGTGGCCGACCACCTGCGTAATACCCTCATCCTGGAGGGCGCCGTGGTACTGACCCAGCCGCAGCCACATCGGGCCGTCGAAGGGGTCGGTGCCGTCGTTGACGGGCGAGCAGTAGTAGAGCTCCGGGGGGCGCTCCTCGTTCAGGTAGGCGATGGCGGCGTCGAGGTCGCGGCAGCCGTACTTGGTCATCAGCACGTTGAGCAGCGTCCCCGAGAGGCCGGCGTGGCTACAGACGTAGCGATCGAGGCGGTAGACGTACCGCAGGATATCGACGAACTCTGCGTAGACCTCGGCCATCTTCTTCGCACTACTGGGCTCGTAGCCGTTTTTGCGGAAGCTGACGTCATCCGGGAACAGGTAGGCCAGGTCGTGATTGCCGATCAGGGGCGTTGAGTCCGTCTTTCGACAAAACGCGAAGACTTCACGCAAAAAACTTGCGTCGTTGGGGTGGGGCCCGTTGTCGGCGTAGTCCCCGAGGAAGACCACCTTGTTGCCCTCGCCGTGGAGCCGGACGGCCTCCTCGAAGAGGTGGTGACGCATGTGGATGTCGGGGACGACGGCTAGGCAGTGTTTTATTCGCACGCTGGCAGGAGATACTGGTGAGAGCCTCGACGCCGTGCGTTCGATTGCCCGTAGACTGAGACCCTTTCCCCTTGCCGGCGGTATGGACGGATAATCCCTCAAGGTCTGACCCGCTCGGTGTTTCGGTGTCGAAAGCCGCGTGAGTCGTGGGGCTAAGCCGGGATCGAGCGGCGTGGAGGACGGTGGACGGTTAGGACGTCCAACGTCACAACCCGCTAGCCGGGTTTAGCTTGAGATCCACCGAGCTATGGGTTCCTTGTCCGTCGACGTCGGAGGGACATTGGCCAAAACTAGGCAAGCGAGTATCGTCATCACCTAGCGCAACGTCGTGCGACTCTCACCGTGGAGGTGGCCGGCAGGCTATTGTTTCCTCACGACAGATGTCGCGCAGACCGCCGTGGCTGCGATCGGAGTCGTGGGATCAAGTTAGTCCCGCCTGACCTAGCCAATGAAAGTCGGACGAAGCTGTTGTGAATGACCCGGCGCCGTCGCCTCGCCCTGGTCGAAGTCCGGGAGCGCGAGCGGCGGGGGCTCCACCTAGACTGGTTCGAGCGCGCTGCGACGGCCAGTCAACTCGTGATTTTTGACAGGGCCGATGTCTCGGTCGACGAGATCTACTTCACGCAGTCGGTCTATCCGGTGCTGGGCTACGAGGTCTTCACCTTGACACCGAGCTTCCGATCCCTGCTCGCGGCTGCCAACCCACACGAGAGCCCTCGGTTCGAGCACGCGGTGTACGGCACGCGCTACGAGACGGGCGCCGTGCAGGAGGAGGTGAGGATGCGGTGTGCCGACGGGCGTTACAAAAAGTGAACCGTCCGCCGGCTCGGCAGCGCACTGAGTGTGGTAAACTGTCAACTAAAAATGAACCTTCATACCCGCAGCCATCGCAGGAGCACCGGGATCATCAGCAGGTCCGCGACCACCGCACTCGCCAGCGTCACCGAGATCAGCATTCCGACCGTCACACTCGGTGGGTGGACGCTGAACAACATGACCATGAAGCCGAAGAACAGGATCACGCTCGTGAGGATGATGGCCTTCCCGCTCTCGCGGAACGTCACCGCCATGGCCTCGTCGATCGACATGCCTCGCGCACGCACGAGCTTGTATTTCGCCAGGAAGTGGATGGTGTCGTCCACGGCGATCCCGAAGATCACGGCGAAAATGATCGAGATTCCGGCCTCGAGCTCGATCCCGAGGTAGCCGAGCAGGGCTCCCGCAAAAATGAGGGGTACGAGATTCGGCACCATCGAGACAATCAGCAGGCGCCAATTACGGTACAGGCCCGCCATCAGGCAAGCGATGATGAGCACGGCGCCGCCGAGGCCCCACAGCAGGCTCTCCCGCACGTAGACGGAGTTCTTGTCGAGGAGCAGCCCCGTGCCTGTCTCTCGCACCTTGATCACGGAGGAGTCGACATTCGTTTTGGCGAAAGCCACCAGCCGACTCGCCACCCCGCGGATGGAGTCACTCCCCACGTCGAGGGCGCGGCTCGTAATGCGAGCCTTGTCGCCGTCGCGATTGACGAGCACCGCCGTCGCACTCGCCGGCGCCCTACTCAGAAGAGGTTTGAGGCGCGCGTAGGCCTCCTCGTCTTGAGGCAGGGCGTACGCCTCCCGCCCGCCGCCGTCCATGGCCTGCTGGACACTCTTGACGAGGGTGTTCTGGCTCGTCACCGCGCGCAGGGTCGGCTCCGCCCGCATGGCGCCCTCGATCTTGTCCATCTCACGGAGCACCGCCAGATCCGAGGCGGTGTAGCCGGGCTGCACGAAGACCGCAAATTCTACCGGGCGAAAGCCCGTGAATTTCTCCTCGAAGAACACGAAGTCGTCTGAGATCTTCGAGTTGCGGGGGAGGTTATCGATGATGCGGTAGTTGGTATTGACGAGGCTGATCCCGACGCCACACACGACGGCGACCACGCCGGTGCCGATCACGATCTGCTTGGTGTGCGTTCGGACCCACTCGTTGAGTCTCAGCAGCCACGAGTCCCAGCGCTCGACGGTGCCGGCCGTGCGCATCAGTTGATCCTGCGTGAAGAGCGTGAGCAAGGGGAGCGTGAACGTGAGCACGGTCACGAACGCCACCACGACCCCGATACCGGCATTGAGGCCGAAGTCACGAATCGGCATGACGCGACTCGTGAGTAGGGTCGCGAAGCCGACGGCGGTGGTGAGGGAGGTAAGGAACGTGGCGAGGCCGATCTCCTTGACGGTCGTCCGCAGGGCGCCCTCGCGGGACTGCCCGGCGCGGAGCTCGTCGACGTACTTCGTCATGAGGTGCACGAGGTCGCTCGTGCCCACGATGACCATCAGGACCGGGTACAGCGCCGACATAGCATTGAGCTCCCGCCCGAGCGCGGCGAGCAGCCCGAAGAAAAGAAGGAGCCCCAGGGCGATTGACACCATCGCGATCAGGACCCCGCGCCACCGCTGGTAGATGAAAAAGAGGATCAGCGTCACGAGCGCCCCGGAGATCAGCGTCGAGACGGTGACCTCGCGCTTTTGCATCCTGATGAGCTCGGATTGGAAGTAGGCGCGGCCCAGGAAGTGGGTCTGGCTTTCGCCAAAACCTGCTGCCGCGGCGGTGGCCTTGAAGTAGGCCATGATCGAGTCCGAGGCCGGGAGCGTCATCTCCTCGGTGGTGCGCGCGACGATGGCGAGCGTGGAGGCATCCGGGGAGATGAGGTTGTAGACGAAGCGTTCGTCGGCCATCACCTTGGCGGAGTCCAACGCGAGGCGCTCGGGGGAGTCGCGGTGCAACACCGGGACGCTCGTAAGCCCGAAGGGCGTCTTGACCGGTGAGCGCAGCTTGGTGAGCGACATCACGTTACCCACCTGCGGGCCCTCCTGCAAACCCAGCGTGAAGTCGTGGAAGCGATTGAGGAAAGCCGTGTCGAATACGCTGCCCGCAGCACCGTCGGGCGCGGCGGGAGCTTCGACAGCGACGAGCATGAAGGCGTCATCGGCCTCGAACTCCTCGGTGAACTCCTGGAAGAACGCCAGGTCAGGATCATCCTGCGGGAAGAAGCTCGCGAAGTCGAAGGCGAACTCGAGTTTGGTAACGGCGAATGCCGCCGCGATGGCCAGGAGGCCGTAGACGACCAAGATGGTCGTGCGAAGACGTGAGTCCATGGGGTAGGTCGGCGCCCTGGGGCGTGGGCACTGGGGTTAACGGGTGGGGGGCGGTGAAGTTTGGAGGAGCCAACCGCGTCGCTTCGCGCCACAAGAGTTTCACCACAGAGGCACCGAGGAGCACAGAGGGCCACAGACACTTGGCGCCTTTACTCCGTGGCGCCCTCTGTGTGTGTGGTAAATAGAAAATCGAGCGAAGCCCGCTCCGGTCGCGAGCCCATCAGTCGCAGCCGGTCTTCCTACGCGATCAAGTTGCCCTTCTCATCCCACGCGGCCACCGTTTCGCGGGTGTCCTGATCGATGCACTTGGCGAGCCACTCCGGCTCGTAGGCGACGCCGTGCTTGGCGAGGACCTCGTCGGGGACGCCGTCCCATACATTGGGCTGGTTGCCCTGGTAGCCGATATCCTTGATGCCGACGGGGGAGGTGTAGTAGCCCACGGCGGTGAGGTTGCGCATGAGGCCGAAGAACTGCTGCGGCTGGGTACGGTCCCTCTCTGCGATCTTGTGGTCGTAGCCGGCGAGTGGGTCAACGATCTCGATCTGCTGAGACGCGGTAAGGTCTCGGAAGTCCTTCTCGAACCTGGTGTTGGCTTCGCGATTCAGCCAGGCCAACCCACCGCGCATGGGCAGCTGCCAGGCTTCTTCCTCCTTGACGCGGAATTCGATAAACTCCGGCACCTTGGCGTCTTCGACGCTGCCGTACTCATTGGCGGGCAAGATGACGTGGGCGAGGGCGGTGATGGTGGCGAGTTCGTGTTCGGTGAAAAAGGTCTGGTCCCGCAGTCGCTGGACCTTATCGAGCTCCTTCGGCGTGAGGTAGCTGAGTTCGGCGTCGGAGAGTTTGTTGGGGTCTGCGTTGCCGGCGTTGCTGTCGGTGCCGTCGGTCCGGCACCCGGGGAGGGTGGTGGCGAGGCCTGCACCAGCGGTGCCGATGATGAGGGTCTTGAGGGAGTCGCGGCGATTCATGCGGTGAGTTTTGAGAGTCGTGTGCGTGCGGAGGGTTCTGAGCGTGCGGGTCGGGGCGTGTAAGCGGATGTCTACTATACGTTCTCGCTGCAGTCCATCGTCCTTGTCTCCTAGATGTCTCTTCGCTTGAGGCTATCGATGAGGTGCTCAGAAGCGCGCATGCTCAGCGCCAGGATCGTCCAGGTGCAATTCTTATCGCCCTGTTGGACGATCGGACCGCCGTCCATGACGTAGACGTTGGGGACGTCGTGGAGGGCCTGGAAAGGCGTCGTGACGGAGGTCTTCGGGTCGTCGCCCATACGGGTAGTGCCGACCTCGTGGATGATCTTGCCGGGTTTCTCGAGGCCGTAGTCATTCTCAGCCGTCTTGGCCTCGCCGAGGACGTGACCGCCCATATTGTCGGTGATCTCCTCGAAGGTCTGCTGCATGTGCCGCGCCTGCTGGATCTCGTAGTCGCTCCACTTGTAGTTGAATCGCAGGACCGGGATCCCGTACTCGTCAACTTTGTTGGGATCGATCTCGCAAAAATTATCCTCACGGGGGATGCCCTCGCCGCGGCCTCCGAACCCCATCACCGCGCCGTAGAACTTGCGCACGTCCTTGCGGAGGCCCTCGCCGTAGCTACCGGTGGTTAGGCCCAGGTACTGATTCATATCGCCCGCGTTCCACCCGAAGCCGTAGCTCGGGCGCTGCATCCCGCCCCAGACCTCGATGTGGTAGCCGCGCGGGAAGTTGAGCTTCGAATGGTCGCCCCACCACGGGGAGTACACGTGCATCCCGCCGACGCCGTCCTCGTTGTAGGTCACGTCGCGGTCCATGAGGGCCGGGATGAAGGCCGCGCGGCTGGCGCCCGTGGAGTCGTGGAGGTACTTGCCCACCAATCCCGAGGAGTTGCCGAGGCCGTCGGGGTGGACTGGGCTCTTCGAGTTGAGCAGGATGCGCGCACTCGAACACGCCGACGCCGCGAGCACGACAGTCTTTGCCTGGAGTTTGTACTCCCGGCGCTCGTTGCGGTCGACGTAGACCACGCCGGTAGCCTTGCCCTGCGCGTCGGTGGTCACCTCGCGGACCATCGCGTCATTATATAGGTCGATCTGCCCCTGGCCCGACTTCATGGCCGGTATCACGAGACAGCTACTCGCCGAGAAGTCCGCGTACACGTTACACGACCGCGAGCACTGGGCGCAGTAGTAGCAGACCCCGCGATCGTTGTTGATTTTCTTGGTGAGGATCGAGAGCCGCGACGGGTAGACCGGCACGTTCGAGGCGCGCGCGCCCTTGATGTAGAACAGCTCGTGGAGGCGCGGCTTCGGCGGCGGAAGGAAGTAGCCGTCGGGATCGTTCGGTAGCCCCTCGTTCGTCCCGAAGACCCCGAGCAATTTGTCGATGCGATCATAGAACGGCTTTACGTCCTCGTAGCTGATCGGCCAGTTGTCCCCGAGCCCGTCGAAATCCTTTTTCTTGAAGTCGCGCGGCCCGAAGCGCAGCGAGATCCGCCCCCAGTGATTGGTGCGCCCGCCGAGCATCTGCGACCGAAACCAGTAGAACTCCGTGCCTTCGGCCGCGGTATAGGGCTGGCCTTCGATGTCCCACCCGCCGTAGGCCATGTCGAAATCGCCGAAGGGCCGAAAGCGCGTACTCGCACCCCGGCGCGGGCTCTCGAACTCCCACTTTAACTGGGTGCGGGTCTTCGGGTCGGCCGGGTCGAAATACGGACCCGCCTCAACGACGGCGATGTTGAGGCCCGCTTCCGAGAGGATCTTCGTGGCCATGCCCCCGCCCGCGCCCGAGCCTACGATGATGGCGTCGTAGACCTTGGCGTTCGTGTTGCTCTGCATGTAGACTCTTGATGTCGTGTACCGCCAAATGTAGTGGCCCCCGTGGGATCACCGCCTCGATTGTTCGACGACATTCGTCGGGGGCGAAGAATATTGCGTTGCAGTGTAACACGTAGTTCCACTCACTTACCCAAGGCACCGCTCGGGAGAGCCCTTTGCTCTGCGTTGTGACCGTCTCCCGGGCGACGTGCTCGGCGGACCACTACCTTCGTCCAATCCGCCATGCCTGAGTCCCCGAGGGAATTTCGATCCGGTCGTCACCAATTGCGTGGGCTCGTGGCGTGGCTAGTGCTCACCAATTTGGTGAGTGGGGTATCGGTTTTGGCGCAAGCCGTTGAGCAACACGAGGTTTTGGCGCAAGCCGCCCCCGAGACCCCCAATCTCGTCCCCAATCCGAGCTTCGAGGAGTTCCGCGTGCGCCCGCTCGGGTGGTATTTCAAGGGGGCCAACTACAACCGCGTGATGCGGTACTGGCGCTCGCCGACGGCCGCCTCGCCGGATGCCTACAACCCAGACGTGCGCGTGCCGGGCAACTGGGCCGACAAGGGCTTCGGGGACGCCACCCCGCACAGCGGCGACGCGATGAGCGGGCTCACGGTGTACGGCTGCGCCGACGGCAAGCCCCACTGCCGGGAGTACCTCCAGGTGCAACTCACCGAGCCGCTCGTGCGCGGGCAACGCTACAGCTTCAGCGTCTGGGTGGCCGCCTTGCCGCGGGGGCTGCGGTGCAATGGCCTGAGCGCCGCCTTCCTCGATGTAGCCAACTACTACGACGACGACAGGCGCCTTTCGGCGAAACCGCTGGTCACCTTCACGGAGGTCGCCGAGCCCGGCCAGGGTTGGACCGAGCTCGTGACCCAGTTCACGGCCACCGGCGAGGAGCTGTACTTACTATTCGGCAACTTCGCCGAGGACGCTAGCACCAAGACGGTTACCCCGGCGGTCGACAACCCTCTCAACTTCGCCTATTACTACATTGACGACATCGCGATCCGCAAGATCGAGCCCTTCGCACGCGTCGCGACCGACCCGGACGACCTGAGCCAGAAGGTCCTGCGCGCCGGCGAATCAATCACCCTGCGCGACGTCTACTTCGACACCGACAGCGACGAGCTTCAGCCGCGCTCCTTCCGGGAGCTCGACAAGCTCGTGGCCCTCATGCGGCGATACGGCGAGGTGCGGGTCCGGATCGTCGGCCACACCGACAACGAAGGCACGCCCGACTACAACGAGGACCTGAGCCGCCGCCGCGCCGCCACCGTCGTGCGCTACTGCGAGGAGCACGGGATCGCGCGCCGGCGCCTAGACTCCGAGGGACGGGGCCAGCGCCAGCCGGTGGCGGACAACGCGACCGCGGACGGCCGTCAGCTCAATAGGCGCGTCGTGGCGGAGGTAGAGTGAGGCCCCGCGGATCGTCACTCCTAATGAGTTACAACCATCCGCCCCACAGTCCGCTCGACGAGACTCCCGACGTATAGCGTGTCCCCCCGCCAGACAGCGTTCGTGATCCCCGCGAAGGGCTTCTCGTGCCCGCGCGAGACACTCAGCCTGTCTACGATCCGCCCCCTCTCGTCGAGCGCCACGATCTCGGTGCCATACTCGGATTTCGGCATGAAGCTCTGCGGCAGCTTGTACACGACCTCGCGGAGGAAAGGCTCTTGGGCCAGGTCGTCGAGGGAAGCGCTGCGGGGGCTGACGAGGCTCACCCACAGTCGGCCGCGGTCGTCGAAGTTGAGGCCATCCGGAAAACCCGGCAGCCTTTCGGCAAAACGCTCAGGCGCTCCGGTGGTCCCGTCGGCGGCGATGGCGATCCGCAGGACGCAATAGCCGGAGGTCTCGGCGACGTATACATAGCGGCCATCCTTGCTCACGGCCACCCCATTGGCGAAGGCCAGGCTATCGGCCAGCAGCGAGAGTTGCTTGGTCTTCGGCACGTATTTGAACAGGCGCCCGGTCCGGTCGTGGGCGAGCACGGCCGCCAGAACCTCGTCCAGGCCCCAGTAGCGTGTGGCGGACGTAAAGTAGATGGTTCCGTCGGGCGCGATCGCGAGGTCGTTCACCAGCCCGAGGTCCGTTCCTCCGAAGGTGTCGATGAGCCGCTCGAGGTGACCGGCCTTGTCGGTGCGCATGAGGCCCTGGGTCGCGTCGGCGATGTAGAGCCAGCGCTCATCCGGGCTAAAGGCCAAACCGAGCGGTCGGCCGTAGGTGAGCGTGATGGGGCGCCAGTCCAGCGCCCCGGGTTCGAAGACGTAGAGGTGGCCGTTGCCGATGCCGGTGTAGATATTGCCGAGGGAGTCGACGGCGATGTCTTCGGGACCGTCACCGACGGTGGCCATGCGGCGGAGGCCGTCGAGCCGGGTGTCGTCGGCGAGCCGAGCCTGAAGCGGGGCTGCCGCAGCGGGGTCGAAGGCCCGGAACGGAGTGCGGACGGGCCACAAGAGCAGGTAGCCAGCGGTAGCTAGGAGTAAAAGTAGGACGATGTAGCGAACGCGCATTGGCCGGGGGGAGTGATGAGCGTGTGAGGCACCGCCGAGGCCCCGCAAAGTACGGAAAGCTTGCAGGGTGTGAGCTCACGAGCGCACGCGGACGCGCGCATCCGACGGGATGACCCTTCGGGTACGCGAGGGTTAGCGAGAAGGCTGTACACCCGTATCCTTGCAGCATGCCACTCCTCCGTTACTATCGCTCGGGCGCGTTCGAAGTCGGAGTCGACGAGGCGGGGCGCGGATGTCTGGCCGGACCGGTGACGGCCGCGGCTGTGCTGCTGTACCCAGGCCGGCGTTCGCCGGCCGATCTCAACGACTCGAAGCAAGTCCCGGGGCCCCGTCGGGACGAACTGCGAGCGTGGATCGAGGCACGCTCGCTGGGCTGGGGCGTGGGTTGGGCCACGGCCGCGGAAATCGACACTGAGAACATCCTCCAGGCCACGATGACGGCCATGCACCGCGCCATAGACGGCTTGCGCCAAAACTTGGTGACGCGTCTTCGCGACGGTGCCGTGGCGGCCGACCTACCGGCAGGTTTTGCCGAAAGGCTCCTGTCCCCGGAGTCGCCACTGTCCCTCCTCATCGATGGCCACTACTTCCGTCCCTACCCCGGAGTGCCGCACGTATGCCAAACGAGAGGCGACGCCCGGTTCCAGAGCATCGCCGCGGCCAGCGTCCTGGCCAAGACCCACCGCGACGATATGATGCGCGCGCTCCACGCCGAACACCCTGCCTACGCCTGGGACAGCAACAAGGGCTACGGGACACCCCCGCACTGCCGCGCGATCGCCGAGTTCGGGCCGACGGTCTGGCACCGGCGGAGCTTTCGATGGGGAAGGAGCTAACGGGCCACATCGGATAGTAGCACAATGAGGAACTCTACTTCCCGAGCAGCATCGCGCCCGACTCCGTCAGCGCGGTGCCGAGGGCACTGTACATCGCGTCCCCATCCGCGGCGGCCGTGGTGCGATCGCCGAGGCGAGTGAGGGCTCGGCCAACTTTCGGGCCGTCGATAGTGGGCTTGTTGATCTCCGCGCGGACCGTCTTTAGGTCGCCCACGAGCGCATCGCTGTCGGCGCGCTGCGCTAGCGCACTGACGTAAGCGTCGATCACGCGGTTGGCGGCGTCGAGGGGGAGCTTAGTGAGGCCACCAGCCTGCTCGACGCTCATCAACACCTCACCCGGGTCGATCATCGGGGAGCCCGGCAATCCACCGGCGTCATCGAGTACCAGGGGCGCGCGACTCAGATCCGCCTCGGCGGGGGAGTCGGCCGTGCGGCTACTCCCGCACGACGGTAGGGACGAGGCGCCGACGGCGAGGAGGAGGAAGGCGGTAGCTTGGAGGCGGACATGCATCGGGGGGGGCGGGTTTGAGAGGCGTAACGACGGCTCCGCGGCCATATGTTCTGTTGCGGTATCGCCCAAGCTACTCTTACCGCCACGTTAAGACCCGTGCGCCACCAAACCTTTTCGGCCCAATAGTGGTATACTTATGGCCGGTGCGCAGGCGTTTGTTCCAGACGAGTGTTTGGCTTGTTTTGGCGAAAGCCGAACTATCTCCTGGGCGCCCGTCCATCACCCGAAATTGCACGTCCCGTCACCCCCGGGACAGCCCATACCCCAACCGAGTTTGAAGACCCTCCTCCTCCTCGCGTCCCTCGCTACCGGACTCATCTCCGCCGTTACCCTTTACCCCGCGCCCGATAACCCCGAGAAGGAGAAAGCGATCGTCTCAACGGCGATCAACGCGCTATCGGGACTGCACTTCGAGCCCCCGACCCTCGACGACGCCTTTAGCGAGAAGGTCTACCGCCTGTACCTCGACCGCATTGACGGCGCGCGGCGCTTCTTCACGCAGGAGGACCTCGACCTCTTCGAGGCCCACCGCAACACCATCGACGATGAGCTCCAGGGCGCCGACCTTGGCTTCTTCGACCTCACCGAGCAGCGCCTCGCCCTCGCGATGGCCCGCAGCCAGAAGATCTACCGCGAGGTGCTGGCGCAACCGTTCGATTTCACCACCGACGAACGGCTCGAGCTCGACGGCGAGAAGAAGCCTTTCCCCGTGGACGAGGCCGGCCTCCGGGAGGCCTGGCGCAAGGCGCTGAAGTGGGAGACGATGACGCGGCTCAACGACTTGCTCGAGCAGCAGCGCAAGGCCGTCGAGGGCGAGGACGATGTCACGTCCGACCCGCCGCTGAGTGCCGCCGATGAACAAGCCATCGAGGAGGTGGAAGCCTTCGAGGAGGAACCAGATGACCTTATCGGCAAAACGCAGGCCGAACTCGAGGCCGACGCTCGCAAAGCTGTTTTGAAGAGCTTCGACGAATGGTACGAGCGCATGGGTAAGCTCAAGCGCATCGACCGGTTGAGCGACTACCTCAACACCGTCACCAGTATCTACGACCCGCATACCGGCTACTTCGCCCCGGTCGAGAAAGAGAATTTCGATATCGCGATGGCCGGTAAGCTCGAGGGTATCGGCGCGCGCCTCCAGACGGATGGTGAGTTCACGAAGGTCACCGACATCGTCGTCGGCGGTCCGGCGTGGAAGGGCAAGGAGCTTCAGGAGAAGGACGTGATCACGAAGGTCAAGCAGGAGAACGCCGATGCCATTAGCATCGCGGGCATGAATATTAATGAGGTGGTTTCAATGATCCGCGGACCGAAAGGAACGCTCGTCGAACTTACCGTGCGCCGCGTCGATGGCTCCATCCAGGAGATCGTCATCGAGCGTGACGTGGTCGTGTTGGAGGAGGGCTTCGCGAAGTCGCTGATCCTCCACACGGAGGAGGGCAACAAGGTGGGCTACATCCGCCTCCCGCGCTTCTACGCCGACTTCGAGGACGACGAGGGCCGCTCGTCGGCCCGCGACGTCCGCACCGAAATCGAGAAGCTCAAGGCCGAGAATGTATCGGGGATGATCCTGGACCTACGCAACAATGGCGGCGGGTCCCTGCGGGACGTGGTCGACATGACGGGCTTCTTCATCGATGAGGGTGCCGTGGTCCAGGTCAAGAGCCGTGGACGCGCACCTGAGGTACTGGAGGACAACGACAAGAAGGTCCAGTACGACGGCCCACTCGTTGTGATGGTCAACGAATTCTCGGCCTCGGCCTCGGAGATTCTGGCAGCGGCCCTGCAGGACTACGGTCGCGCGGTGATCGTCGGCAACACCACCTTCGGCAAGGGCACCGTCCAGCGCTTCATTGACCTGGACGTGGCACTGCGAGGCGCGAGTACCGTGAAACCGCTAGGCAATCTCAAGGTGACGACGCAGAAGTTCTACCGCGTCAACGGCGGCTCGACCCAGCTCGAGGGCGTGACCCCGGACATCAAGCTGCCGGATAGCTACGCCTACATCGAGACCGGTGAGCGCGAGAACGATTACCCGATGCTGTGGGACAAGATTGCCCCGGCGCGCTACAAGCGCACGCCGGAGTACACCGCCAAACTCGGCGAGGTCCGCGACCGCAGCGAGGCCCGCACCAAGCTGGATCCGGCTTTCCAAGCGATCGACGCCTACGCCAAGGAGCTCCGCGCTGAGCGCGACGAGACCGAGGTGAGCCTTAAGCTCGAGGACTTTGCTAGTGCCCAGAAGCAGCGCAACGCCGAGAGCAAGAAGTTCAAGGAGCTCTTCACCACGGTTGAGGACCTGAGTGCCGACAACCTGCGCCTCGACAAGCTCCAGATGGAGAGTGCCGACGAGGGTAAGATGAAACGCAACCAGGACTTCATCGACCGCGCCAGGAAAGACGTGCACCTGTACGAGACGGTGTTAATCCTGAATGATCTCATCAAGACGGACGTACGGGTGGCGGAGCGGCGGTAGGCAAGGTCGAATGCTCGTTTCGGCGTAATCGATTATCGGACTGGCAAGTGCTCACGTCCGCATAGACCTCGTTAGCTGTGCTACGCGACGGAGGGTTTTACCTCAGATCTCACGAGTCCTAAAACACTTTCTCGTACAGTTCTTTCTCACTCTCTTCGATTGTTACCCGATCCTCCAGTATCTCGAATACATTCTTTTTGATGGTATGCGCGATATCGCCCGTCGGCAAATCATTGCAGTCTAGCCCGAAGGGATCTTCGATCTCCTCACCCAATAGCTCTACACCGAGCAAAGCGAACGTGATAAACATCCCCAGGGGCACCGCGATCCACGCGAAGCCGCCGGCCAGTACGAAGGGCAGCAGGCTTACGTAAGTCGTAATGAATATCTTCAGGTACACCGCATAGCTAAAGGGGATCGGCGTTTTCTTGATCCGCTCGCAGACCCCGAGGATGTCGAGGAAACTCTTGTGCAGCGGACCGAGGTTGATGTAGTCCGCGTTCGCGATTTCGCCGCTAGCGTGCGCGTCGGCCAGGCGCTGGTAGATACGGCAGGCGATCAGATTGGGGACGTGTTGTGCTTTCGCAAAACGCTCCCGCTCCTCGGCGCTGAGGTAGATGAGGTCGTCGAGGTCGGTGCCGTCGCGAAGGTGTTCGACGAGGGCCAGGCAGAAGTTCGAGATTTGCTTGCCGAAGAACCGGCGTACCTCTGCGTCCTCACGCGGGAAGGCGGCGTGGACGTAGATAGCCAAGTTGCGGGCGTTGTTGACGAGCGCCCCCCACTGCTTACGACCCTCCCACCAGCGATCGTAGGCGGTGTTGGTCCGGAACACCAGGAGGATCGACAGCACCAGTCCGAGTAGCGTGTAAACGGTCGTATCGACCATCACCACGGACATGGCCTCGACCTCGCGCAGGAGGAAAACCATGGCTGCGCTGTAGAGGCCTGCCCACAGCGTCCACCGCAGGATCCGTTGCATCGTGTAGGAACGGCGGAAGTGCTGGATGTCGCCAAACCAATTGTCGTTGGTTTTATAGATGATCATTTTAAGATGCGGAGCTCGTAAAGTAAAAATGTGGGGGGATAAAGCGTCAATCAGGCTTGGCACCAAACTACTTACGGCGCGGGTTTGCTTGCACAAGGTTTTGGAACTCCGTTCACCCAGCGGTGTTCCAAGAGCATGCGTCCCTACCTACACCGGCCGAGCCCCGCGTTTTGCCGAAAGGCGCTTAAGGACCTCGAGGGTCTCCCGCTCACGTATTGGGAGCGCGGTGCGACCGACTGGAAACGCCTCCCGCAAGGGTACGCGCACGCCGTGGATCGGGTCTCGCTAGGGTGCGGCGACGAAGTGTGGGCTTCCGCCAAAACAGCCCTCACCCACTGGGCCTGCTACCCGCAGGAGGACTGGATCGGCCTGAGTGACTACCCGCCCATATCGACGGGGCAACAGGTGATGGTCGTCTTTCGCGTCGCCGGGCTCTGGTGGACGAGCCCCTGCCGCATCATCTACGTCATCGACGAACCGGAGCGCTTCGGTTTCGCCTACGGCACGCTCCCCGGCCACGTCGAGAGCGGAGAAGAGCTCTTCCTCGTCGAGCGCGAGCCCGCGACCGGGGAAGTCCACTACGAGATCCGGATGATGGCGAACGCCGCGCACCCGCTCGCAAGACTCGTACCCACGATCGTCAGCGCGATGCAGCGGCGTTTCCGCAAAACGTCAATGCGGCAGATGTCGGAAGCGGTCGGCGCGCGACCCGACCCTACACCTTACCCCACCACGCCACCCGAGCCACCCGGAGCACTTGCTGGACGCCGTTCACCCGGGCCCCCGGACACCATTCTCACACGCTCTTCCGCGGGATCAGAAAGCTGAACTTCCCGATGTTCTTCAGCGCGATCCCCGTCCCGCGGACTACCGCGCGCAGCGGATCCTCGGTGACGTGTACCGGGAGCTTCGTCTTCTGACTCAGGCGCTTGTCGAGCCCGCGCAGCAGCGCACCGCCGCCCGTCAGGTAGAGTCCCGTCCGGTAGATGTCGCTCGCTAGCTCCGGCGGGGTGGTCTCTAATGCTTTGAGCACGGCGTCCTCGACCTTCGAGATGGACTTGTCGAGCGCCTGGGCGATCTCCTGGTAGTTGACCGCGATCTGGCGCGGGATGCCCGACATCAGGTCGCGCCCGTTGATGGCGTAGTCCTCCGGCGGATCCTCGAGCACGTGGAGCGCCGAGCCGATGTGGATCTTGATCTGTTCGGCGGTGCGCTCGCCGATGAGGATGTTGTGCTGGCGCTTCATGTACGACATGATGTCGGACGTGAATTCGTCGCCGGCGATGCGGATCGACTGGTCGGCCACGATGCCGCTCAACGCGATAACCGCAATTTCGGTCGTGCCACCGCCGATGTCGATGATCATGTTGCCGATCGGCTCCTCGACGTTGATCCCGATCCCGAGGGCCGCGGCCATTGGTTCGTGGATGAGGTAAGTCTCCTTGGCGTCCACGTGGTCGGCGCTCTCGAACACGGCCCGTTTCTCGACCTCGGTGATGCCGCTCGGGATACAGATCACCATGCGCATGTGGGAGAAGAGCCCACGCTTGCGGCCGATCATGTTGATCATCCCCTCGATCATCGCCTCGGCCGCCTGGAAGTCGGCGATCACACCGTCCTTGAGGGGCCTGATGGTCTTGATGTTGTCGTGGGTCTTCTCGTGCATCTGCATCGCCTTGTGGCCGACGGCGATGGTCTGGTTCGTACGCCGGTCCACGGCCACGATCGAAGGCTCGTCGATGACGACGACGCCGTCCTGGATGATGAGGGTGTTGGCGGTGCCGAGGTCGATGGCGAGTTCCTGGACGAAGAAGCTGAAGAGGCCCATGTAAGCGGTGGAGGTGGAGGGGCGGCAAAGGAAGCACAAAGATGTCGGTCGGGCGCGCTTTTGGGTGCGGACGTGGGGTGTTGGGCAAGTTAGTGCCCCAGGCCTTACGATTGGCGTGGGCGAGCGTCTTGCCCCAGCCGGGTTATTGCTCAGTGCCCCGCTTTATGCGTCGGCGCACGTTGTCCGCAACTGCCTGCCCCGTGCACTTAAAAGGTGTACGCCTACTGCTTTTCGCCCTCTTCTGAGTGCTTTCGCCAAAACTCGACGCTTAGGCACCTTGGCGTTATTTCGCCGACCTCGACGTCGACCAGGGGCTTGGGCTACGGGCAGTGCGGCCAACTCCTCGGCGAGAGCTCGTGGGGGGTGTACCAGAGCGATACCGTCGGCGAGACGTACGACCGCCAGGTCTAGACCGAGGCGGCCACCTTGCTCCTGGATGGCCGCGAGGCCGGCGCCGACACCATACTCCGGTATGGGACGCGCAAAACCTTGGAACTCATCGGCGGCGGCAAGCGCGCGCGCTACCTTCCGGCCCGACATGACCGACGCGCTGTCCATCTTGCCGCTGTGGCGTTGGAGCTGGCTGTTGCTCGCCGGCGGCCTGTTGGCTTGCGCCAAAACCCCACCCCCCAGCGTCCTTTTGATCGTCGCCGACGACATGGGCTGGGGCGACCTGTCGCTGCACGGCAACCCAAACGTGCGCACGCCGCACCTCGACGGCCTCGCGCGCTCAGGGATCGCGTTCACCGACTTTTACGTCTCGGCGGTCTGCTCGCCGACGCGCGCCGAGCTGCTCACCGGTCGGCATGCGCTCAGCATTGGGGTCACGGGCACGGGCGCCGGCGAGGAGCGCGTCGACACCGGCGTGGTGATGCTGCCGCAGGTTTTGGCGAAAGCCGGCTACCGCAACGCACTCTTCGGCAAGTGGCACAATGGCGCCCAGGCCCCGAATCACCCCCTGAGCCGCGGCTTCGAGACCTTCTTCGGCTACTGCGAGGGGCACTGGGCCACCTACTTTGACGCCCCGTTGCTGGAGCGCGATGGGGCCCGGATACGCGGCCGCGGCTACCTCGCGGACGAGCTCACGGACGCCGCGATCGACTTCCTGCGCCGCGGTGCTGGAGCGCCCACTTTTACGATGCTGAGCTTACCGACGCCGCACTCGCCAATGCAAGTGCCGGACAGGTGGTTTGACGCCGTCACCAAACGCCGCCTCGACAGTCTTGGCACCGGACAAGGGGAGGAGGATCCGGTCTTCACGCAGGCGGCGCTCGCGATGGTCGAGAACATCGACTGGAACGTGGGGCGCTTGCTGCGGGCGCTGGATAGTCTGGGCTTGCGCCAAAACACGCTGGTCCTCTTCGTGAGCGACAACGGCCCGAACAACTGGCGCTGGAACGCCGGGATGCGCGGGCGCAAAGGCTCGGTGGATGAGGGTGGAACGCGATCGCCGCTGTTCGTAAGCATGCCCGGGAGCATCGCCGCCGGCCAAACCGATGCTTCGCCGTTGAGCGTCCGCGATCTGATGCCGACGATCCTCGACTACGTAGGTGTCGACACCGACACTTCTAGTACCGTGGGACGCAGTTTTGCCGAAAGGCTCGGCGATCCGCAGGCCCGCATCGAGGAAGCTGCGCTCGTGCGCACGTGGAACGACCGCACAGCGGTACGCCACGGGCGCTATCTCCTCGACGAGCAGGGGCAGCTATACGACCTCATCACCGACAGAGGGCAGACGACGGACATCCGCGAGCAGCGCACGGGTACCGCCGACAGCCTCGAGGAGGCGCGCGCCGATTTTCTGTTTCTGATGAATCGACAGAAGCCAACCGAGCCCCGGCCTTTCCTCGTGGGTCACCCCAGCCTCTCGACGACTTCACTGAGTGCCGGGGAGGCCACGGCGAGTCGGGGCGTGACTACCGGGAGCCCTCATCCGAATAGCGGTTACGTGACGTCGTGGCGAGACACCTCGGCGGCGATGCGGTGGCCGGTGCACGTCCTCCGGGCGGGCCGTTACGCGGTAGATATCTGGTACGCGCTCGACTCCGCGGATGCGGTGGCAGAAATAGAGTTCCGTCAGGAAAAAGCCGGGCGAGCGACGGCGTGGCGAAGGGTCGACGTCCACGAGCGCCCCGTCCTCGGCGCGGCACAGGACAGGGTGGTGCGCGACGAGAGCTACTACAAGGATTGGGGGACGACCCAACTCGGAAATATTGAACTAGTCGCGGGTACGGACACGCTGGCGCTGCGCTGCGTCCGCCGAATTCCTGACGGGCGCGTGGTGGCGGCGGGCGCGGGGGGCGTCGAGATCCGGCTACTACAACTGCGGTACGCCCGACAACGGGGCATGGAGTAGCGGTAGTGAGGTACGACTTACCAAAGGGATATCGAGATTTCACCACCGGTGCGTTAGATTTCCGCCATGCCCAACCGATACCACACGCTACTCGGCTGTCTGCTGCTAGCTTCGTTTGGCTGTAGCGCGCAAAAGAGAGCACCCGCGGCTGCGACGCAGGCCACGACCACGGTCGAGAAGGCCCCCGTGGCAACTCCGCGCCCCAACGTCATCTTCATCCTCACCGACGACCATCGCTACGACGCGATGGGTTTTACCGGAAGGTTCGAAGGCCTCGAGACCCCCGCCCTTGACGAGATGGCACGCGACGGGCGCTACTTCGCGAATGCCTTCGTGTCCACGAGCCTGTGTAGTCCGAGTCGCGCGTCGATTTTGACGAGCCAGTACGCCCACGAGCACAAGGTGGTGGACAACTCCTCGCTCGCGGATACGACGCTGCAATTCTTCCCGATGGAGCTGCAGAAGGCCGGCTACAGGACGAGTTTCTTCGGCAAGTGGCACATGGGCGAGAGCAGTTCGAAGCGCCGGCCCGGATTCGACCGCTGGGTTAGCTTCCGCGGGCAGGGCACCTACTACGGGATCACGCTCAACGAGGACGGCGAGGAGGTCGCCTACCCGGACACGACCTACACCACGGATTTGCTCACGCGCATGACGCTGGACTGGGCCCGCGCGCAAGCCGGAGCGCCGTACTTCGCCTACCTCAGCCACAAGGCCGTCCACGCCGAGTTCGAGCCGGCCCAGCGCCACCTCGGGACCTATAAGAACGTGTCGATCAGCTACCCGCCCACGATGTGGCCGCCGACGCCCGAGGAGCTCGCCGAGACGCGTGCCCTCTGGGACCAGGCGCCGCTAAGTGCGCCGCCGATGCCAGCCGATGCCTTCGCACGTGCCAAGGCGATCGACTACGACTATGCGGACGTACCGCTCTGGGTCAAGCGCCAGCGCCACTCCTGGCATGGGGTGGACTTTATGTACAATGCACAAATCCCGTTCGACAGCTTTTACGTCGCCTACCTGGAGGCCTTGCGGGCCGTGGACGAGAGCGTGCGAGACGTGCTGGCTTTCGCCAAAACCGAGACTGCCGCCGGCCGTCCGACGGTGGTGATGTACATGGGCGACAACGGTTTCAGCTTCGGGGAGCACGGCCTGATCGACAAGCGGCACGCCTACGAGGAGTCGATGCGCGTCCCAATGTTGGCCTGGGGACCTGGTATTGTGAAACCCGGTCGCAGCGAGGAATTGGTGCAGAACGTGGACATCGGTCCGACAGTGTTGGCCCTGGCCGGCGCTCCTCAGCCAGTCCACTACCGCGGGGTCTCGATAGTGCCGCTCATGCGCGGCGAAAAGCCCGCGGACTGGCGCAAGAGCGTACCGTACGAATACTACTGGGAGCGGGCCTTCCCGCAGACGCCCACGGTGCACGCCATGCGTGGCGACCGCTACAAGTACATCCGCTACCACGGCATCTGGGATCGAAACGAATTCTACGACGTGATCGCCGATCCGTACGAAGCCAACAACTTAATTGCCGAGCCGGCTATGCAAGACACGATCCGCGGGATGGCGGCGAGCCTGTGGCAGTGGCTAGGAGCGACGGACGGTGATCTGATGCCACTGAAGCCTACGCCCGGCAGGCAGGGCGGGCAGGAGTGGTATGGGGCGGAGGAGTATTGAGGGCGGACTTGGGCGACCGGCCTCGCCTGGTGGATTGTGGAGCGGCTTCGACAGATGGATGGTGGGGTGGCTGCGCCATAAGTCTGTAAGCTCGTAAGTTCATTGGCACGGTGCGAAAGCGCCGCGCCGCGGTCCAGTGCGGTCTACATCACCACTGGCTTAAATACCACATCCACCCGCCGATTGCTCAGCTTCCCGTCCCAGGTCGCGTTGTCGAAGCTCGGATTGTCCTCACCGAGCGGCAGGCGCTCCATAATCTCGGGCGGTAGCGGATACAGTAGCAGCAACTCCTCCACGGCGCGCGTCCTGAAGTCCGACAACCGCAAGTTGTAGCTTCGGTCCCCGATATCATCTGTGCGACCATGAATCTCGATGCCGTAGGTGTCGGCGTCCGGGATGGCGTCGATGAAGGTCCGGAGGCGCTCGCGCTGCTCGGGCGTGACGTAGTAGCTGCCGCCGCCGAAAAAGATTGAGATGACGCGCTCGCCGGCGGGTCCGATGTTGGATGAGGGGTCCTGCGCCAATCCTCTGCCCGTGGCGACGAGCAGCATCAAGGGGGCGAGCAGCAGTTTGAGTAGTCGAGGCACCGGCAACAAGGTAGTGCCGCCCCCCCGCTTCTGAGCCCCGAGCTACCGCCACAGTGGCACCACGTACCGCGCCTGTACCGAGAACGAGTTTTGGCCGAGGAAGTCGCCGATCTGTACGCGTTTCACGCTTGACGGCGTTGCGACGCCGAATGTCGCCGAACCTCGGTTGCGGACCGTGAGCAGGCCGCCCAACTCGAGGCGCTGCCCGTTCGAAAACGCGAACGTGTAGCCCAACTCACCGAGCACGCCGACGGCCGCGCCCTCCGTCGTCTCGGTAAAGGCGTCGTAGCGCGTCGAATAGCCGCCGGTGAGGAGGTTGAGGAGTACGCCTAGGCCCGTAGTCGCGGTGACGTTGGGTTGCGGTTCGGCGGGCCGTTCGAACTTACTGTCGGCCTTGACGACGTACGTCTGTACACTCAGCCCGATCCCCCCGTAGAAGCCGGAGCACCCGGGGCGCGCGTAGGCCTTGATCATGGCCGACCCCGTGAGCCCGGAGTTGAGGCTGAGGTCCGTGATTTTACCGCCCTCGAAAGCCCGGTTGCGGGACTCGTCGCGACGCCAGGTCGGGCTGCTCGCCTCGAGCTGCAACAGCGACCGCGGGGAGATCTGCTTGCGGATGCCGACGCTCACCGTCGGCAGGTCGCCACTGATGCCGACGGCAGTGGTGAAATCGACCTTGCTCGGTTCTGATCCGGGTGCCTGCGCCTGGAGTACGATATTGAGGAGCGTTGCCGCAAAACCGATCAGGAAGCGTCGGTGAAAAGGGGAAATCTGGAGGGTCATCATGGTCTTTGTTCCTTTGGTGAAGCAAAGGTGACCAGGGCTGGGCGCGGGCCTGTGGCGATGTATGCAACTTCGGTGCGGGGGAGTTGCGGGGAGTGGGAAACAGGGAATTGGGACACGAGACCCACTCCGAGACAATGGAGTTGGGAGCCCGCCGTCGAGTCACACAAAGGACACGAAGCAAGTCGCCTGTCGTGCTTTTCGTGCGCCTCGTGTCTTCTTCGTGCGCTTCGTGTCGCGTCTACCCTACCAGGGCCGCTTCGCCGGTCTTACGATCGCTGTCACCCGTGACTGGGTCACTTTAAATTCGATCGGGGGATTCCCATTCTCCCGACAGAGCTTCTGTGAGATCGCAATACCCGATCCGAACCGCTGGACCAAGCCCAAGACCTTCATCGCCTCCGCTAGAATCGGATTGCGGTAGCCAGTCGCACCAGGCTGCCCAAAATTTTCGACACTGACCGCGCCGTACGGACCGCCTGAATTAGAGAACTCGACCCGGTCGTCGTACCAGTTCACCCTAATCGGATCATTACCCAAATCGTAATCTCGGTGCATCACCGCATTGCGCAATAGTTCCGTAAGGACGGGCATGGGATATTCAGAAAAGCGTCGTTCTTTAAAGGTGTTCCCGTAGTCGACTTCGGTGGTGTGGTAGCCCGACAATTTATTATCGATAGCCTCGATTGCGTTCTGAACATGGCCCTTGCCTATCTTCTCGTCATCTTTATAATCGGCAATACTTGTTCCGCGAATTCTCAAAAATTGGATGTAGGCACCAGCAATGTAGAAAGTTGCATTTTCTACCAGAGCTAAACATCCTGCGAGCGTACACCTATGCGGAGATTCGGCACCGACTAGCTTGAGCGCGATCATGCGTTGGACATCCGTGCGTTCGTTGGCTTCCAGTACATCCTTCGCGAATGCCGAAGGAAGGTATAGCAGTCGAAACCGTAGAAAATTAATGTCTCGATAGGTTGTATCGCTTACCAGTCGAGCATCCGCAGATTGGTGATTACTCGTTCGCTTTTGAGAGAGTATGCGCTCGTCTTGCACGGTAGCGAGCACCCGCCGCGGACCCGTGCGTACCCAAATCCTGCCTTGGTAGCGCACGGGTGGTAAGTCCGACACCTCGACCGTTACGACGACTACTTCCTTCCCGTCCAGGTAGTAAGGCTCCACCGACATCGAGGGCTGCGGTAGGATGTTTCCGTCCGTTTGCATCTCGCTGATGCTCAGTAGCAATTGATCGTCAACCGCAAACTCTGGGTTGAGCGTCCCATCGTCGGATACACCAAACAGCAGCACTCCAGGCCGTTTCGAATTGGACATATCGTTAGCGAACGCGCACACCGCCTCCCGGGCCTTCTTCCCGATCTCCTTACTCCAGGCAGATTTGCGTTCGAGGCGCTCCGACTCCCGGGCCACGATCAATTGTCGAACCTCGGCCTCCGTATAGCGACTCATGCGCTTTCCGTTTGGCTTGTGATGGTCGTGCTCGCCGCCTCCCCAAAGGTTTTGGCGAAAGCCCCCACCTCCATCTTCCCCAAATCCCCCTCTCCTTTCTTACGCACGCTCACCGTTTTGGCGGCAGCCTCCTCCTCGCCGACGATCAGCATGTAGGGCACCTTCCTGAGTTCCGCGTCGCGAATCTTGCGGCCGATCGTCTCCGAGCGCTCGTCAACTTCACCTCTGATGTCCGCTTTCGCCAAAACCCGCTGCACCTCCAGCGCGTACGCATTGAAGCGATCCGCCACCGGGATGACCGTAAACTGCTCCGGCGCGAGCCACAGCGGGAAGTTGCCGCCCGTGTGCTCAATCAAAATCGAGGTAAAGCGCTCCAGCGAGCCGAAGGGCGCGCGGTGGATCATGACCGGGCGATGCGTCTGGTTATCAGCACCGATGTACTCGAGCTCGAAACGGTCCGGTAGGTTGTAGTCCACCTGGACGGTGCCCAATTGCCACTGGCGCCGCAGGGCATCGCGGACCATAAAGTCCAGCTTCGGTCCGTAGAACGCGGCCTCTCCGTACACCGTCACCGTCGGAATATCTATCTCGCGGCAGGCCTCGATGATGGATTGCTCGGCGGAGTGCCAGTTCTCGTCGGTCCCGATGTACTTCTCGGGCTTGTTCGGATCGCGCAAGGAAATCTGCGCCGTCACGTCGTCGAAGCCGACCAGCGCCAGCACCTCCTTGACGATATTGACCACCTTAATGAACTCACCTTTTACCTGGTCCGGCATACAGAAGATGTGCGCGTCGTCCTGCGTGAAGCCCCGCACGCGACTAAGTCCGTGCAACTCCCCCGTCTGCTCGTAACGATACACCGTCCCAAACTCTGCTAATCGCAGCGGAAGCTCCTTGTAGCTGCGCGGCCGGAACTTGTACATCTCGCAGTGGTGCGGGCAGTTCATCGGCTTCAAAAAGAATTCCTCTCCCTCGCGCGGGGTCTTGATCGGCTGAAAGCTGTCGGCCCCATACTTGGCGTAGTGGCCGCTCGTCACGTAGAGCTCCTTGCGGGCGATGTGCGGCGTCGTAACCTGCTGGTAGCCAGCATCCTCCTGCTTGGTCTGTAGGTAGCGGATGAGGCGCTCGCGCAGTTGCGTCCCCTTCGGCAACCACATCGGCAGACCGGCACCCACCTTCTCCGAAAACATGAACAGCTCCATCTCCTGCCCGAGCTTGCGGTGGTCGCGTAGCTTCGCTTGTTCGAGCAGTTCGAGGTGCTCCTTCAGCTCCGAGGCCTTCGGGAAGCTGACGCCGTAGATGCGGGTGAGTTGGTCGCGCGACTCGTCCCCGCGCCAGTAGGCCCCGCCGGTCTTCATGATTTTGACGGCCTTTATGCCGGCGGTATTTACGAGGTGCGGTCCGCGGCACAGATCCACGAAACTGCCCTGCTTATAAAAAGTGATCGAACCGTCCTCCAGGTCGCGGATCAGCTCCAGCTTATACTCGTCGCCTTTCTCGGTGAAGTACTTGAGCGCCTCGGCCTTGGTCACGTCCGTGCGCACGAAGTCCGACTTGGTGCGCGCCAAGTCGAGCATCTTGTCCTCGACGGCCTTAAAGTCCTCCGTCGAGAAGCTGCGATCAGGGCCGAGGTCGACATCGTAATAAAAGCCGCCGTCCACCGCTGGTCCGATGCCGAGCTTGACGCCGGGGTACAGCACTTCGAGGGCTTCCGCCAAAACGTGGGCTGAGGAGTGCCAGAAGGTGGCCTGCCCTTCGGGGTCGCGCCAGGTCAAGAGTTGCACGGTGGCATCTTCGAGGATTGGCCGGTTGGCCTCGATCACCTTGCCGTTCACCTTGGCGCTCAGTACGTTGCGCGCCAGTCCCGCCGAGATGTCGGTGGCTATGTCGAGGGCAGTGGCGCCGGCTGTGTAGGGCTTCTGGGTCCCGTCGGGCAGGGTGATGGTGATCTGGTGGACGTCGGCGGAAGCGGTGGACATGGACGTGGGCATTTGGCGCCTTTCGGCAAAACTGTGGGCGAAGGTAGGGTGGGGGCAGGGGGCCTACGCTAAGCGCGCCTGGAGGGTTGTGATCCAGGCACCAAAGTGAGGACAACGCTCTCGAAGCTGATCGATACCGGAGGCCTTCGTAATCGAAGGCCCGTCAAGGCGTTTGTTGTACTGCGGAAACGCGGTGAGGATTCGCTTCGATGGAGCGCCTGAGGGTGTGTCGTTAACAGCTTCTATGGAGGAAAATTTAGTAATAGATTTTTCGAGCGCTACTATCTTTTTACCGACCTGAGGATCATCGGCGAACTGGGTTCCCAGATTTGGCAAATCAGCCAGAACCAATGTCTCAAATTCATGTAGGAGGTAATTTGGAACAAATCGATAGTCATCGATGTCGTCCGCTAGTGCTGCTTCGAGGCGTTCGACATAACTTCTGAATTGCTCCGTCTTCACGAGGTGTCGTCCTGGATAGTCTTTCGGTAGCGCGTACAGGTCGAGCATAGTCGTGAAAGTATTGCCGCTACCTGGGTACTGTTTTAGTGTGTTTACCAAGTCCTTTCGAAACGGTTCGTATTTACGGACACCGCCTCGGTAAATATTGCCGTGGTGCCTGGCGAAGGCGATCTCAGGTGCTTTCAGTTCACCCTCCAAGTTCGGGAATAGGTACGGCCGTAAAACTTGCTTGCAGAAGGTTTGCTCGGTCGCCCCTTCGCACATGATAATTAGTCGCTTCATCAGTATGGACCTCCGCCGATGATGTTCCGTTCCCAGACTTCCCCGAGTGAGTAGTCTTCTAACCAGTCCTCTAGTGTTGCTGCATTAAGGCGAGAGAACTGTGAAGCTCCGTTTATGGATTCGGCAACGATTACGTCCTCTGGATCAAAATAACTCAGCAGTCCAGGTGACTGAGTAGCAACGAGGAGTTGAGTTTTGGTGGAAGCCACGCGGATCAATTCCGCGAGTAGGGTTAAGGCCGCGGGATGTAAGCCTAGCTCAGGCTCATCGAGGCACACCAAAAGCCCGCTTGATGCCAAGTCACCGCCTAACAGTGTTGCCAGGGCGATAAAGCGCAGCGATCCATCTGAGAGTTGGTGCGGCCCGAGCTCGTACTGCGAACCTACCTGTTGCCATTTCAAAAAAATTTGCTGCTGATGGAGTTTCGAAGGCTCCAGCACAAATGCGCCGAAGCCCGAAATGGCCTGCTGGCACCAGCCTTCGATCCTCTGGAAAGCCGCTGGTCGATCCTGGGCAATCAAATACAGCATGGCCGCTAGGTTGCCGCCATCCGGATACAGGAAGCGGTTAGCCTCTACGTAGCTGCTGCCTCGCATGGGAGAGGTGGTGGAGGTATCGTGAAAATGGTAAACTCTACAGCCTCTGAGTAGGTGGAGAATCACCTTTGCGGTGGTGTCTTCGATGGCCGCAGATACGAGTGCGGACTCGCGGTGTCCTGCACCGAGCGAGTTTGACCTAGGCAAAGAAGCGGGGCCATTTTCACGAGCGAAGCTGATTCGCTCGTCGGTAAAAATGAGGCTATCGAGTGCGGCCGCCGACCATTCCGCCGCATAGGTCGACGAGCCCTTGTCTGTCGCGAACTCGAGTTCTATTGCCACGTGTCGCGAGTGGCGCAAGCCCAAGTGCAGCAAGCTGTCCGCGCCGCCGCCCTCAGCTACAAAGCGCTGGAAACCTGGCTGCTTGCCAAACGTCGCGATGAGCATTCGCATGACTGACAAGACGTTGGACTTTCCGGCGCCGTTGGCGCCCACCATTACGTTGAGGGGCCTGAGTTCAATGCGCTGGTCGGCAATGGACTTCCAGTTGACGAGCGTTAAGGTGTTCAGGAGCTGCATACGACACGCAAGGTAGCTTTTCGAGTGGGTGCTGGGCATCTCCATTGTAAGTCGGTGCCCACACCGCTAGACATTTAGAAACAGAGCCACACGGCGACTTGCGTTGAGTCGAATGGAGTTTGATATTAGACCCGATCTCGCTAGCTCTCAAGGGCCAACGAGGCATCACTCACCGGATGCACATAATCGCACACGAATTCATCGATCGCAAAATCTAACCTTGGGGCGTGATGAAGTTGTTTGAACGGACCTACGCTACCTCCCGGATCCCGGATCCCGCATGTCTTGGATGGGCAGGGATAGCCATTGCAGACCTTAGTTCTAAATCTGCTCAAACATGCTGAACGATTCTGGGCGATAGCTAAGCCGTCACGCTAGTTGTTAACGCCGCTGCCGCATCATCCACTCATACAGCGCTTCTTCCTTATATGCATGCTCCCAGGCTTCATGCCCCACGCCTTCATAGATGGTCACCTTCGTATCCGCGGTCCGCTCGTGACGGAAGCGCAGCAAGTCCAGCATTTCAAAGGTCTCCGAAGTCGGGATCGCCTCGTCGTCGGCGCCGTGGAAGATCCACAGCGGCAAGTCGTCCGGAATCCAGACGTGGTAGGGGTGGGGCACGGCGCCGCAGACCGGCACCAGCGCCGCAAAACGCTCGGGGTACTGCATCGCGAGCGTCCAGGCGCCCAGACCCCCCCGACTCGCACCCGTGAGGTAGATGCGCGAGGCGTCGACGGGCAGTTTTCCCGAAAGGCTGTCGAGCAAGTAGTCGAGCGCTCGCAAATCCCAGAACCCGCGCCCGAAGCGATTGAGCGGACACACGACGTAAGCGCTGTCGCCGACGTGAGCGTAGATGTCGCGGCCCACCGGATCGCTCAAGACATGCCCGACGTCCGTGCCGCCAGCGCCGCCGTGGAGGTAGACGACGAGAGGTCTGTCATCGTTGGCCGCCGCCAACCGCTTCGGCCAGTATAGCGCGTACTGGATCGAGTCGATGCCGAGGTGGAGGGTGTGCGGCGTCGGGTTTTGGGCGGCGGCTATCAGGACCGTGACAAAGCAAACCATCGAAAGCACGGTGCCGCAACGGAGAGGAGCTAAGAGAAGGTGCACGGCCGGAAGCTAATACGAAGAGACAGACCGCAAGCAGTGGCATGCTCAGCAGGAGCATTAGTTTGTGAGCATGTTGAGAGCCGTCATCACCGTATGCATCGCGACGCTGGGCTATGGCCCGCTTTGCGGAAGCGTACCCCTCCCCGCCCAGTCTGCCCTCCGCCCCAACGTCCTCATCGTCACCGCGCACCCCGACGACTGGGAGGGGATCGCCGGCGGCACCGTTATCCAGCTATCGCAGACCCATAACATCCACGTCGCCATCGCCTCGCGCGGGGAACGGGGAATCAAGCAATCGCCGGAGCAAAGCTGGGCCGAGGTGACCCCGAGCCCCGAGACCGCCCGCATCCGAACCGCCGAAGCGACGGCTTCCGCCAAAACTATCGGCGCCACACTCTACTTCCTCGGGAGTGTCGACGGGGAGGTGTTTGCGGACGAAAATCGCATCGACAGCGTCGCCAACCTGATGAGGCGACTCGATCCCGTAATGGTTATTACGATGTGGGGTGTCGACGTGCCCGACCACGCCGCGGCCGGTCACATGGCCATTCGCGCGGGCTGGCAAACGGGGCTCATTCACACGCGCGACTTCTACTTCGGCGAGGCGCAACACGGAGGGCAGACCCAGCAATTCGACGCAAACTTCTACGTCAACATCGACAGTTTTGCGGAAGCGAAACTGGCCCTGCTCAAGCTGCACGACTCGCAGAACGTCGACAACGAATTGGTCGAGAGCATCGGTGCCGGCTCGCGATACTACGGCCAGCTCGCCAAGGTGAATTACGCGGAGCCGTTCCGGACCTACTACCCAACCGTAGACGAGCGCTTCGGGCGCACCGGTATCCCGCAGCTTTTGCGGCTTGGCGCCAAAACCGAACCCACATTTCCCTACATGGACTCGCCCGCCGCCCCGGCGCAGAAGCCGCGGCTCCTCGTAATCGGCGCCCACCCCGGCGACTGGGAAGACGGCTGTGGCGGCACGGTCTGGAAGATGCGCGAGACCCACGACATCACGATCGTCTGCGCAAGCCGCGGCGAGATGGGCGCCGGCGGTGACGAACCCGAGCGCGTCGGCCCCGCCCGCGAAGCCGAGACCTTGAAGACCGCCGCCGAGCTCGGCGCCCGGCACTACTTCCTCGGCGAACCTGACGCCGGTATCCAGGCCAGACCTACCACGGTGGACAGCCTCGCCGCGATCATCCGCCGGGTCGACCCGACCATAGTCCTCACGATGTGGGCCCTCGATGTCGCCGACCACGCCGCCGCCTCCGCGATGACGGTCCAGGCCATGTCGCGTACGGGGCATCTCTACAGCGCCAACCTCTACTTCTACGAATCCGACGCCGGCGGGCAGACCGTCAGCTTCGATCCGGCTCTCTACGTTAACATCGATGACGTGATCGAGGATAAGCGACGGCTCTTGCGCATCCACGACACCGAGAATACGGAGGACATTCTAGACGTCAACATGATGGCGAAGGCCCGATTCCGGGGAGCGAGTGCGCGCTGTGAGTATGCGGAAGGCTTGATTCCGTTTTTCCCGATGGTGAATCAGCGGTGGCGGGCGTGGAGCTTCTTAAAGTAAGAAACTGGGAGAATAAAAAGTGCGAGGTGTTTGCCGTTCGTGAGCGCACGGGCGATCTAATCGCACTTTCCCGGCATGGTCCGCGTCACGCCCGCGGCCTCGGCAAAGCATGGATTGCCGTAGGTGACCTTGTCGCAGCCGCAGACTGGGTTGAGGTGCTCGGGACAGTTTTGGCTCTTGCTAGCCTCGCGCTTGACTGGGTCTATGCACATCGGCAGATCGTCATCGCGGTCGCAGCTCGCGGCGCCGAGCAATAGCAATAGCGGAAAGACGCCAACGACGAAAGGCAAGCGGTGGGACGGCGAGCATGGAAGCATACGAATTCAGACAAGGGGTAACACTGGAGCGCTGCTCAACGCCATTGAAAAATCTCCAGCGTTACCGGGAAAAGTAGGTCAGTCGCATTTGCCTGTTTTGGACCGAGTGACGCCAGCCGTTTCAGCCTCGCAGGCATTCCCATAGGTAACGCCGTCGCACCCGCAAACAGGGTCATAATTCTTAGGACACGCTTTGTCCCGTCCCGCTTCACGTAAAACAGAATCTACGCAAATGCCGTCGTCATCGTCGCGATCACAGCCCACCGCACTTAGCAGTGGGATAAGGGCCGCGAGAGCAATGAGGCGGATGGCTCGGCTTGTGAGGTTGAGGGTCTTCATAATAGGGTAGACGTGATCTAATTGAGGAACGCTGCGCCCCGAACCAAAATCTGAACGAGATAGCTTCCACGGCAGACTTTGTGGAAGAAGCACAAAATCCTACGAAGCCGTAACAGAAACGCGCTCAAGAGGGTCATGTGTCATACGAGCAAGAAAAAAGGCCCGCCACCATTCCAAAAGGACGGTAGGCGGGCCATTTTCAACTTTCCCTTCTAAAGCTCTCCAGCTTTAAAATCTGTCCAGTTCCATCACCTTCCCCCAGGCCCGGGCGAAGTCTTTTATGAATTTCTCCTTGCCGTCCTGGCAGCCGTACACCTCGGCGAGGGCACGAAGCTGGGAGTCGGAACCGAAGATGAGATCGACGCGGGTGCCGGCCCACTTCACCTTACCGGTCTTGCGGTCGCGGCCCTCGAAGACCTGCTGGTTGTCGTCGGTCGGGCTCCACGTCGTACCCATGTCGAGGACGTTGACGAAGAAATCGTTCGATAGCACTCCTGGGCGGTCCGTGAAGACGCCATATTGCGAGCCGTCGTAGTTGGTGTCTAACACCCGGAGTCCGCCGATGAGGATGGTCATCTCGGGCGCGGTGAGTGTCAGCAAATTCGCGCGGTCGATGAGCATGTCCTCCCCGCGGGCCTTATTGCGGGGCGAGTCGTAGTTGCGGAAGCCATCGGCGCGGGGCTGGAGGGCTTCGAAGGCCGTGATGTCGGTCTGCTCGGCGCTGGCGTCGGCGCGCCCGGCCTTGAAGGTAATCATTACGTCTACCCCGCCATCCTGAGCGGCCTGCTCTACGGCGGCGTTGCCGGCGAGCACGATCATATCGGCAAGTGAGACCTGCTTGCCCCCGGTTTGGCTGCCGTTGAACTCCGAGCGGACGTTCTCCAAGGTGTGGAGCACGCGCTGGAGTTGCGGCGGGTTGTTAACCTCCCAGTGGCGCTGTGGCTCGAGGCGTACGCGGGCACCGTTGGCGCCGCCACGCTTGTCCGACCCGCGGTAGGTCGAGGCCGAGGCCCAGGCCACCGAGACCAACTCCGATACGGAGTGACCTGAGGCGAGGATCATGCGCTTGAGCTTGGTCGCGTCGGCCTCGTCGATGAGGGCGTGCTCGACCTTGGGGAGCGGGTCTTGCCAGATCAACTCCTCCTGCGGGACCTCCGGACCGAGATAGCGCTCGATCGGGCCCATGTCGCGGTGCGTGAGCTTGAACCAGGCCCGCGCGAAGGCATCGGCGAAGTCTTTTGGGTGTTCGTAGAACCGACGCGAGATCTTCTCGTAGGCCGGGTCCACGCGCATGGCGAGGTCGGTGGTAAGCATGAAGGGCGCGTGCATCTTAGTTGCGTCGTGCGCGTCGGGCACGGTGCCTGCGCCATCACCGTTGGTCGGCTTCCACTGATGTGCGCCGGCGGGGCTTTTCTCCAACTCCCACTCGAACTCGAAAAGGTGCTTGAAGTAGTCGTTGCTCCAGCGCGCGGGCGTGGTCGTCCAGGCGCCCTCGAGCCCACTTGTGATCGTGTGCGCGCCGTGTCCGGGGCCGTAGCTGTTCTTCCACCCCGTGCTCATCTCCTCGATCGCGGCACCGGCGGGCTCCGAGCTTACGTAAAGCGTTGGATCAGCGGCTCCGTGAGTCTTGCCGAACGTGTGGCCACCGGCAATCAGTGCCACCGTCTCGACGTCGTCCATCGCCATGCGGCCGAAGGTCTCGCGGATATCGTGCGCGGCGGCGAGTGCGTCGGGTTCGCCGCGGGGACCTTGCGGGTTGACGTAGATGAGGCCGAGGTGCGAGGCGGCCAGAGGTTGCTCGAGCTCGCGCTCGTGGTTACCGGAGGGGTAGCGCTCCTCGTCGCCGAGCCACTCGGTCTCGGCGCCCCAGTAGATGTCCTCGTCGGGCTGCCATTTGTCTTGGCGCCCGCCGGCGAATCCGAAGGTCTCGAAGCCCATCGTTTCGAGGGCCACGTTGCCGGCCAAGACAATGAGATCGGCCCACGAAATCTTGCGGCCGTACTTCTGTTTGACGGGCCACAGCAGCAGGCGTGCCTTGTCGAGGTTGGCGTTGTCGGGCCAGGAGTTGAGCGGCGCGAAGCGCTGCATCCCGCCCCCGGCGCCCCCGCGGCCGTCGAGGATGCGGTAGGTGCCCGCGGAGTGCCACGCCATCCGGATCATGAACGGGCCGTAGTGCCCGTAGTCGGCCGGCCACCACTCCTGCGAGTCGGTCATCACCCCGGCGAGGTCGCGCTTGACGGCCGCCAGGTCGAGCGTCCTGAACTCGGCAGCGTAGTCGAAGTCCTCGCCCATTGGGTCGGTGAGGGTCGAGTGCTGCCGGAGGATGTTGAGTTTGAGCTGGTTGGGCCACCAGTCACGGTTATTCATCCCGCCACCGGCGGTATTCTCGAGGCTGCCGTTGAGGAAGGGGCATTTGCCGGGATCGTCGTTGACGTTCCACACCGGCGCACCGAGGTCGCCGTCGTCTTGTCTGATGTCTTGCATGATATGCTTGTGTGAGGCGAAAATAAGAGATCATCCAGGGCCGCAACGCTCAAGCGGGGCGCTAAAACGGCTACGCTCGCACTGGAGAGCGTCAATTCTCGTCCCCATAACCTGTATCTTCAGGACAGGTTTTGGCGAAAGCCGCCTGCGGGTGGCTCTTTCGCACCTAGCGGCACGCGGTTTGCCAGAGTGTGCTTCTCGCACTCTCGACGGGGATTGCGCCGTAGGTACGGAGCTGGGGGGCGAGCAGGCGGTAGCGCCCGCCGCAGCTTTAAAGCTACTCACAGAGGGGTAATTTTGCATGGACTTGGGGATAACACGGGCGCAGGGGGGTTATTTTTGCGGTCCGGATTCCAGTGCCACGCAAGCAATCCCACGTGGCGCCGTCTCGGGATCCAGGCACTTCGCTGCCTAAATCTGTGAACGGTGACGCGATTTGGCGTTTACAGTCTACTGGAAGGAGCACACGCTCTTGCGCTCGGTGGGTATGACTATAATGAGCAAGCAAAAGGTTTACTTTCCTAACCTAAACGGCCTGCGGTTCCTCGCCGCGGCGCTGGTGCTCGTCTACCACATCGAACAGCTGAAGTGGATGTCCGACCTGCACAACCTGTGGAACACGGTGCCCGCGGTGCAGTTGATCGGTAAGCTCGGCGTCATCCTTTTCTTCGTCCTGAGCGGGTTTTTAATTACGTATCTCCTCCTCGCCGAGGAGGATCGCTTCGGGAGCGTCGGGATCAAGGACTTCTACATGCGGCGCGTCCTGCGCATCTGGCCGCTCTACTTCCTGATTCTCTTCCTCGCGCTCGCGGTCATGCCCTACGTCGGGCTCGTGCCCTTCCCGAGTCTCGAGGCCGACGCCATCTACGATCGCGTGCCGCTGATGGTGTTTCTATTCGTGGTTTTCCTCGGCAACCTCGTCATGCCCGTGATGGGCGTGGTCCCCTACGCTTCGCACCTGTGGTCCATCGGCACCGAGGAGCAGTTCTACTTGGTGTGGCCGGTACTCGTGAGCCGCGTCAAGATCCACCGCATGCGACTGATGTTCGCGGTGATTGCGTTCTACCTCGCCGTAAAAGCCGTCCTGTACTCGCCCCTCGGGGCGTACCTCCCGAACCTCAACACCCTGCGAGGGTTCTGGCAGGCCTTCCCGATCAGTTGCATGGCCATCGGCGGCGTGTACGCCGTGCTACTGTTCCGCAAGTCGCCGAAGCTCGCGTGGGTGATGCGCCGGGATGTATTCTGGGGCGCGACTGCCCTCGTCACCGGTATGATCGTCGCGGGGGTGGTGTTGCCGTTGGTTCACTATGAATTTTACGCGGTGTTCTTCGGGATCATCATCCTCAACCTCTCGAGCAACCCCGCCCTCGGATCGCCTCTCGAGAATCGGGCAATGAACTACCTCGGGAAGATCTCCTACGGGCTGTACATGTATCACCCCTTCGCGATCATGATCGTGCTCTCGGCCCTGGTGGCGCTCGGCATCCAATCTGACTTGTTGCTGTACAGTGGATCCCTCCTCGTTACCATCTTACTGGCAGGGTTGTCGTACCAGTATTTCGAGGCCTACTTTCTGCGCTTCAAGGACAAATTCTCCCACATTCTCAGCGGCAAATCCAAGGCCGACCTGGCCGCTCTCCCCACCACCGGCGCCGGTGCCCTGCCGGTATCCGGCTTGGCGAGTGGGAAGCCTAAGCGCCCCATCGAGGAGGCAGCTGAGCGGTAGCGACTCGTCAAAAGGGCTTTCGCCAAAACCAGGGTCGAGAGCATCACTTAGGCGCATCCGCTTAACTAGCACAGCGCCCAGCTTCACCTCACCCACGCCATGCTCCGGTGGAATTCCTTGTCGAGGACCAACTCCAGATTCACGGCCACTAGCTGCCCCATGCGCTCACAGGCACTGAAGCGCCTCGTCTGGTGGTGGGCGTCGAGCTCGAGGGCCAGTGCGCGGACCTTGGCCGGCGGGCTAATCACGTCGGCGGCCATGCAGTCCATGAGTTCGCCGAGGCGATCGCGGATCGTGCGGAGCCGTACGCCGATCAGGCTCCGCTCCTCGAGCTGGTACTGCACCACCGACTCCTGGCTCATGTGCTCCAGGCCGAGGGCGATGATCGGGCGGTTGTCCTTGAAGTACTGAGGGAGGTAAAAGGTCTTGCGCGACTCGTAGCTCTGCTGGTCGAAGTCGATCGCGCGCAGGCGGTACTGGTTGCCCTCTATATCGGGCGTGATGTCGACCACGTAATTGTAAGCCCGCATGTCGCCGAGGAGGCGCACGAAGCATCGTTCGTTAAATTTGATGAACTCCTTCGCGATACGGATCTGGTTGGTGACCGGCGTGTCGAGATGGGCCGCCATAAAGTCGTCCCCCGGCACACCGGCGATGTGCTCCTCGATGAGGGTCGGTCCGTCGACGAGGTAGGTGATCCGGTTGGGGCTCAGGATGTGCTCCAACTCCAGACCGTAGATCCGATTGGCGTCGGCGCGCTTGACGTAGTAGTGGTCGTAGTTGTCGTTGATGCGGTTGCGGATCCTTACGCGGAAAGGCATCGTGTTGCCGAAGGTGCAGAAGTCGACGCGGGCGATCTCGAGGTGCTCGAGGACGTCATCGTCGCCGTCGGTCTTGAGGAGGGCGTAGATGTGGCGCAGGCCGAGGTTGACGTCCCCGCGCTCGTGCTCGGCGTAGTAGACCGTCTGCCAGAGGGTGTCCTCGCCGTCGGCATCTAGCAGGGGCACGGCGGCGGTGAAGTGCGCGAGGTCGTCGTAGCCGAGCGGCAGCCGTGTCGCCCGCCCGTAGGCGGCGAGGTACTGCGAGAAGGCGGGACTCACCGGACAGGCGGGTTTCTTGCGGGAGGGGACGCGGGGCATGGCGGGAAGGTAAGGGTTGGCTTTTGGCGCCATCGGGCGGGTGCATCCTCGTGCGTCGAAGGCGACCGCCGGACTCGATAGTGGACCACGTCGCGAGCGTGGTCTGTTGGCGGTGGTGGCTACGAGTGTCTCCTGGGCCGCGATGTTATGGCGACAAGCTTGGGTGCGCCCGAGACCAACTTCGAGCTTGGACGCGCCCAAAACCAATACCTAGCTCTGCGTCCCTATGTCCCCGTGAATGACCATTCTGTTGTTTGAGACGGAGGGGTTTCCGCTTCACCGCCGGGCCGGGGTGGATTTGACCAGAGGTGCTGAGTTTGGTGAGAGAGCTGTGTTTTGGCGAAAGCCTGGCGTCAAAACGAATTCCACTGGTCAATATCGTGCTTCGGTGGATGTCGCGCGAACTCCGCTCTACCACGACAGGTCTAAAGGATAATACAACGGACCAAACGGGTAAGCGAACCCCGGTGGTCGCCGGCATATCTCTTGTGGTTCCTGCGTTTAACTTTGGACCTTCGTAGCAGTTGCGAGCACCTTTGTTCTAGACTCCTCCGCCGCCCCACTCTCCATGGCCACACACAAGACCGTCGCCCTCGCCCTTGCCCCCGCAATCATCCTTCTCACCGCGGCGAGCTGCATGCACGACATGGACGGGATGCACGACGGGCAAGATGACCTCGCGATCGACTACCCCGCCGGCTTCGTGGTCAACGGCGCCTCGAACGATCTGTCGGTTTTTCGGCTCTCCGACCTCACCGTCACCGAGACGATCGCCCTCGACGGCGCACAGTTCCCGCACCACGTTTACTTAAGTCCCGACGGCAAGAAGCTCGCCGTCGCCATCACGGGCACGGATCTCAGCGGCGGACACGCCGGTCACGGGAGCGCTACGCCCGGTCAGAAAATACAGATTATCGACGCGATTACGGGGAAAGTCGAGCGCGAGATTGCGGTGCCGCATCTCCCGCACAACGCCGCCTTCAACCCCGCCGGCACAGAGCTGTGGGTGTCGCAGTCCGACGAAGCCAATCCGAAGGTGCTCGTCTACCGCACGAGCGACTTTACCCTCACGCATACCATCTCAGTCGGTAAGGCCCCGAGCGAGCTGACCTTCTCGCACGATGGCACCGCCGCTTTCTCCGCCAATACCGGCGACGGGACGGTGTCCATGATCGATCCGGCTAGTAAGGCCGTCCTGCGCGTCATCCCCGTCGGCGAAGATCCCGTCGGGGCCTGGCCCGCGCCCAACGGCAAGATGTACGTCGACAACGAGCGCTCCGAGACCGTCTCCGAGATCGATGTCAAATCCGGTGACGTCACGGCTACGATAGATCTGAACTTTATGCCGGCGTACGCAGCCTACAGCATCACGCGCGACGAACTCTGGGTCACGGATGCTACGCACGGGATGGTGGTCCGTTACGCAAAGACAAACGGCGTTTGGGAGCGCATCGGAGATATCACCACCGGGACCAACACGCACGCTATCGCCTTTAGCGCCGGCGGCAAGTTGGCTTACGTAACGAATCAGGGCGCCAATACACTATCGGTCGTCGACGTACAGACGCTCTCTGTGACCAAGACGCTCCAGGTTGGGGAGCAGCCTAACGGTCTTGCCATCAGGCACTAGCGGCAGTCGGCTCCTGCGGCGTACAGCATTCGCTAAAACCTTTGCGCATTTCGCCGATCGGATGACAGTCCATACGACGGTCACCCTGTAAGCCACGAATGTCACCACCGAAAGCGCCGACGGGGACTGATCCTCGTGAAGTGAAGCGCGTAGATGATGTCAGTTCAGACGACGAACACTAGCGCTCCCGTGAGAGAGTTGACGAGCGAAAATGCACCGGCGACCTCCTGCTGGTAAACCAGTCTTTATTTAAGACACGGCCCCCGCACCGTGCCAGTCTGCCGCTGCGGGTTGCGGTGTGCGAATTCAAGCAAGCTTGCAGCAACCAGCCAAATGCCCGGAATTACGAATAGCGTGTACGGTCGCCCGTAGCCATCTGGCTCGCCTGTGATGTCGAAGTGGGTCGGTATTTCCGGGGGGGGGTAGTATTACACGCACTAACCGAGGCCGAGGACGAGTAAGGACAGGTGCAGCGCTTTAGTCCGGCTCATCCTCGTTTAGTTTAGACGGAAACTTAGGTTTTGGCGAACGCCCTGCTTCTTTGAGCGCCCGTGACAGTAGGAATTCCAGCTGCCCATTCACCGAGCGGAACTCATCTCCGGCCCAGCGCTCTAGCGCGCGCATGGTCTCCTCGTCGATGCGAAGGACGAAGCGTTTCTTTTGAGACAATTGTTGAAGGTTGGATTGTTGAATGTCTCGCAGACCACAAGCGATTCGCCTGCACAGCATTCAAAAATTAAATAATTCAAAAACTCAAAAATTACTTGTAGAGCGTCCCCGTGTTCACGACAGGCGTCGTCTCCTTGTCGCTACACAGTACCACCATCAGGTTCGACACCATGTGCGCGCGCTGCTCACCGTCGAGCTCCACGACGCCGCGGGCCGAGAGGCTCCGGAGCGCATCGTCGACCATCAACACGGCACCCTCGACGATCTTGTGCCTGGCCGCTACGACGGCCTCCGCCTGCTGCCGCTTCAGCATCGCACTCGCGATCTCCTCGGCGTAGGCGAGGTAGCCGATCCGCGCCTCCATCACTTCAATCCCTGCGATCGCGAGGCGCTCCTGGACCTCGCGCTCTAAGTTGCGGTTGACGGTGTCGACGTCGGAGCGCAGCGTGATCTCCGGGCCGTGACCCTCGAGCGGCTCGTCGAAGTTGTCGTACGAGTAGCTCATCGCGAGGACGCGTACCGCGGCGTCCGTCTGTACACGCACAAAGTGCTCGTAGTCGTCCACCTCGAATGCCGCCTTGTAGCTATCGGCCACGCGCCACACGAGGATCACGGAGATCATGACGGGGTTGCCGCGCAGGTCGTTGACCTTGAGGCGCTCGGAGTCGAAGTTGCGCGCCCGTAGGCTAATCGACTGTTTGACGAAGAAGGGGTTCGTCCAGAAGAAGCCGTTCTCGCGCACGGTCCCGGCGTACTTCCCGAACAGCGTCATGACCTTAGACCCGTTGGGCTGGACCGTGAAAAAGCCCGAGAGTACGAAGAAGGTGGCCAAACCTAGCAGCGCGCCGCCGACGATGTTGACGCGGAAGAACACGAAGGCCGTCGCGAGCGCCAGGACGGCCAGGAGGATCAGGGCGAGATAGCCCGAGAGCGGTGCGTAGTTCTTGTCGTTGGCCATGGTGAAGTAGTTGTGATGCCAAATTAGCATCACGTTAAGCCTTCCGGCAAAACTGAGTTCGACGAAACCACGTGCTGCATCGACTAAATTTTGCCCAACAAAAGCCATCCGACCTTATGCCTCGCCTCAGTCGGTGGCGCCCGGCTGTCGCATCCCTTAAACCATCCCCACCGCCGTGGTCTTTCTGCCTCGTATGAGCAACCCTTCCCCCGGCCCGTTCAGCGGCACCGTCACCTACGACCAGGTCTCCGAACGTGCGCAGACCATCGATCTCGGCGACAAACCAGCGGCGATGCGCGCCGGCTTCAATACCCTCTTGCTCGGAGAGGATCCCGCACCCGACACCCGACCCGAAGTCACGCTCGGTGGGGTAGTCTGTAGGCTCTCGGGCGCCATGAGCCTGGAGGACGGCGGAGGTCCAGTCTGGGTGTGGTTCCACGGCGGCGGCTACGTGTTCGGCAGTCCGGAGACGCACGCGCGCCTTGCGGAGGCTTTCGCCAAAACAAGCGGCCAGCCCGTCGTGGTCCCGCGGTACCGCCTCGCCCCGGAGCACCCCTGGCCCGCGCAGCTTGAAGACGGCCTCGCGGTGTCGCGGGCGCTACAGTCCAGGGGTTTTGACGTAAGTCTCGGCGGAGATTCCGCCGGAGGGCACCTGGCGATCAACGTGGCGCTCGTTTTGGCGAAAGCCGGAACGCCCGCCCTTAGACTGGCCCTCTTCAGCCCTAATACCGACCGCACGGGTCTTAACGCCACCCGCGACATCCGCTCCGCGATGGATCCGATCGTCGACGATCCGTTTGACGCCAAGCTCGGGCGGTGGACCTTTCCCGGGGTCCCAGCTGACGACCCGCAGCAGAGTCCCGTCCTGGCCGACCTAAGCCTCCTGCCCCGTACCCACATCGAGGTCGGCGAGCGCGAGCTCCTCCGCGATGACGCCACCGTGCTTTACGCTTTCGCGAAACGTGCCGGCGCCGAGGTCACCCTCCACGAGGAGCCGAACGCCTTCCACATGTGGCAGGTCTGGGTGCCGTGGCTGCAAGAAGGGATGGAGAGTATTGAGCGGGCCGTGAGAGCGTTGGATAGTGAGAAGGTAAAGGATTGAATTTGGCGGTGCGTCCCCCGCGGTAACTAATTCAATAACTCTCCCTTCAACAATTCAACAATGGTCCCATGATCGTCCGTCCTCACTCACGCGGCTGGCGCATCACGCTGCACCCGGCGCACGGCCTGCTCGCCGCGGAGCTGTACCGGCAACTTCCGCCGGACGCGCCGGGGGTTCCGCCGACAGCGACGCTCATCGCGGTGGCCGACCACGACGACCACCAACTCGACTTTCGGCGGGGCCACTACCTCACAGCGGCGGGCGCCCCACAGGACTTTGCCTTTATGGCGATGGACGACGAGCAACGGAGTCTACAGGCGGAGGCGTTGTTGGAAGGCGTGCGGCGCAAGCGTCGCTGGGTGGGGAGGCTCATCGGACGACACTATCGCTTCCTGTACGAGGGCCAGGACGTGGACGCGAGGCTGGCCGCGGTCTTGCGCGACATCGACACCTTCGAGTCGTCCAGCGATCCGGACGGCGAGCCAGACGCTGCGCAACTCGACGAAACCTACGGGCGGATGCGATTTTGCGACCGGCTATCGCTAGTCCTCTGTGGGGAGGAACTTCCGGCGATGGGGCGCGAGGTGGAGATCAATGACGGACTCGGAGCGCACACCTACGCGAAACAGGACGCGGAGAGCGGGGTGGTGATCGTGAGACCTTGGCCATTCGCGCGACACAGCTTCGAGGTGTCGGTGGAGAGTTACTTGTTGGAACAACTGAGTTTCGAGAGTTCCGTGGAATTGGGAGACGTTTTGGCGGAAGCTAGGGTGGAGGTGCGGACGTGGCGATTGAGCCGTGTCTAGTCGATCTTCGGGTGAGCCCTCCAACCATCAACACTCCCCTGCGACCTCCGGGCTCATCGTCTGTCGCCGCGCCGATTTTGGTGGACGATCGCCGTCGTCGTCATCGCTGTCGGTGTCGTCATCGTCGCGGGGGTGGCCCTCTTCCCCTACGTCATTTGCGTCGGACTTCGACAGCAACCGCAACGCAGCCACGCCGCCAATCGCCATCGCCCCTGCACCCGCGAGTACGGCCCAGTTAGCCGCGCCTGCCGCCGCGAGAGGTCCGGCTAGGAAGGGCGGGAAGGTGCGTCCGGCGGAGTCCACGCTCCCTCGTACGCCTTGGATTCGCCCCTGCCGCGACCCCGA